>DHLY01000058.1:9119-21120 GCA_002405525.1 Proteobacteria bacterium UBA4656
CCTGCGCCGAAGGCGACACCGGTTACGTCTACGACGGCGTCAAGCCGTTCGAGCGGATCACCACCAACCTCGACGCGATGCCGCCGGCACCGCTGAAGATCATGATGAACGTGGCGAACCCCGAGCGCGCGCTCGACTTCGCCATGCTGCCGAACGCGGGAGTCGGGCTCGCGCGGCTGGAGATGATCATCAACAGCCACATAGGCGTCCATCCGAAAGCCCTGCTCGACTACGACCGCCAGGACCCAGAAACGCGTCGGCGCATCGACGACAAGATGGCCGGCTATGCCGACCCTGTGTCGTTCTACGTCGACCGGCTCGCGGAGGGCATCGCCACCATCACCGCCGCCTTCGCGCCGAACCCGGTCATCGTACGGCTGTCGGACTTCAAGTCCAACGAGTACGCCAATCTCATCGGTGGCAAGCGTTACGAGCCGCACGAGGAGAACCCGATGATCGGATACCGCGGGGCGAGCCGCTACGTCGACCCGGGCTTCGCCGATGCTTTCGCGCTGGAATGCCGCGCGATGCACCGCGTGCGCGACGAGATGGGCCTGACCAACGCCTGGGTGATGATTCCCTTCGTGCGCACGCTGGACGAGGGGCGTCAGGTGCTGGAGGTACTCGCGCGCAACGGACTCAGGCAGGGCGAAAACGGCCTGAAGGTGATCATGATGTGCGAGGTTCCCTCGAACGCATTGCTCGCGGACCAGTTCCTCGATCTGTTCGACGGTTTCTCGATTGGCTCCAACGACCTCACCCAGTTGACGCTGGGGCTGGACCGGGACTCGGCGATCGTGGCCCACTTGTTCGACGAGCGCAACGACGCGGTCAAGTCGCTGCTGTCCATGGCCATCCAGGCCGCGCGCCGCAAGGGCAAGTACATCGGCATCTGCGGCCAGGGCCCCTCCGACCACCCGGACCTTGCCGAGTGGCTGATGGACCAAGGCATCGAGTCGGTGTCGCTCAATCCCGACACCGTGGTCGACACCTGGCTTCGGCTGGCGCGGCACCGTCGCGGCTGAGGCCGCGGAGGAGCCTCAATCGACGTTGCCGCCGAGCCGGCCCATGAAACCGCGGTAGTGGCGCAGTTCGGCGATCGAATCGCGGATGTCCGACAGCGCAGTGTGCTGTGAGTCCTTCACGAACCCTGCGCAGACCGCCGGAGCCCAGCGGCGGGCCAGTTCCTTGACGGTGCTGACGTCGAGGTTGCGGTAGTGGAAATGCCCCTCCAGCCGCGGCATGAGCCGCGCCAGGAAGCGCCGGTCCTGGCAGATCGAGTTGCCGCACATCGGCGACTTGCCGGCCGGCACGTGGCGGGCAAGGAAGTCGAGGGTGGCCTGCTCCACCGCTGCGAGGTTGACCGTCGACGCCAGAACCCGTGCCCAGAGCCCAGACTTCGCATGCTGGGTGCGGTTCCATTCGTCCATAGCCTCCAGCCGCTCGCTTGGGTGGTGGATGGCGAACTCCGGGCCCTCAGCGACCACTTCGAGGTTCGCATCGGTGACGATGGTCCCGATCTCGAGGATGGAATCGGACTGCGGGTCGAGCCCGGTCATCTCGAGGTCGACCCAAATCAGATGGTTCTCTTGCGGATGGTTCATGGCGATTGTCGGAACGGCGTCAGGATTCGAGCGGTAGCTTGCCGCGTTTGGCGCGGAAGTAGTTGCTGAGCATGCGCCCCGCCTGGCCTGCAAGCACACCGCCGGTGACCCGGATGCGGTGATTGTGGCGCGGCGATTCGAGCAGGTCGAACACGCTGCCGGCGGCCCCGGTCTTTGGGTCGGTCGCGGCGTAGACCACGCGCGCCACTCGCGCATGCACCATCGCCATCGCGCACATTGCGCAGGGCTCAAGCGTAACGTAAAGCGTGCATCCGGTGAGCCGGTGGTTGTGGAGGCGGCGCCCGGCGCGGCGCATCGCTACCACTTCCGCGTGCGCCGTGGGATCGCGGCGACGGATGTTGAGATTCATGCCCTCGGCGACCTTCATTCCGTCGCGCACGATGACGGCGCCGACCGGCACCTCGTTCTCGCGGTCGCGCGCGCGATCTGCAAGCGCCAATGCGCGCCGCATCCAGCGTTCGTCGTCGGGCGAAGGCGGGGGCCCCACGCTCACTCCCACTCGATGGTTGCGGGGGGCTTGCCGGAGATGTCGTAGACCACGCGGCTGATGCCGCGCAGTTCGTTGATGATGCGGCGGCTGACGTGGTCGAGGAACTCGTAGGGAAGGTGCGCCCAGTGCGCGGTCATGAAGTCGACCGTCTCGACCGCGCGCAGGGCTATCACCCACTCGTAAGCGCGCGCGTCGCCGACCACGCCGACCGACTTCACCGGCAGGAACACGGCGAAAGCTTGGCTGACCTGGTCGTAGAGGCCGTTGCGGCGCAGCTCATCGATGAAGATGTGGTCGGCCTGCGCCAGCAGCCGCGCGTGCTCAGCCTTGACCTCGCCGAGGATGCGCACGCCCAGCCCCGGGCCGGGGAACGGGTGGCGGTAGACCATCTCGCGCGGCAGGCCGAGTTCGACGCCGATCCGGCGCACCTCGTCCTTGAACAGCTCGCGCAGCGGCTCGACCAGCTTCAACTGCATGCGCTCGGGCAGGCCGCCGACGTTGTGGTGGCTCTTGATCACGTGAGCCTTGCCGGTCTTGCTGCCGGCGGACTCGATGACGTCGGGGTAGATCGTGCCCTGCGCCAGCCACTTCACGCCTTCGAGTTTGTTCGCCTCTTCCTCGAAGATCTCGACGAACAGGCGGCCGATGACCTTGCGCTTGGCCTCGGGGTCTTCGATGCCGGAGAGCGCCGCGAAGTAGCGTCCGGCAGCGTCGACCCTGACGACGTGTACGCCCATGTGCTCGGCCATGGTGGCCATCACCTGATCGCCCTCCTGCCAGCGCAGCAACCCGGTGTCGACGAACACGCAGGTGAGCTGGCCGCCGATCGCACGCTCGAGCAGCGCGGCGACCACGGAGGAATCGACCCCGCCCGAGAGCCCGAGCAGCACGCGGTCTCCCCCCACCTGCGCACGCACGCGTGCGACTGCGTCCTCGATGATGTTGGCCGACGTCCACAGGGTGGCGCAGCCGCAGGCCTCGACCACGAAGCGTCGCAGCATCTCGGCGCCCTGCCTGGTGTGCGTGACCTCGGGGTGGAACTGCACGCCATACCAGCGCCGCGACTCGTCGACCATCGCCGCGAACTCGACGCTGTCGGTCGACCCGGCGACCGCGAATCCCGGCGGCAGCGCAGTCACGCGGTCGCCATGCGACATCCAGACCCCGATCTGCGCCGCACCGTCGGCGCCGCGCTCACCAAGACCGTCGAGCAATCGACAGGGCCTGCGAGTCTCGACTCGCGCAAGGCCGAATTCACGGTGGTGCCCGCCCTCGACGCGGCCGCCGAGTTGCATCGCCATGGTCTGCATGCCGTAGCAGATGCCGAGAATCGGCACCCCGGCGTCGAACACCGCCTCGGGCGCGCGCGGCGACCCCGGTTCGGTGGTCGATTCCGGCCCGCCGGACAGCACGATCCCGCGCGGCGCGAAAGCGGCGATCTGTGAAGGGTCGTGGTCCCAGGCCCAGATCTCGCAGTACACCCCGATCTCGCGGACGCGCCGCGCGATCAACTGCGTGTATTGCGCCCCGAAGTCGAGGATGAGGATCTTGTCGGCGTGGATGTTCTGCATGGGAGCCAGGGTACAGGGCCCAGGATATAGGTCGGACCGCCGGGCGCTATACCCTCGGCCCCATACCCTGCTTTTCCGCCTCATTCCATCCGGTAGTTCGGCGCTTCCTTGGTGATCGCCACATCGTGCACATGGCTCTCGCGCACGCCGGCGCTGGTGATTCGTACGAATTGCGGGCGCTCGCGCATCTGGTCGATGGTCGCGCAGCCGACGTAGCCCATCGACGCGCGAAGGCCGCCGACCAACTGGTGAACGATGTTGCGCAGGGGGCCGCGGTACGGGACGCGGCCCTCGATACCTTCCGGCACCAGCTTCTCGGCGTCGGCAGCGTCCTGGAAGTAACGGTCCTTCGAGCCCTGCGCCATCGCGCCGAGCGAACCCATGCCACGATAGGACTTGTAGGATCGCCCCTGGTACAGCTCGACCTCGCCAGGCGCCTCCTCGGTGCCGGCGAACATGCCGCCGATCATCACGCAGGACGCTCCGGCAGCGACCGCTTTTGCAAGGTCGCCGGAGTAGCGGATGCCACCATCGGAGATCAGCGGTACGCCGGTGCCGGCGAGCGCCGCCGCCACCATCGACACCGCCGTGATCTGCGGCACGCCGACGCCGGCCACGATGCGCGTGGTGCAGATCGACCCCGGCCCCACTCCGACCTTGACCGCGTCCGCGCCGGCCTCGACCAGCGCGCGTGCCGCCTCACCGGTGACGATGTTGCCGCCGACGACCTGCACGCCTGGAAAACGCTGCTTGACCCAGCGCACGCGCTCGATCACGCCGGCGGAGTGGCCATGCGCGCTGTCGACCACGATCACGTCCACGCCGGCATCCACCAGGGCCGCGACGCGCTGTTCGGTGTCCCCTGCCACGCCGACCGCTGCGCCGACCCGCAGCCGCTCCTGCTCGTCCTTGCAGGCGAACGGGTTCTCCTTCGACTTCTGCATGTCCTTGACCGTGATCAGTCCACGCAGCTGGAAGCGGTCGTTGACGACCAGGATCTTCTCGATCCGGTGGCGGTGCAGCTTCGCAAGTACCTCGTCGTCCGGAGCGCCGTCGCCGACCGTGACCAGCCGCTCCTTCGGCGTCATGATGGTGCGCACCGGGGCGTCGAGGTGGGTCTCGAAGCGCAAGTCACGAGACGTCACGATGCCGACCAGGTCCGCGCCGTCGACCACCGGCACGCCGGAGATGTTGCGCGCGCGGGTCAGGGCCATCACCTCGCGGATCGAAGTGTCCGGGCGGACGGTGATCGGGTCGCGAATCACGCCGCTCTCGAACTTCTTGACGACCCTCACCTCGAGCGCCTGGCGCTCGATCAGCATGTTCCTGTGGATGATCCCGATGCCGCCGGCCTGGGCCATGGTGATGGCGAGCTGCGACTCCGTGACGGTGTCCATCGCGGCCGACACCACAGGGATGTTGAGGCTGATGCCGCGGGTCAACCGAGTGGCGGTGCTGACGTCGCGCGGCAGCACGTTCGATTCCGCCGGCACCAGCGACACGTCGTCGAAGGTGAGCGCTTCGGTGAGGATCCGCATGCTCCACCTCCGGCCGAGTGAAGCGGCACATTGTAGCCGCGGCCGCCGCATCCCGCCACCGGCAGGCATGCTGCCCGGCGCGGGGACGACTCGCCTTCAGGAGCGCCGAACCGAAGTGAGCCGCTCCATCTGTCCCCGCCAGCGCGGGAGCATGGCTTCGAGGCCGGCGGCGGCCAACCAGCTCTCATCAGGACCGCGCCCGCGTGCCAGGCGCGTTGCCACGTGCGTTGCCTGCGCGGGTCCGATTCCTGGACCGGCCTGCGCCGGCATCTCGCGCAATGCCACCGCCTCGATCACCGGCGGCGGCAGGTTCCAAAGCGCCAGCAGGTATGCGCCCAGCGCGGGCGCCATGGCGTCGCGATCGGCGGCGGGCATCGGACTCCTTGCGAGCAGCACGTCGCCGATACCGGCCAACAAGGCTGCCGTCCGTGCCACCTCCCCCTGCACCGGATCGAGCCCGAGGGCCGGGACGAAAGCGGCAGCCGACGCGGCCTCGCGCTGGCTGCGCGACACAAGATGGGCATCGACGTTGAAGCGGGCGTAGCCCTCGGTGAGGAGCACCAGCTCGCGCACCGCGGTGAAGCCCAGATGACGAACCGCGGAATCGATGTTCGCGATGGAACGCCCGGCGGAGAAGTACGCCGAGTTGCACAACTGGAGAACCTTCGATGCCAGCCCCGGATCGCGGCTGACAAGGGATGCCACTTCACTGATGCCGACGCGCTCGTTCTCCAGCAGGCGATTCAGCTCGATCCAGCACGCGGGCGCGGGCGGCAACGCGCCGAGATCGTTGGCGATCCGGCGCAGCGCAGGGTCGACGAGCATCCGTTGCAGGTGCAGGCCGCGCTCGACCTGGGCCACCAGGTCCTCCGGCGTACACGGCTTGGCGAGGAACCCGTGCGCGACGTCGAAGGCGCGCCGCAGCAGTTCGGGCTCGTTCGCCGCGGAGAGCACGATCCGCAGCGCCTCCGGATGGCGATCGCGCACGCGGCGCAGCAGCGCCGCGCCGTCTATCTTCGGCATCAGCAAGTCGGCGACGACCACGTCGACCCGGTTGCCGTCGATCAGTTCGAGCGCCTCTTCCGGATCGGGGACGCAATAGACATCCCACGGCACCCGCTGGGCGAAGAGCATCTGCTCGATGCCGTGCAGTACGCCAGGCTCGTCGTCAACGAACACCACCAGCATCTTCGCCTCCGCAGCGCACTCGCCCGACGCGTTCGAGCGTCGGGACACCGACGGACCCACGGCGACTCGACGCCCGTGGGAGCAGCCAGCAAGGTCCATGCCCGAATGCGACCGCCGCCCGGAGCGTCGCAGCGATGCCTTCCGCAGAGCGGAATGCCGAACGATGCCTACGCCACGCGGTGTTCAGCGGACGACGAGCGGCAAGCCCGGGGAGGGCGACGCGCAGGCCTCGCAAGACGTTGATTCGCCATGGCTGCCTGCGGCCGGGGCAAGAAGCGCACCGTCACCCTGGTAACGCGCATCGACCCAGCCCCGGCGGCCGGGCACGGTGGGGGCGGGACGCTGACTCCGCGGTACGCGTTCGCCCACCGAGCACCCCGCCCGCGCAGGGCGGCACTTTCGCCGCCGGGCCGATGCGGCGCGGCGCGTGTCAGCGCACCAGCGCAAGCGAGAGCGCGGGCCAGTAGGTGATCACCAGCACCGCGCCCAGCAGGATCAGGAAGAACGGGACGCAGGCGTGCACGATTTCCAGCAATGGCCGCTGGAATCGGTAGGCTGCGATGAAGAGGTTCATGCCCACCGGTGGCGTGAAGTAGCCGAGCTGCATGTTGGCGAGAAACACGATCCCGAGATGTACCGGGTCGATGCCGAACTTGAGCGCGATCGGCAGGATGATCGGCACCATGATCACGGTGGCGGAAAAGATGTCGAGCAGCATCCCCAGCACCAGCAAGAAAAGGTTCAGCAGTAGCAGGAAAGCGATCTTGCCGTCCACGCGGCTGCCGATCCAGTCGAACAGCCGCTCGGGAACGCCGTTGTCGATGAACCAGTAGGTCAGGCCGAGCGACACGCCGAGGATCAGCAGGATTGCGCCGACCAGCGCCATCGCCTCGCGGATCGCCACCACCAGGCGCGCCGGCGCGATCTCGCGCCGCAGTACGAAGGTGACCAGCAGCACGTAGGCGGCGCTGACCGCCGCAACCTCGCTGGCAGCCAGCGTGCCGGAGTAGATACCGCCCAGCACCAGCAGCGGCAGCGGGATTTCCCAGCGCGCGTCCCACGCCGCGCGTCCCGCCTCGCGCCAGTCGATGCGGCCCGGCCCACGTTCGAGCGGCGGCGCGGCGTACACAGCCCAGGCCGCAAGCAGGACGATCATCAGCAGGCCAGGCAGCAAGCCGGCGCGGAACATGGCATCCACGCTGACCGGCGGATCGGTGTTGAGCTGCTGGGCGACGATGGCGTAAAGGATCAGCGGCACTGCGGGCGCGAACAGCAGTCCGAGACTGCCGCTGCTGGTCACCAGCCCCAGCGAGAACGAATCGCCGTAGCGGGCCTGCCGCAGCGCCGGGTACAGCAGTGCGCCCATCGCCACGATGGTGACGCCAGAAGCGCCGGTGAACGCCGTGAACAGCGCGCATGCGCACAGGGCGACGACCGCCAGCCCACCCGGCATCCATCCCAGCAGGGCGTCGGTGAGGCGCACGAGGCGCCGCGGTGCGCCGCTCTCGCCGAGCAGGTAGCCGGCGAGCGTGAACAACGGGATCGCCACCAGCACCGGCATGTCGGCAAGGCGGTAGAACTCGACCATTGCCACGGTGAGGTCAGCGCCTCCCGCATGCAAGGCGAGCAGGGCGATCGCAGCGATCAGGGCGAACAGCGGCGCGCCGAGCGCGGCCAGCAGCACCAGCGCAGCGCCAACCACCCAGGTCATGGCGCGGCCGGTGGCGCCACGAAGGCGCGCAGGAACAGGCGCACGGCCAGCAGGCCGAAGCCGAACGGCAGGATGAGCTGAACCTGCCAACCCATGACCCCACCGAAGGCCAGCGTGCCGGCCGCGCGGTCCAGTTGCACCAGTTGCCAACCGTACCAGGCCAGCGCCCCGCTGACGGCGGCGGCGAACGACAGCGTCGCGATGCGTGCGACCCGCCGCGCCGTGCCACGCAGCAGTCGGCTGAAAGCGTCGAGGTTGATGTGGCGGTCGTCGCGCGCGGCCACCAGCGCTCCCAGCATCGCCGTCCACAGCACCAGCGCGCGGCACAAGGGATCGACCCACGCCCACCCACCGTCGAACAGGGCCCGGGCGAGGATCTGCGCGAAAGACAGGCCGACCAGGACCAGCACCGCCAGCACCAGCAGCGCGGTCTCGGCGACATGCAGCGCGCGCAGCAGGCGCGTGGCCAGCGACGGAACGGGCGCGGCGGTGCCGGAGTCCACGCCGGCCGCGCCTCAGTCCGAGCCGCCGCGGGCCGGCACGAGCAAGGCTTCGATCTCGGACTCGAGCGAAGTCGAGTACGCGTTGCGCTCGGCAAGCTTCCGCCGCGCCTCGACGCCGATCGCGAGCCAGGTCTCGCGTTCCGCCGCCGGCGGTACCTCGATCGCGATACCCTGCCGCGCCAGCGCACTGCGCGCGGCCTCGTTGTCCTTGCGGTTGTTGGCGTCGATGCGCAGGAAGGCCTTGTCCAGTTCATCCAACAACGCGGCGCGATCCTCGGCCGCGAGCTTGTCCACCGGGCGCTCGTCGAGAATCAGCATGCCCAGCACATAGGTCAAGGGAAGATCGACGACGTACTTGATCCGCGTGTGCCACTGAAAAGCGATCGCGCCCGAGACGGTGTTGCCGACGGTGTCCACCATGCCGGTGGACAGCGCGGTGTAAACGTCGGCCAGCGGCAGCGGGATCGGCTGCACCCCGCCCGTCTCAAAGGTGACCTGGGCGATCAGGTCGCCCTGCGGGAACCATACCTTGCCGGCACGCAGGTCGTCGCGGCTGCGGATTGGGCGTGTCGACATCAGATAAGTGAAGCCGCCGCCCGCGATACCGGCCAGCACCAGACCCTTGGCCTCGAAGGCGGCGCGCACCTTGGGATCGATCTGCGGCCGTACGGCATCGAGCTCGGCCTGCGAGTTGAACTGGAAGGGCAGCGAATAGATCTGCGCATCCGCCACCACCGGACCGATCTCGGAACTGGAAAACGCGCCGCCCTGCAACTGGCCCAGCCGCATCTTGCGCAGCACCGCGTCGCTGTTGCCCTGCACGCCGCCGGGGAAGTACTTGACCTCCACCCGTCCCTGCGTGCGGTCCTTGACCGCCTGCGCGCCGGCGCGCATCTCGCGCATCCAGCCGCTGCCGTCGGGCGCGAGAGTGGCGATCTTCAGTGTCGTGACCGCGCCGGCCGGAGCGGCGAGCGCCAGGGCGAGCAGCGCGGCGGCGAACGATGGCAGCTTCATTTCAGAAATAGTCCTTGGCCGATTCCTGCAGCAGCCGCGCGCGTCGCTGCGCGAGCGTGTTGGCGAGCGTGAGCCCCGGGGCGACCGGATCGGCTTGCAATGCCTGCGCCAGCAGCGCGTCGTGCCGTTCCTGGTCGAACAGCAGACGCGCGCAGTACTCCGCGTCCAGCACTCTCGCCATCTGGTTGCGACCACCGGACAGCGCCGACGCTTCCTCGAAGTAACGCATGCCATCGCGGGGACGTCCGCCGAGACTCTCCGGACGCAGGCAGTTGAGCACGCCGAGATACATGGAAGCCGAACCGCCGTCATGACGCGGCGAAAGCGCGCGCGTGCGCTGCAGCAATGCCTCGACCCGCGGCAGATCGGCGATGCGCTCCCAATCGGACGGATCGGCCTGCAACACACCGGCCCATGCCACTGCCAGCGCATGCGCGACGGGTACGTCGCGCACGCGAAGGCGCGCGACGGCTGCCGCGAATTCCTCGTACGGCTGCTGCAGCGCCGCGCACAGATCTTTCGCGCGAAGACACGTCGCGCGGCGCGCATAGGTCTCGGCCTTCAGCGCCAGCCGCAGGCGCCGTTCCGGCTCCGGCGCGAAGGCCCCGGCATAGGCGCCGTTCAGCGTCGCTCCGGTGAGGAGCAGGTCGGCGCTGTCGGGGCTCGAGGTCAGCAACCCGTCGATCAGCAGCAGATAGGCCGGCAAGCCGTCGGCCACGGTCTGGGGATCGTCCTGGTTGAGGACGCCGGCGCCCAGGTCGCGACCCAGCCCGGCGGTCGCGCGACCGACCAAGCTGGCGCATCCGCCGAGCAGCAGCACGGCGAGCAGCGCGGCCAGCGCGCCGCGCAGTCCGTCGCTCGCCCGTCGCGCACCGGTCGACCGCTTCATGCCGGAATTGTAGCCGGCTCGATGTTGCGGCACGACAAGCCGGTCGCACTTGCGCTGGCAACGCGCTTGTCGTACCGGCGACCGCTCAACCGCGGCGCTCCGCCGCCTCGAGGGTGTTCTGCACCAGCATGGCCACCGTCATCGGCCCTACCCCGCCGGGAACCGGCGTGATCCAGGCCGCCCGTTCGGCCGCCGCCTCGAAGGCCACGTCGCCCGCCAGGCTTCCGTCCGCCCGCCGATTGATGCCGACGTCGACCACGATCGCACCCGGCTTCACCCACTCTCCGCGCACCAGCCCAGGCTTGCCAACTGCCACCACCAGGATGTCGGCTTGCGCCACCTCGGCGGCCAGGTCCTCGGTGAAGCGGTGCGCGCCCACCACCGTGCAGCCCGCGAGCAGCAGTTCCAACAGCATTGGCCGGCCGACGTGGTTCGACACGCCCACCACCACCGCGCGCTTGCCGCGCACCGGCCGATCGGTGTGGGCGAGCAGGGTCATGACGCCCTTCGGCGTGCACGGCCGCAGGCCGGGCTGGCGCAGGGCGAGCCGGCCCACGTTCTCGGCGTGGAAGCCGTCGACGTCCTTGGCGGGGTCGATGCGCTGGATCAGTCCGTTGGGGTCGATGTGCGGCGGCAGCGGCAACTGCACCAGGATGCCGTGCACGGACGGGTCCGCATTGAGCCGCTCGATCAGCTCGAACAACGCGGATTCCGGCGTATCGGCGGGCAGATCGTGGTCGATCGACACGAATCCCACCTGCTCGCAGGCCCGGCGCTTGTTGCGCACGTAGACAGCGCTGGCCGGGGCGTGGCCGACCAGCACCACGGCCAACCCGGGTGCGGCCCTGCCGGCAGCGACCCGCTGCTTCACGCGGCGACGCACATTGTCGAGCACGCCTTCGGCGATCTTGCGTCCGTCGAGGATCCTGGCCGGCACGGCGGCAGCCTGCTGGGGTGGAGCCGCATTATCGGGGCTCCCGCGCCGTGCGGCTACAATTGGCGCCGCGCATCCCCCGGAGTCAACGCTGATGGATCCCCGGACCGCGGCCGAAGCCGCCGCTTTCCGCCGTCTGGTCGAACACCTGCGCGCCCGACCGGACGTGCAGAACATCGACCTCATGAACCTCGCCGGCTTCTGCCGCAACTGTCTCGCCGACTGGTACCGCGAGGCCGCCACCGCCGAGGGCGTCGCGCTCGACCGGGATGCCGCCCGCGAGCGGATCTACGGCATGCCGCCCGCGGAGTGGAAGGCACGCCACCAGCGCGAAGCCACGCCGGCGCAGCAGGCTGCGTTCGACCACAACGCGAAGCCCGGCCACTGACTCCGGCCGCCGGCAACCGACTGGAGGTCGCGAGCCGTCGCCTCTCCAGCGACGCACCACCACTGCCCGTCCAGCCGCCCGGAAGCACCAGCAGGCCGAACGACTGGATGCGGCCTGCGGTGCTCGATCGAGGGTCAATTGGCGAGGCAC
>DHLY01000058.1:21411-40275 GCA_002405525.1 Proteobacteria bacterium UBA4656
GGCTAGGGGTAGCACCGCCACGGCCGGCGGGATTCAGGACTCCCGTGGGGACGGGGAGTCTCGGGGTTAGCGCCCTGCCTTTGCGGCTGTTGACCCCTTCCTCGCTCTCGATCCTGAACCAGGGGCCGGGTGGCTTGGAACTCGGAAGCGGCCGGAGCACTTCGGCCGCTGTGGGCGGCCGCGTCGGCCTCAACACCTGCCCCGGCGGAGGCGCCGGGTTGGAGCACGTGGCGGCCCCGATCACGCAGCCCCAGAACTCGCCCATCCACTTGACCTTGTCCATCATCTGGCCAGTCTGGCGCACCGCTTCGTAGAGATTCTGGATATTCTGCGGGCTTAAAGATGGCAAACGTTTCAACGGCCCGGCAATCCAGTTGTCGCGATTGCCGTTGAGCGGGCCGTCCGGATACCAGGCAACGGGATTGCCGGGAAAGGCACCATGAAGGACCTCGCCCGTTGTTCCTGTCGGATCGACCAGGTTGACCGGATCGTTGCCGACATAGGCATACAGGTTGGGGCCGTCCGCATAGCCGACAGGGTCAGTCTGCAGGAAGCGGCCCAGATCATGCGAGTAGAAGCGCGCCTTGTAGAAGTGCAGGCCGAGGCTCGGCAGATACGCTTGCCCGGTGTACTTGAATCGCGTGCCCGTCGTGCTGCCCGGCTGGCCGAATGGACCGTAGCCCTGCGACTGCGCCCGGGTTCCGGTGCCGTCGGCGCTTGCCACGATGCTGCCCGACTGATCCGCGTACAGCCAGGACTTGTTGGTCGTGCCCGCACCCTCGTAGGTCACGATCGGTTCATCGACACCGGGGCCATGGACGTGCCGGCGAAGCAGCACGCCGTCGCCGTCGTATTCGGCCACGAGGTCGGCGCCGTCATACAGGAAAACCTTGGCTGCCCCCGTCATTTCGACGACCATGTCACCTTCGTCCGGTGGCGCCCCCGCGGTGAGCACCTCCTGGCGCATCCGACCCTCCGCATCGTAGCTGAGCGCAACGCCGGTACCGCTCCGGGTCGCCGACACCAGTTCGTTGAGGTCGTTGTAGGTCCAGGCCCAGGTGCCATCCCCCATCAGGTTGCCGCGCGCATCGTGACTGAGGGCAAAACCGCGCGCCATGGCGTACTGGTTCAGCCCGTTGGGCATGTAACTGTGCGTGCCGGCAGCAGGCGGCGCCCAACCATAGGCCGCATTGCTGATGCCTCGATCAACGACCTGCATGGCCTGGTTGCGCGAGAGCGTGAAACCCACGTCAGCCGCCGCGCCCGCCAGGTCGTGCACCAACCCCGAGAGGGCGCCCTGGTCGCCCCAGGTGTATCGGGTCATCGTGCCGTTCCCCAGATTCACCGTGGTGCGCCGCGAAAGGTCGTCATACGCAAAGCCGGTCACGAGACTGGCACTGCCGTACTCCCTGATCGCGTCCGTGCGGTTCAGCACGTCGTGGCCCATGGTCACGAAGTACCCGTCAGGCCAGGTCATCCGCGTCCGGTTGCCGGCAGCGTCATACTCGTACGTCAGCGTGCGCCCACCTGCGGTGGTTCGCGTCATGCGGCCGGCATTGTCCCAGGCGTAGGTGATCGCATGGCCGGCTCGCACGGCGCTCAGCGTCCGGCCCAGCAAATCGTAGGTGTAGGCCACGCTGTCGGCCGCGGCCGGATACGTCCGGGCCGTCAACCGGTCGAGCTGGTCGTAAGCCAGGTTGACCACGCTGCCGTTCCGCAGCCGATGGGTCACCAGATTGTCATTGGCGTCGTAGGCGTACGCCTCGAAGTCGATCGTCGATGACATGCCCGACCCCGGAGCAGGTATCGGATGGCGCAGCCGGCTGAGCCGGTCGTAGCCGTCGTACTCGAACGTGCTCAGGTTGCCCTGACCGTCCCGCAGCGTGGCGCGCATGCCGTTGGGCGTGTAGGTGAATCGAGTCGTGCTGGCCGCCGGCGTTCCGGCGCCGCGCGTGATGTCCTGAACACGACCATCCGCGGTGTAGGAGTAAGTCGTGGTTCGGGGACCGCCTTCTCCGGTCGCCAGCGCCAGCGTTTCGCTGACCACGCGACCCTCGCTGTCGAAACTGCGGTCCATGATCGGCACCGGAGCCGACTCAGGCGGGCAGACGCCGTCGGAGGCCATGCGAGCCGGACCCCACTGGCGCGTCGGTTGTCCGTTGGCGGAATATCGGACGCAGTCGACCAACCAACCCGCACCTTCCTGGCGCGCGGTACGCACGAGGCGCCCATCGCTGTCGTAGAACAGCCGTTCCATCCTGCCGAGCGCATTGGTCATCTGTGTGAGGCGACGCAAACCGTCGTACTGCAGCGTCGTGACGTCCGCGACATCGCCGCGGGGGCCGTCGATTCGCGTCAGGTTGCCAATGGCATCATGGGTGAACGAGGTCGTCAGTGCCAGCCTGCCCGGACCGGCATCCACCACGACTGTCGCGGGCACATAACGGTTGGCCGCGTCATAGGTCCGAACCGTGGCGGTGGTGTCGGCGAACCCCGTGACCCGGTTGACTTCGCTGCCCAGCAGGTAGAACGTCGGCCACCCGGCTGGAGCGAATGCGGTGTACGCAAGCGTCGTCTGCGGACGCTCCAGTCCCGGCGCCGGCGCCGGCATCGTCACCGTGGCCGGTTCCCCGTGTCCGGCGTGATAGGTGTAGTCGGTCCGCTGGCCGCGCGGATTGGTGGTGGACGCCAACCGGTTGAAGAGACCCTCGTAGGTGTTGACCGTCGTCCGCACTGCCAGCGCACTGCCAGGCTTCGGTCGCTCCACAATGCGCAGCACATTGTGCGTGCAGCGTCTTTCGGGACCGGCACAACCCGAATCATCATAGACGTACTCGACGCTGTTGCCCTCGGGGAGGGTGACGCGCACAGCCCTTCCGGCCGAATCGTATTCGGTGCTCGTGACCCGCCCCAGCGGGTCGATGGTCCGCACCGGCAGGCCCTGCGTATCGAAGAATGCGACTTCCCGTGCTCCCGACGGCCCTTCGACCTCGTATCGCCGTCCCGTCGAGAAGACGTTGGTCACGTTGCCGAGATAGTCGGCAATTCGTTGCAGGCTGCCATCGCGTCGATACTCGATGCGCTGCACCGGCGCACCTGGCGTGACGCCGTTGCTGACGCCCGCCAACCGCCCCGTGCCGTCGTACTGGAAAAGCAGTCGCTGCAGTCGATTGCTGAACGCCTGGAGGCTGCCGTGGTCCCCGTAGCCATAGGCGACTTCACGCTCCGGCCCCGGCACATACGGAAAGCCACCGTACTCGAGCGACTGCCATGGATGCTGCGGTGTCTCGCGGTACCTCATCGTGCGGATGAGGACGTCGGGGAATGGCCTGGGCCCGCCATAGCAGTTGGACTGGTAGCACCAGGTGCCTCGACCCAGGCTCCGAACCTGGTCCCCGATCCCGCTCCAGACAAACCCCTCGATGTTGAAGGCCCCGCCGACGTCCACCAGCCACGGGATGTTTTCATACCACTGCCAATACCAAAGCATTGGCGTGATTCCGTGCACGGAAGTGTAGGTCTGGCCCGTTGCGTACCACTCCACTTCGCCGCGCCACCAATCCTCCTTCGGCACCTCCCACACCGGCGTGGACGGCTGCCAGCCGCCCAGGGACCGCGATGTCGACCCCGAAGTGCCGGTGGGACAGGACCATTCGCCTTGCACCTGGCAGGTCGGTTCGGAGGGACCCTTCTGCCGACCGATGACGTAGAAGCGATGCTTCCGGTCAGGTTCGATCTCGCCGCAGCGTCGCCAACGGTATTGCGGCACAATGCCCGGACCGCATGGACGCTCGGGCATGAGGAGCGCGGTGCCCCTTTCCAATGCCCGCCCGGGTGGAAAAGCCTCCAGCCGGAACGGCGCGACGCCGGGACCCGGGCCACCCGTGTTCACCTTGACGCCACGGATCCGATTGTCGGCGTCGTACTCCAGTTGCAGGGCGTGACCGACGCTGTTGGACACCGATGTCAGAAAACCGCCGACGTAAGTGAATCGGGCTTGCATCCCGTTCGCCAGCGTGTAGGTCTCCAGTTCGCCCGCCGCATTGAATGCCAGCCGCGTTCGATCCTTGGTCTCGTAAGTGAACGCACCGCTGTTGAGCACCAGTCGAGCCGAACTGCCGCGGGGCGGATTGTAAGTGCCATCAGGAAGGCGCACGAAAACCTCGGACGATGCGCCCACGCGCACCGCAGCCGCCGCCTCGTCCAAGTGTTCCGAAGCCCATTTCGCACCGACTGCCGCAGCGACCATGTTGACCAGCGGTTCTTCGGCATCGGACATCAAGTCCAGCCCGACCATGTTCGATACGATGTTGGCCACTGCGTCCAGCGCCGAGCCTGCCCCCAACGCACGCAGCCCGGCTTCGGACACCCGAACAGAGCCGCCGAGGTTGTGCGACCAACCGCGTCCGAACGGACCATCCTGGTGCGCCGACCCGGAGCTGTACAGGCGCTGCAACGTCAGCCCATAGGGAAACTCGCCAACGCCAACGCTGACATCGGTGAGCGACATGGTGAAATCGCTCGGGGAGGAATTGAGAACCCCCTGGAACAGCGGGTTTGGTGGAAGGTTGGGATATGGAGGAAAGCCCCCTTGCCAGGGGCGCGTCATTTCGCCGCGGATGCCAGCAACGAGTGTTGCGCTGCTGCCTCCGGCCGACGCCTCGAGGAAGCCAACACCCTGCCATTTGTCGACCATCACGCGGCAGTCGGCCGGGACGATGACACGCCGGCCGGCTGCGATGGCGGCGTCGAACATGTCCATGTAGCGGTTGCAACCGAACCCGGCCGGAGCGGAAGAAACCAGAATCGGACGGATCGTGGTGTAGTTGGCCGAGGTAGCGCTCAGCACCGAGACGCCAGTTGCCACCGCCTGATCCAACAGGCTGACGGTCGACGCAGCCATCGGAACCGGAGTCAGTTGCTCGAACACGGACGACTCCAGAACGCTGAGCGCGAGCTGTCCAGCCAGGGCCACGGGGCGGATCGCGCTGCGATCGCGCGTGGCGACCGTGGTTCTGCTCATGGGCCAATCGACGAATGCCTGGCCACCGTGCATCCCGATGATGCCGATGGCGTGGTGCCAAAGCGTCGATGAACCGGCGACGCGATCAACGACTTCCTGGCTCGCGGATGACTGCGCCAACCATTGCGCGCCCATCACTGCCAGTCCGCCGGCAAGCATCTCGTCGTCGCGGAACCTTTCGAGTGCGGCCCCCTGCGGAACCTGCGCTGCCTTCATCCCAGCGAGCCGCCGTTCGTACCGCGCCACGGTTGCGGCGCTCGTGGGGCCCCAACCGTGACTGATGACGAAGGCATTGCCGCGGCTGCCTGTTCCCCGCATCACGGCAGACTGCGCGGCTGTCCCGTCGGCCAGATGACTCACCGACGCGGCGATGGTGACCTCCGAGCCCTCAGCCGTGTAAGGCTGACTGAACTGCACGACGCCGTCCAGACGCAATTCAGGGATGAAATCGCTGAATGTGAGGCTCAGACGCTTGCCATAGAGTGCGTCGGCTGTATAGATCCTGCCGATCGCGGGCCTGTTCGCAATGGAAATCTCCAGTCGCAAGATCACGCGGTAAGAATCAAGATTGCGTACGGGGTCGGCATCTCCCTCCCGCAGCACCACCGGTGCGGCGACCTGACATACCTCCGACGGAACGCTCGAAGCGAGCGGCGCGCAGCTCGGCAGCGACGTGCGCCGCGGCGGAGTGGCCCACGAGTGTTGCACCGGCCCGGGACCGCCGAGCACTTCCTGCAGTCCCCCATGAGGGTTGTTGGCCCGGATGTATGCGGCAAGATTGCTCGCATACCTCACCAGGTCGTTGCGTGCATTGGCCCGATTGAGATTCCGCACCGAATCCGCGGTGATGGTCGCGCCCAGCCGGGCGTTGCCGAGGAATGCCGTCCTGCTGTAGCCGGTGATCGCCGCCAGGTCGGGACGCGGATGAACCGCACGCGGCTTGATCGATGGGTCGAACACGAACACCGTGCCACCGATACCCACTTGCACCCACACGTGGCTGAATCCGAAGTGCGTCGGGGTGCCACAGGGCGCGGGCGCAACGCTCCCCCAACTGCCCAGGATTGGAACGCCTCCGTCGGCCAGCCGGTCCGTGAACGTACACAGGTTTGCCGACTCCACGCCCATCCAGCTGGCAGCGATCGACGCCGGAAGCGCGATGTTGCCGCGAACGACGTCCGCCGTGAATCCCGCGGCGCGAAGCAGATCGCGAAGCAGCAGTGCTTGATCGAAGGCCGTCCCGGCGCCATCCAGCAGCGCGCCCTCCGGTCCCTTGTGCACACCCCACTTGGGATAAAACGAGATGTTGTCCCGGACGTGCTGAAAGATCAGGTCCGGATC
Source organism: Proteobacteria bacterium UBA4656 (assembly GCA_002405525.1). GTDB lineage: Bacteria > Pseudomonadota > Gammaproteobacteria > Xanthomonadales > Ahniellaceae > UBA4656. Next base: position 27,776 of record DHLY01000058.1, read on the forward strand.
GTTCTTCAGCGCGCTTGCGAGATCGGCAATCGTTTCCGGTACAGCGGGCAGCCTGGAACCTTTCCCGGGCGCGATGTCGGCGCTCCCGACTTCCGAACCCGTTTCGGCCGCTGCTGGCGCATCGATTGGCGGCGGAGCGCCCCGCGCGCGCATCGCCGCGTCGGCCTCCTCTGGCGTGACCGGGGCGCGACGCCCCGAGTGCCAGCCCGGACCCTCAATCGTCGCCTCGTTCCAACCGCGCGCCTGCGCGCCGGGCAGCGCCGATGCCGATTCAGGCCGGTCGAGGCTGTCGTGGGTGTACTGCCGGGTCGCCGCCTGCAGCGAAGACCCCAGGAACAAAACGCCGAGAAACGCTGGAAAAAACAGCTGCCATCTTGACGCGGCCATACCCCCCCCCCGTGGCGCACTGTGGAACTGAAGCAACCCTGCGGAATGTTTGCTCCTGCGTTGTTGTCGACCGATCGGTATACGAGCCCCCACCCTGCACGGCAGCAGCCGCTGCGAAAACCGCCCGCGCCGCCGAGTCACCCGACCCGCGGCGCAGTGGTAACACGGGCAGCCGGGCCGCGACAGGGAAAGTGACAATCCGTTGCGAACGGCGCCGACGCGCGAGGCCGCCTCGCCGCTCAGCCGAACGCACCCGTGGCCGCAGCCCCGACAGGCCGCCGTTTCCAGATCGCCTTGTCAGCGTTCCGCGACGTGCCAACCTCGCCCTTCCGAGCGCCGTCGCTCAGCGCGGCGTGCAGAGCGACCCAAGCCCCAGCGGCGGACGCCGCAACGACGGAGGACCACAGCCCGGGCAGCTCGGGTCGCGCGGCACACGCAGTTCGCGGAAGGTCATTCCGCGTGCATCGACGTGCAACAGGCGCCCACGCAATGGCACCCCAATACCGAGCAGCAGCTTGATCGTCTCGGCCGCCTGCAAGCTGCCGACAATCCCCGGCAGCACGCCGAGCACGCCGGCTGCAGCGCAATCCGGCGCGTCCCGCACGGCCGGCGGATCCGGAAACAAGCAGCGGTAACAGGGCGAGGCGTCGGCGCCGCCGAACACGGACACCTGACCCTCGAAGCGGTGGATCGCGCCGTAGACCAAGGGCTTGCTCGCCGCCTGGCAGGCGGCATCGAGCAGGTAGCGCGCAGCGAAGTTGTCGGTGCCGTCAAGGACCACGTCGGCGTCGGCGACCAGCGATCCGACGTTGCCCACATCGACCCTGGCCTGCACGGCATCGACCGAAAGCCGCGGATTGAGTGCCAGAAGCGCCTCGCGCGCCGACGCCGCCTTCGGCAAGCCCACACCAGCGTCCCGGTGCAGTATCTGCCGCTGCAGGTTGCTGCGCTCAATCACGTCGGGATCGACGATGCGCAACGATCCCACTCCGGCGGCAGCCAGATACAAGGCGGCCGGCGAGCCCAGCCCACCTGCGCCGACCAGCAGCACGCGTGAGCGCAACAGCCGCAACTGGCCACTTTCTCCCACCTCGGGCAACAGCAGGTGGCGCGCGTAGCGCTCGCGCGCATCGGCATCGAGGGTGCTGCGCGGCGCCCAGGGCAGGCCCTCGGCGCGCCAGCGTTCGAAGCCGCCGGCTACCGACCTTGCGGCGCTCCAGCCGGCCGCGCGCAGCCACTGCACGGCCTGAGCGGATCGCCGGCCGCTGGCGCAGATCGCCAGCACCGGAGTCTCAGGCGGCGGCAGGCGCGTCGCCGCCGCCTCGAGATCGCCCAGCGCGATCAGGGATGCCCCGTCCGGCGCGCCCAGCGCCCACTCGCCGGGCTCGCGCACGTCGAGCAGGACGGCACCCTGCCCGACCAGCCGATGCGCCGGACCGGGATCGATCTCCAGATCTGGCGGCGCGTGCAGCCTCACGCGAAGCCACCGCCGAACAGGTGGACGGGAACGACCTCACCCGCCTCCCAGCGTCGCGGCTGCGCCGCGAGCTCGGCCAGCGCGTTCGATTCCAGGACGCTGCGCAGCGCCCCGGAACTGATCGAAGGATGCAGCGCCACTCGAAGCGTCGCGGTGGCGTCGACCTCGACCCGGGCACGCCGGAACTCGACCCGCGAATGGCGCTTGTCCACCACCTGCGCCAACCGCGCGGCGACCGGTGGAGGGTCCAGCGCCGTCGCACCAAGCCATCGCGCCAGCGCTGGTCGCACCAATGCGTGGAAGGTGGCGAACACCGACACCGGATTGCCTGGAAGCCCGAACACGGGCGCACCGCCGACCACGCCGAAGAAGGCCGGCATCCCGGGGCGCATCGCGACCTTCCAGAACACGCGCTCGCCGATTCGCGCGACCAATGCCGGCAGGAAGTCGGCATCGCCCGCCGAAGCGCCGCCGGTGGTCAACACGAAATCAGCGTCGGCGGCCGCGTCGCGCAGCGCCCGCTCGAGCACCGCCGGATCGTCGCCTGCGTGCACCACCGAAGCGAGCGCCGCGCCGCTCGCGATGGCCAGCGCCGGCAACAGGCTGCCATTGCTGTCGTGGCGCTGACCGGGACCCGGCGAGGCGCCCGGCGGGACGAGTTCGTCACCGGAGACCACGACTGCGACCCGCGGCCGCGCGCGCACCGCAACCGTCAGCGCGCCAAACGAGGCCAGCACGCCCAGCGCAGCGGGCCCTGCAGGCTGCCCCGCCCGCAGCGCCGTCGCGCCGGCGGCGAAGTCGTCGTCGGCCGCGCGAACGTTGGCCCCCGGCGCGGTGCCAGGAGCAATCTCGACCGCGCCGGAGTCCTCGCGCGCAATCTCGCGCACCGCCACCGTGTCGGCGCCGGTCGGCAGCGGCACGCCGGTCATGATGCGCAGGCACTCGCCGACCCGCAACGGCGCGGGGACGCCGTCGCCGGCCAACACCACGCCGCGCAGGCGCAGACGGGTCGTCGCCGACGGGTCCAGGTCCGCGCCGCGAAGCGCATAGCCGTCCATCGCCGCGTGGGCAAAGCCGGGGATGGCACGCGGGGCCGGGGTGTCGAAAGCCAGCACGCGGCCCAAGGCCGCCGCCAGCGGCACCTGCTCGACCGGCGCCGCTGCCCATCCGGTTCGGGCGACGATCGCGGCGCGCGCGGCATCGAGATCGATCACGCTGCAGGCCAGTCGTTGAGGTTCGCGAATCCGCCATCCGCATCGGAGCAATCGACCTCCAGCACGCCACACGCATCCTGCCACGTGTGTACTGCGGCGTCGCCACGCTGCAGGCGGTCGCGGGCCGACCGCCACAATGCGGGGCGCGCCAGCATGCACAAGACCTGGCGCCGAACGCCGTCGTGCGCAACTGCGACGCCCGCGCCCGCCGCCCGGGCCGCACGCAGCATATGCGCAGCGAGGTCGGATGGCAGGTCGGGAATGTCGACCGGGGCGAACAGCGCCCAGTCGCGGTCGCAGTCGGCGAGCGCGGTGGCGATGCCCTCCAGCGGGCCGCGGAAGCCTCCGACCGCGTCGGCCAGCACCCGGTCGGCCCAGACGGCGTAGGCGGCAGGATTGCGGTTGGCGATTATCCAAAGCGCGTCGACCTGCGGCCGCAGGCGTCTAGCCACCGCCGCCGCCAGAGGTCGGCCATGCCAGTCGAGCAGGCCCTTGTCCGCACCGCCGGCGCGCCGCCCCGCCCCGCCGGCCAGCACCACCCCGAGCACGGTCTCGCGCGCAGGATCCCGCTGCATGAATCAGCGACCGCGCGCGTGGCGGAGCAAACGCCGCCGCTTCTGTACCTGGCGTGCGGTCAGTTCGTTCTTCTTGCCTTCGTAGGGGTTCTCGCCCTCGCGGAATTCGAGCCGGATCGGTGCGCCATCCAGCCGGAAGCGCTTCCGGAAGGTGTTTTCGAGATAACGCCGGTAGGAGTCGGCGACCGCCGAGAGGCGCGAACCGTGGATCACGACCCGCACCGGATCGTGGCCCCCGAGGTGGGCATACCGCAGTTTGGGCGCGTGGCCACGCACCAGCGGCGGTTGATGGGCCGCGACCGCGATCTCCAGCGCCTTGGTCAGTTCGCCGGCGGACACCTCCCAGCGCGTCGCGCGCCACGCGCGGTTGATCGCCTTGACCAGTTCCCCGAGTCCGGAACCGTGCCGCGCGGCGATGAACACGCGCAGTGCCCAAGGCACGAACGCGAGCTTGCGATCGAGTTCGGTACGGCAGCGATCCCGCTGATAGCGGTCCAGCCCATCCCACTTGTTGACCGCCACCACCAGCGCGCGACCGGCTTCCAAGGCATGCCCGAGAACGGTCACGTCCTGCTCGGTCACGCATTCACTTGCGTCGAGCATGACCACCACGACCTGCGCCTGCTCCATCGCCTGCAGGGTCTTGACGACCGAGAACTTCTCGATCGCGTCGTCGACCCGAGCGCGCCTCCGCACGCCGGCGGTGTCGATCAGGCGATAACGCCAACCGTCGCGGTCGAGGTCGATGGCGATCGCATCGCGGGTGGTGCCGGCGACTTCGGACACGATCACCCGCTCCTCGCCGAGCAGGCGGTTGACCAGGGTCGACTTGCCGACATTGGGCCGCCCACAGATCGCCACACGCACCCGATCCGGCTCCTCCACGCCCGACGGACCTTCCGCCGCCGCCGGCAGGTACTCCCGCAGCGCATCCACCAAACGATCGACATTGCGCCGGTGGCTGGCGGCGACGGCCACCGCCACCGGCACCCCGAGCTTGCTGAATTCCGCCAGCGCCGCGACCTCGTCCAGGCCATCGGTCTTGTTCACGGCCAGCACGCAGGCGCTGCCGGTGCGGCGCAGGTCGTCGAGGATGCGGTGATCACCGGGCATTAGGCCCTCGCGCGCGTCGACCACCAGCACCACCACACTGGCCTCGTCGATCGCGGCCCGGGCCTGGCCGCGGGTCAGGTCCGCCAGCTCATCACCGTCTCCGTAGAGACCGCCGGTGTCGACCACGACGAAGGCCCAGCCGTCACCGCGGCAGACCCCGTAGTGGCGGTCGCGGGTCACCCCGGGACGATCCGCCACCAGCGCGTCGCGGGATCGCGTCAGTACGTTGAACAGGGTCGACTTGCCGACGTTCGGACGGCCGACCAAGGCGACGACGTGCGGCGGGGCGGCGTCCACGGAATGGCGTGCGGCGCGGATCGGCGCGCCGGACTCCTCAGCCGCCGACCCGCCAAGCGGCGAGCTCGCCCTCGGCGCTGGCGACATAGACGACATCGCCTACCGCCAGCGGCGCGGCGCGGATGCCGGCGTCGCCCTGGCGCTGGCGTGCTGCAAAAGAGCCGTCCTCCATCGATAGCCAGTGCAGCCAGCCTTCGAAATCGCCGACCAGCACATGGCTACCGACCACCGCGGGAGTTCCGGGCCAGCGGAATGCGAGGCCCTCCTGCTTCCACAAAGCCGCGCCGCTGCGAACGTCGAGCGCGGCGACCGCGCCGTCGACGCCGACCACCACCAGCCGGTCGCCGGCCAGAGCGACGCCGACCGTGCTGGAGAATTCGCGCGACCACACCAATCGGCCGTTGTCCGGAGTGATGGCGCCGACCTGGCCGCGGTGGCTTGCTGCGAACAGCTCGCCGCGGCCGAACGTCAGTTCCCCGTCGACGTCCACCATGCGCTCGAGTTCGGTGCGGCCCTCGGGTTGGGCCAGGGTCTGCTCCCAGCGTAGGATGCCGTCGGACAGGTTCAGGGCGACGATCTTGCCGTTGTCGTACCCGGCATAGACCACCCCGTCGGCCACCAGCGGCGGCCCGTTGCCGCGCAGCGACAGCAGCGGAACGCCGCGATCGAACACCCAGCGCCGTTTGCCGTCGGCAGCATCGAACCCGAACAGTCGCCCGTCCTGCGCGCGCACCACCACGACGCCCGCAGCCACGGCCGGCGGCGCGAGAACCTCGGAAGAAGTACGGGCGACCCAGCGCTGACGGCCGTCCGTCGCCGACAGCGCAGAAACCGCGCCGTCGATGCCGCCGACCACCACCAGGCCGTCGCCGACCCCAGGGCCGCTGGACAGCGGCTGCCCGAGGTCGACCCGCCATGCCGGAGCACCGCTGGCGGCGTCGAACGCCGCCACCGAGCCCGAGGAGTCGCTTGCGAACACGCGCCCGTCGCTGTAGGCCGGTCGCAGGCGCAACCCCGCCTTGCCCGCGCCGTCACCCAGATCGCGCGCCCACAATCGGGTGACCGGCAAGCTGGCGGAAAACTCAGTCAGCGCGGCCGGGGGCGATACGTCCTCGCCCCCGGGGGACTTGATCCAGTCGCAGCCGGCCAATCCCGCAGCGACCAGCACGGCGAGCCCGATCAGGCGCTTCACGAGGCCGCCTCCGTCGCGTCGCCCGCGGCGGCAGCCGGGGCGCCGAGGTCGTCGCGCTTCATCGAGACGAAGTCGCGCTGCGGACTGCCCGACTCCAGTGCCGCCAGCGCCTCGTCATAGGCAGCGCGCGCGTCGTCGACGCGCCCCAGCGCCGACAGAGCGTCGCCACGCAGCTCAGCGACCGGCGCCTTGTAGAGGCCCGCTCCGACCCGCGCCAGCGCGTCGAGCGCACCTTGGGCATCCCCCTTGGCGAACCTCACCTGGGCCAGCCGCAATTCAACCAGTGCCGCCAGGGCCGGCGGGGCGAGCGTCGAGCTCCGGGCCCATTCGAGCGCCGCTTCGGCTGCGGCGTAGTCCGACTTGTCCAGCGCATCCCGGGCCTGCACCAGCGCGGCGAAAGCGCCATAGGCCGTATCCGCGTACTCGGCGCGCAGCCTGGACACTGCCGCCTCCACGGCGGGCGAGTCGCTACGGGTGCGCGCCTCCAGGAGTTCCTGATATTCGGTCTGAGCCTCAGCGGCGTGCGCGCGCTCCCGGGTATGCCAGTACTGCCAGCCGGCAAGCGCGGCGATGCCGCCGGCGAGGCCCAGCAGAACCACGCCGCCGTACTGGCGCAGCCACTGGCGGACGCGTTCGCCCTGTTCGTGTTCGTCGAAATCGTCGAGTGCCATATCGCTTCCAGTTGGGGCGGATGCCGAAGGATGTCCGGCCCCGCCTGAATGAATTCAGTCCGATTCGGGCGCGGCCGGATCGTCGAAGCGCACGCGGGCCACGTCGTTCCCGCTGCTCAGGGGGCCGAGGTCAACCTCACGGCCGTCGACCGTCAGTCGTGCCGCGCTGGCATTGCCGATCATCAGCACGGCGCTGCCCTGCAGGTCATAGTCGCGCGCGGTGCCGGCCGGCAGAAGTCCGTACTCGAGGCGGCGGCCTGCGGCGTTGCTGAACTCGACCCAACTGTCAGCCGCGAGGCGAAGGTTGACCCGGCGCGAGCCGGGCGACGCCGCAACCTGCGGGACCGGCGCGAGCGACGCCATCACGGGGCCGGCGGATACCAATGACCCTGGCGCCGTCGCAGGCGACGGCGCGATGGGCGTCGGCGCAACGATCGCACCGGATGAAGCCGCGGGCGATGCCGTCGAGACTGACCGCTCGCCTGCGTTGTCGATCGGCGTCAGACTGGGGGCCTGCACCGCGGGGTGGGAAACGGGCCGCGCCAGATAGACCAGCGGCACCATCACCACCGCGGTCAGCAGCGCGTAGCCGGCCGGCGCGGCGTAGCGCGACAGCCAACGCTGTGCGATGGGTGCCGACCGCTGAGCGACCAGTGGCGGAGGCGCGTCGCCGTGGCGGGAGAGCAGGTCCGCCAACATTGCATCCGGCAACCTTGCTGCGCGCGCGAAACTGCGCAGATAGCCGCGGACGAAAACCGCAGCACCGAGATGCTCCCAGCGCCCTTCCTCCAGGTCGGCGAGCACCGCCGCGGGAAGATGCGCGCGGCGTGCGAACTCCTCGCGCGACAGGCCCGTCGCCTCGCGCGCCTCGCGCAGCCCGCCGAGTGGCGCCGCACCCGCATCCTGCGCCCTGTCAGTAGCGGGCGGGGCGGATTCCTGCCCCGGCCCGACGTCATGCATCGAACTCATCGATCCCCCCGCAGCCCCCCGACTGGACTGCCGGCATTGGCCATCAACCTGCGGAAGGCCCGGGCCATCCGCACCCGCCGCAATCGCGCGGCTCACTGCGGCACTCCCTCGCCCTCCAGGCGGCGCGCCGCCTCGGAGTCCGGAAACTGCGCCAGCAGCCGCTGGCGGTAATCGTTCGCCCCCGGCATGTTGCCCAGACTGCGCTCGATCTCGTAGCCGAGCAGCAGTCCCTCTGCACCGGACGCGCCGGTCGCCTCGTAGCGCTGCACGAAGGCGCGCGCGCGCAGAAAGTCCCCGCGCGCGAAGGTGGCGCGAGCGAGTCCGTACAGTGCATCGGGCATGTCCGGCGCGAGTTGCACGGCGCGGCGCAGGCTCTCCTCCGCCGCCTCGGCGCGGCCGGCGGACAGCGCGCAGGCTCCGCGATTGGAGAGCGCCACGGCCGGCGTCCGGTAAAACGGATCGTCGAGTGCGAGCCCGAACCGTCGGTCGGCCTCTTCGTAGTTGCCTTCCTGGCACAAGAAGGTGGCGTAGTTGTTCTGTGCGTCGCCAGCGGCGGGCGCCAGCTCGACTGAGCGGCGATAGTGGACGCGGGCCCGCTCGCGATCGCCGATTCGTTCGTAGAGTATCGCCACCACGGTGTGGGCAGGCACCGAACGCGGGTCCAGTTCGAGCGCCCGAAGCAGCTTGTCGCGGGCGAGTTCAAGCTTCCCCTGCGAAAGATACCCCTGGCCGAGGCGCACGTTGGTCTGCACCGCCTGCTCGCGGCCGTCGGCGTCGCGCGTAGCCGGCGGATCCCGGCGGGCCGGCGTGGCGCCGCAGCCGGCCAGCGCCACGGCGAGCAGCAGCGCCGCCAGCGGTCCCGGCGCGCGCTCAGGCCGCATCGAGCCCCTCCTGCGCGCGCTCCCGCCATTCGCGCGACCGGCGCGTGCGGTCAACCACCCGCCCCACCAGTTGGCCGCAAGCAGCGTCGATGTCGTCGCCGCGCGTGCGCCGCACGGTGGCCAGCACGCCGGCGTCGAGCACGATCTTCTGGAACGACCGGATCTCGTCCTCGCCGGAGCGCTGGTAGCGGGTACCCGGGAACGGATTGAAGGGAATGAGGTTCAACTTGGAGGGAATCCGACGCAGCAGCCTGACCAGCGCGCGGGCATGCTCCGGGTGATCGTTGACCCCGCGCAGCAGCGTGTACTCGAAGGTCACGGTGCTGCGCGGGCGCACGGCCTGATAGCGGCGGCAGGCGTCCACCAGTTCCGCGATCGGGTACTTTCGGTTGAGCGGAACAAGCTGGTCGCGCAGCGCGTCGGTGGGCGCATGCAGGGACACGGCCAAACTGACGTCCGCCGCCTCCGAAAGGCGATCGATCATCGGCACCAGGCCGGCGGTCGACAGCGTCACGCGCTTGTTCGCCAAACCGAAGCCGAGATCGTCACGCATCAGGGACATGGCCCGGATCGCGTTGTCGAAGTTCAGCAGCGGTTCGCCCATGCCCATCATCACCACGTTGGTGATGCGCCGAACCTGATGGGTGACGTTGCCAAGCGCGCGCGCGGCGACCCACACCTGGCCGATGATCTCGGCGACGGAAAGGTTGCGGTTGAACCCCTGGGTGGCGGTCGAGCAGAACGAGCAATTGAGGCCGCAACCGACCTGCGACGAAACGCAGAGCGTGCCGCGTGTCGGCTCCGGGATGAAGACACTTTCGACTGCGTTGCCGCCGTCGAGACCGAGCAGCCACTTGCAGGTGCCGTCCACCGAACGCTGCTCGAGGGTGGTCTGCGGGGCGCGCACCTCCGCCGCAGCCTTGAGCGCCTCGCGCAGGCCCTTGCCGAGGTCCGTCATGCGATCGAAGTCGTCCACCCGCTGGTGATAGATCCACTTCATCACCTGATGCGCGCGGAAGCGCTTCTCGCCGAGCCCGGCGAAAAAATGCTCCATGCCGGGCCGGTCAAGGTCCAGAAGGTTCACGCGCGCGGTGGCTGACGGCTGGCTCACGACGACCGATTCACCCGCGCGGACTGATCTCGGTACTGGCGAAGAAATATGCGATCTCGACCGCAGCCGTCTCCGCAGCGTCCGACCCATGCACGGCGTTGGCATCGATCGAATCGGCGAAATCGGCGCGGATGGTGCCCGCCGCGGCTTTCTTGGGATCGGTTGCACCCATGAGTTCACGGTTCTTCGCGATCGCGTCCTCGCCTTCCAGCACCTGGATCATGACTGGCCCGGAGCACATGAACTCGACGAGCGCATTGAAGAACGGCCGCCCCCTGTGAACGGCGTAGAAACCCTCCGCCTCGCGCCGCGAGAGGTGCTTCATGCGAGCGGCGACGATGCTCAGTCCGTTGCTTTCGAAGCGAGCGTAGATCGATCCGATGACGTTCTTGCCGACGGCGTCGGGCTTGATGATGGACAGCGTGCGCTCGAGCGCCATGAACTCTGACTCCAGTTGCGGAAAGGGGCGCGGTGCCGTACCCGACAGGCCGCCAATGCTAACACAGGAAATCCGCTGCGATTCCGTGGCTTAGGCGTGAAACCCAAGTCGCCTGCCGCGTCGCGGCGCGACCCTGTACCGCCCGCGGCTTGACCCGCTCGGACCGGCACCGCTATGCTTTAAACGACCGTTTGAAGCGCGCATCGAGGCCGCCATGCATGCCCACTTCTCGACCAAGGAGCGGATCCTGACCGCCGCCGAGGAACTGTTCGCCCGCCACGGATTCGCCGGCGCCTCGCTGCGGCAGGTCACCGCCGCGGCGAACGTCAACCTCGCCGCCGTGAACTATCACTTCGGTTCCAAGGACAACCTGATCAACGAGGTGTTCCGGCGCCGCCTCGACGAACTGACCGAACGCCGGCTCGCGGCGCTGCAGGCAGCCCGAGCCGGCACTCATCCCACCCTGGAGTCGCTGCTCGAGGCCTTCGTCCTGCCGGCGCTCAACCTTGCCACCGACCGCCTCGGCGGCTCGGCCTTCATGCGGGTCCTGGCGCGGGCTTACGCCGAACACGACCAGACGCTGCGCAAGTTTCTGTCCGACAACTACGGCCACGTACTCAAGGCTTTCGCAGCGGCAATCCACGACCTGATGCCGGATCTGCACAAGGAGTCGCTGTACTGGCGCCTGGATTTCATCAGCGGCGCGTTGACCTACGCGATGTCCGACTTCGGAGTCGTCCGCCGCCCGCCAGGCCGGACCGACGACGAACACCGGCGGCAGGCGGCGCATGAATTCGTGCGCTTCGCCTGCGCCGGACTGCGCGCGCCCTGATCGACGCGCCCCTTCTCCACCGAGCCACGGAGCCAACATGGCCGATTCCCCGATCCGCATCCGCCGCGTGGCGGTGCTGGGCGCCGGCGTTATGGGCGCACAGATCGCCGCCCACCTCGTCAACGCCTCCGTCGAGACCCTGCTCTACGACCTGCCGGCGAAAGACGGCGACCCGAACGGCAGCGTCAACAAGGCGATCGCCAACCTGTCCAGGCTGTCCCCCGCCCCACTGGCAACCAAGGGGCGCGGCGCCGAGATCGTGGCCGCCAACTACGACCAGCACCTCGACGGGCTGCGCCATTGCGACCTGGTTATCGAGGCGATCGCCGAGCGCATGGACTGGAAGCATGCCCTGTACGCCAGGGTCGCGCCCTTCTTGGCCCCGCACGCGATCTTCGCCAGCAATACCTCCGGTCTGCCGATCCGCGAACTCGCCGCGGGCCTGCCCGACGCCATCCACCCGCGCTTCTGCGGCGTGCACTTCTTCAACCCACCGCGCTACATGCACCTGGCCGAGCTGATCCCGATCGCGGCGACCGACCCGCGGGTGCTCGACACCCTGGAGGGTTTCCTGACCACCACCCTCGGCAAGGGCGTGGTGCGCGCCAAGGACACACCGAACTTCATCGGCAACCGGATCGGCGTGTTCTCCATGCTCGCGACGATGCACCATACGCAAGCTTTCGCGCTCGGCTTCGACGAGGTCGATGCGCTGACAGGGCCGGCGATCGGGCGGCCCAAGAGCGCCACGTACCGCACCGCGGACGTGGTCGGGCTCGACACGATGGGCCACGTCATCCAGACCATGGCGGACACCCTTCCGCAGGATCCCTGGCACCGGCATTTCGTTCCTCCCGCCACGCTGCAGGCGCTGGTCGGCAGGGGCGCGCTGGGGCAGAAGTCGGGCGCGGGCTTCTTCCGCAAGGTCGGCAAGGACATCCACGTGCTGGACGCGGCCCGGCTGGACTACCGACCCGCCGACGGTGCAGCAAGCGCCGAGGTCGCCGCCGTCCTCAAAGTCAAAGACCCGGCAGATAAGCTGGCGAAGCTGCGCGCCGGCGGTGATCCGCAGGCAAGGTTTCTTTGGGCCGTGTTCCGCGACCTGTTTCACTACAGCGCTTACCACCTCGCCGACATCGCGGACAGCGCGCGCGAGGTCGACTTCGCGATCCGCTGGGGCTACGGCTGGGCCCTCGGTCCGTTCGAGCTTTGGCAGGCCAGCGGCTGGAAGCAGGTCGCCAGCTGGATCGCCGCCGACATCGCCGCCGGCAAGGCCATGAGCGACGCGCCGCTGCCGGCGTGGGTCGTCGACGGTCGCGAAGGTGTGCATGATGCTGACGGC
>DHLY01000058.1:40461-48571 GCA_002405525.1 Proteobacteria bacterium UBA4656
CAGCACTTCCCCGAACTGCTGCTCGGCGAGCGCAGCGCCCGCGGCGCCACGCTGATGGAGACCGACGCGGTACGCCTGTGGTCGCTCGGCGGAGACATCGGCATCCTGTCGTTCAAGACCAAGATGAACACGGTCGGCGCGGGCGTGCTGGAAGGCATCCATGCCGCGATCGACCAGGCCGAGCAGTCGCTGGCCGGGCTCGTGATCTGGCAGGCCGGAGAACCGTTCTCGGCCGGCGCCGACCTGGCGGGCGCCATGGAGTCGCTGAAATCCGGTCGGATCGACCAGTTCGATGCCATGGTCGCGCGATTCCAGCAGACTTCGATGCGAATCAAGCACGCCCTGGTACCGGTGGTGGCGGCGGTCCGCGGGCTGGCGCTGGGCGGCGGCTGCGAGTTCCAGATGCACTCAGCCAGGACCGTCGCTGCGCTGGAGAGCTACATCGGCCTGGTCGAGGCCGGCGTGGGTCTGCTCCCGGCCGGCGGCGGCCTGAAGGAGATCGCGCTGCGTGCCGCGCAGGCCGCGCACTTCCAGCACGGAGGCGACGTGCTGCCCTTCGTCCAGAAGATGTTCCAAACGGTGGCCATGGCCACGGTGTCCGGCAGCGCGCTGGAGGCGAAGGAACTCGGCCTGCTGCGGCCGACCGACACCGTGGTGTTCCACACCCACGAGCTGCTGCACGTGGCACTCGCCGAGGCGCGCAACCTGGTCGAGGCCGGATGGCGCCCGCCGCTGCCGGCCCGCGCGATTCCGGTCGCCGGCGACGCCGGGGCGGCGCTGCTGAAGATGCTGTTGGTCAACATGCGCGAGGGCGGCTTTGTCTCCGCGCACGACCACGAGATCGCTTCGCGAATCGCCGACGCGCTGTGCGGCGGCGACGTCGAGCGCGGCTCGCTGGTGGACGAACAGTGGCTGCTCGACCTCGAACGGCGACACTTCGTCGCCCTCGGGCAGATGCCGAAGACGCAGGAGCGCATCGCGCACATGCTCGCCACCGGCAAGCCGCTGCGCAATTAGGAGACGACGACCATGAGCAGACAGATCCAGGACGCCTACATCGTCGCCGTGCGCCGCACCCCGGTCGGCAAGGCGCCGCGCGGCGCGTTCCGCAACACCCGACCCGACGACCTGCTGGCGCACGCGATCCGCGCCACGCTGGACGATGTCCCCTCGGTGGACCGCGCACGCATCGACGACGCGGTCATCGGCTGCGCCATGCCGGAGGCCGAGCAGGGCATGAACGTGGCCCGCATCGCCGTGCTGCTGGCGGGGCTGCCGCAGTCGGTGGCGGCGATGACCATCAACCGATTCTGTTCGTCCGGCATCCAGGCGGTCGCCACTGCGGCCGACCGGATCCGGCTGGGCGAGGCCGACCTGATGCTGGCCGGCGGCACCGAGAGCATGAGCATGGTGCCGATGATGGGCTACAAGCCGGCGGTCAACCCGTCGATCTTCGCCAACGAGCACGTTGCCATCGCCTACGGCATGGGCATCACGGCCGAAAACGTGGCCGCGCAGTGGAAAGTCTCGCGCGATGACCAGGACGCCTTCGCGCTGGCCTCCCACCGGAAGGCCGCAGCCGCCATCGCCACCGGCGAGTTCGCCGCCGAGATCGCGCCCTTCACCCTCGCCGACCATTACCCGGACCTCTCGCGGCGCGCGATCAGGTCCGACGCGCGCGTGATCGCGCAGGACGAGGGCCCGCGCGCGGACAGCACGCTCGAAGGGCTTGCGGCCCTCAAGCCGGTGTTCAGGGCCAGCGGCTCGGTGACTGCCGGGAACAGCTCGCAGATGAGCGACGGCGCTGCCGCCGTGCTGCTCGCCAGCGAACGTGCGATCAAGGACCACGGGCTGACCCCGCTGGCGCGCTTCGTCGGTTTCGCGGTGGCGGGCGTGGCCCCCGAGGTCATGGGCATCGGCCCGATCGCCGCGATCCCGAAGGCGCTGGGGCAGGCCGGACTGTCGAAGGACCAGATCGACTGGATCGAGCTCAACGAGGCGTTCGCCGCGCAGGCTCTGGCGGTGGTTCGCGACCTCGGCCTCGACGCGGCGAAGGTCAACCCGCTCGGCGGCGCGATCGCGCTCGGCCACCCGCTCGGCGCGACCGGCGCGGTGCGCACCGCCACCCTCGTCCACGGGCTGCGCCGGCGCAGGCAGAGATACGGGATGGTGACGATGTGCATCGGCACCGGCATGGGTGCGGCCGGTATCCTCGAGGCGGTCTGATCCGGGGCGTTCGATGAACCTGGTCGGCGTCGCCATCGTCAGGAACGAGGCTGACGTCGTCGAGGCCTTCGTACGCCACAACCTGCACTACCTCGACCGGCTGGTGGTGATCGACCACCAGTCGGACGACGCCACGCCCGCCCTTCTCGCGGCCCTGCGCGACGAAGGCCTGCCGCTGACCTTGCGCCGCTTCGAGGACCTGGCGTTCGACCACGCGCGGCGGATGACCGAAGCGCTTCGTCTTGCGGCCGAGCTGCATGCCGCCGACGCATACCTGACGCTCGACGCCGACGAGTTTCTGCGCTGCGGCTCACCATCGGCGCTGCGCGAGGCCGTTGCCGCCGTTCCGGGCGACCGGCCCGGCCAGATCCGCTGGCAGACGCTCGTCCCGGCACCCGGCACCACCGGCGACGGCCCGGCGCACGTGCTGCGCCGCCTCACTCACCGGTTCGCCGCCGAGCCGGGCGCACAGCACAAGGTGCTACTGCCGGCAGCTGTCGCACGCGGCGGCCACTGGCGCCTCGCGACCGGCAACCACTGGCTGCACGATGCCGCCGGTTCGCGCATCGAGGGCTTCGACCTGCCGTCGTTGGCGCTTGCCCACCTGCCCTTCCGCAGCCCCGGGCAGGTGGTCCGGAAGGCAGCACTCGGCTGGCTCGGCCATCGGCTCGCCATCGGCCCCACGGCGCGCGAACTGCCGCTGAACTGGCACTGGCGCGGCATTTTCGAGCACATGCTGCAGGGAGCCTTCCCACGCTGGGAAGATCTCGCGGCGCTGGCCGCTTCCGCCTACGGCAGCGAACTGCCGCAGCCAGGCGCAGTCGTCCCGCCCCTGGTCCACGATCCGCTGCCAGTACACCACGAACTGAAATGGCCGGAACGCTCGGTGATCGAGCCGCTGCAGGCCATCCTTCAATGGGCGGACCGGCTGGTCGACGCGGTGGTGCGCTGACCGCCCGCGGGACAAGTGCGGCTCGGGCAAGCCGAGGCAGGCTCGCGAAAATCCAGCACGCTGACTCGACGCGGTGAGACGAAACCAGGCGAGCAGTCGCTCGAAAAGACATTCCGGGGCGCGCGGTCCGCCGCAGATTCTGGCACCGGCAGGGCGCCGCAGCGTCCTCAGATCCGGGCCAGCGCCTGCGCCAGGTCGTCGACCAACCGCACCGGGTCCTCGAGGCCGATCGACAGCCGCACCAGGGTCACCGGCACGCCGGCATCGGACTCGCGACCCCGCCAGTCGCGTACGCCGGCCACCGGCAGGACCAGGGACTCGTAGCCGCCCCAGGAAACCGCCATCAGGAAACGCCGAAGGCCATCGCAAAAACGCTCGACGCCATCGAGGTCGGTGTCGAGGTCGATCGACAGCAGGCCGCCCGCCCGCCGCAACTGCCGCGCGGTGAGTCCGGCCTGCGGTTCGTCGGCTGCGTGCGGCCAGTACAGGCGGCGCACCTTCGGATGCGCGGCGAGAAAGGCCGCGACCTCGCGGGTGCTGGCGCCGATGCGGTCCATGCGCACTTCCGGCGTGCGCAGGCCGCGCAGCGCCAGCCACGCGTCGTGCGGCGAGAGCACCGCGCCCAACGTCATGTAGGGGCCGCGGAAGACGCGCTCGCAGAACGCTCGCGAGGCACACAGCGCGCCCATCAGGACGTCGCTGTGCCCGGCGAGGTACGTGGTGCCCGAATGCAGCACCACGTCGATGCCGAGCGCGAGCGGCGACCGGCCGAGCGGGGTGGCGTAGCTGTTGTCGACCATGGTCAGGATGCCGCGCGGGCGCGCGATCGACGCCATCGTCGCGAGGTCCTGCTGCTCGAAAGTCAGCGAATTGGGACTCTCCAGCACCAGTAGCTGGGTCGCCGGCCGCAGCGCGGACTCCACCTCCGCCGCGTCGCGTGCATCGACCCAGGTAGTGAGGACACCGAAGCCCGGCAGCAAGTCGCGCAGCAGGGCGCGGGTCCACGAATAGGGCTTGGTCACGCAGACGACGTGGTCGCCGCCACGCACCGCCGCAAGCACGGCGGCCGCGATCGCCGCCGCGCCCGAGGCGAACAGCAAGGCATCTTCGGCCCCCTCCAGCGCCGCCACTTTGCGGCGCAGGATCTCGACGGTCGGATTGCTGCCGCGGGTGTACAGGTGAGCGTCGTACTCGCACGCCATCGCCGCACGCATTGCGGCCACCGTGGGCATTGCGAAGTTGCTGGTCTGGAACAGAGGCGGCGCGACAGCGTTCTCCCAGCGCGGGCGATCCTCGCCGAGGTGGAACAGGATGTGGCTGAGGTCCAGGCCGGCGGGCCTCAGGCGCCGAGCAGGCGCCGCATCCGCGCCGCCACGGCGCCCGCGATATCGGGCTGCTCCAGCGCGAAAGCCATGGTCGCCTCCACCACGCCGAGCTTGTTGCCGCAATCGAAGCGTTCGCCTTCGAATCGACAGGCGTAGACCGGCTCGACGTTGAGCAAGGCATCGATCGCATCGGTGAGCTGGATCTCGCCTCCGGCGCCGGGCGGCAGACTGTGCAGGAAACGGAACACCCGCGGATGCAGCACGTAGCGCCCGACCACCGCCAGCGTCGACGGCGCATTCGCGGGCATAGGCTTCTCGACCAGCGCGCGGATACGGGCGCTCCGGCCATCGGGCGCGTCCACCGAGGCGATGCCGTAGCGCGACGTGTGTTCCCGCGGAACGTCCTCGACCGCGACCATGCTGCCGCCCAGCCGCTCCGACTCCGCCACCATCTGCGCCAGCGCTGGGGCGCCACCACGATTCCAGATCAGGTCGTCCGGCAACAGGACCGCAAAGGGCTCGTCGCCGACCGCATGCTCGGCGCACAACACCGCGTGGCCCAGCCCGAGCGCTTCTGACTGGGTGACGAAGACCGTGCGCACGCCGGCCGGAAGTACCCCGCGGACCAGGGCGAGGAGTTCCTTCCGGCCGCTGCGCTCCAGGCGTTGTTCCAGTTCGTGCGCGCGGTCGAAGTGGTCGGCGATGGCGTGCTTGTGGCGGTTGACCACGAACACCAGGGTGTCGCAGCCGGCCGCCACCGCCTCGTCGACCGCATACTGGATCAACGGCCGGTCGATGATCGGCAGCATCTCCTTGGGCAGCGCCTTCGACGCCGGCAGCAGCCGGGTTCCGAGTCCGGCGACGGGGAACACTGCCTTGCGAACCTTCATCGGGGTTGGTCCGTCGGAATGCTTCGCAATCAGCCGCCGCGCGCGCGCGCCAGCGGAACCACCTGCGCGTTGCCCTGGGGCGGCGCGAACTCCGGAACCAGCAGGCGCAGCACCACCAGTACCTCGTCGGCGTCGTCCTGCGCGCACGCTGCGGCGCCGCGCCGCAGCACCGACAGCAGGTCGCTCCACGGCATGCTGCGTGCAGCAGCCAGGAAGATCTTGCGGTGCGTGGTGGCGGCGCAGTCTTCCTGCTCGTGGAACAACTCCTCGAACAGCTTCTCGCCAGGCCGAAGTCCCGTGTAGGTGATCGCGATGTCGCGCTCCGGCACCTTGCCGGCCAACCGGATCATCTGCTCGGCCAGGTAGCGGATACGCACCGGCTCTCCCATGTCGAGGGCGAAGATCTCGCCGCCCTGGCCGAGAACGCTGGCCTGCAGGATCAGCTGGCATGCTTCGGGGATGGTCATGAAATAGCGGGTGATCTCCGGGTGGGTGACCGTCACCGGGCCGCCGCCGCGGATCTGCTCGCGGAACAGCGGCACCACGCTGCCGGCGGAGTCGAGCACGTTGCCGAAGCGCACCGTGATGAAGCGCGTGCGCGACTGTGCGGCGAGATTCTGGCAGTACATCTCGGCCGCGCGCTTGGTCGCGCCCATCACGTTCACCGGATTGACCGCCTTGTCGCTGGAGATCAGCACGAAGACGCCGGCGCCATGGCGGTCCGCCGCGGCGGCGATCGCCTGCGTGCCGAGCACGTTGTTGCGGAAGGCCTCGCGGACCTGGCCCTCGAGCAGCGGCACGTGCTTGTAGGCCGCGGCGTGGAACACCACCTGGGGGCGCAACTGCGAAAAGGACCGCTCGATCAGCGCAGGATCGCCGCAGTCGCCGAGCACGGCGTGCAGCACGAGGTCGGGGAACTCGCGGCGCAATTCCTGCTCGATCCGGTAGAGGTTGTACTCGGACTGTTCGACGACCACCAACGAAGCGGCGCCGAGTCGCGCCACCTGCCGGCACAGTTCTCCGCCGATCGAGCCGCCGCCCCCGCTGACCAACACCCGCCTTCCGGAGAGCCCGCCGCGGATCGCGGTCCAGTCGAGCAGCACCGGCTCCCGGCCGAGGAGGTCCTCGATCGCGACCTCCTTGAGTTCGTTGAAGCCCGAGCGTCCTTCGACGACGTCCTGCAGACGCGGCACCGTACGGAACGGCAGGCCGGTGTCCTCACACAACTGAACCACGCGCTGCATCTGCTGGTTGCTGGCCGACGGCATTGCGATCAGTAGCGTCTCGGCCGCCACTTCGCGCGCCACCCGGTCGAGGTCGTCGAGGGTGCCGAGCACCGGGACCCCGTTGACCTTGGCCCCGCGCAGCGACGGGTTGTCGTCGAGGAAGCCCACCGCCCGGTAGTGGGTGTCGCGGCGCAGGTCCCGTGCGAGCGTCTCTCCAGCGCGCCCGGCGCCGAGCACCAGCACACGCTGCAGCGGCGTGCGGCGCTCGAAATCGAGTCGATTGTCCTTCCAGTAGCGATAGAGCAGGCGCGGCACTCCGAGCGCCACGGCAAGGCTCAGCGGATAGACCAGCAGCACCGAACGCGGGACGCCTTCCAGGCGATTGAAAAGGAACAGACCCAGTGCGATCGCCAGCGCGCCGAACAGCGCTGCGCGCGCGATGTTCCAGAGGTCGGGCAGGCTGGCGAAACGCCACAGGCCGCGGTAGAGGCCGGTCCACCACAGCACCAGCCCCTGCGCGGCAAGCACGATCGGCAACTCGGCGCCTGCCAGCGGCACCGGCGGCGGCTCGGGCAGCAGGTTGAAGCGCAGCCAGTTGGCCGCAAACCACGCGACCCACACCATCGCCAGGTCGTGCGCGACCACCGCGATGCGAGGATGGATGGCGGCGATGGCTTGGGCAGGTCGCATCAGGGCCTCCGCGTCCGGGCCCGCCGCAGGCAGGCACGCCTGCCAGCCAGCCAAAGGCCGAGGGCGGCCAGCAGCGTCGCCGCCGGCCACCCGACGAAGTATAGGGACTCCGCCGCCACCGGGTGCGCTTCGGACCATTCCGAGCGAGCCGCAAGCTCGCGAGCGCAGAGCACTGCCGGCGCCACCAGCGCTGTCCATCCGAAGTACAGCCCCGCCGTGGCGGCGTGCGTCCAGCCGCAGCGCACCAGCCACTGGTAGAGGTGTTCCCGATGCGGTCGCCACCAGCGCCGTCCGCGCGCAATCCGCCACAGGAGCGTCGCAGTGGCGTCGACGCCGCAGGCCGACAACACGATCAGCGCCGCGCCGGGGTCGATCACGCCGCGACGCCAGCCCAGCAGCGAAAACGCGCCAAGGGCGAGCCCGATCGCACCGCTGCCGACGTCGCCGAGGAAAATCCGCGCCTGCGGCAGGTTGAACGGCAAGAACCCCGCGCAGGCCGCGCACGCCACCATGCAGCAGCGCGCCAGCGGTTCGTCGCCACCCGCCGCCGCCAACGCGGCGAGGATGGCGAACCCGGCCAGCGCCTGCAGGCCGAGCAGGCCGTCGATGCCGTCGACGAAGTTGTGCAGGTTGGTCGACCATGCCAGCGCCGCAACCGCCCCGACCAACACCCCGGCACCCGCCACGTCGGCCGGCACCCCGAGCACCGCCAGCGCCGCCAGCGTTGACGCCGCGAGATGCACCGCCAGTCGCACTCGCACCGAGAGCGGACGATGGTCGTCCCACCAGCCCACCGCCGCG
>DHLY01000058.1:48795-53082 GCA_002405525.1 Proteobacteria bacterium UBA4656
CGCCGCCGCCACGCGGCGTCGGCACGGCGTGGGACCGGCGTGGCCCCGGCTGGTCCAGCAGGCCGCGGCGGCGCCCATAGGCGATGGCGGCGACGCACAGCACGGCCGCGAGCGCGGCCGCCGTCGCCATCGCCGCCGCGTCGCCGGGCCGCATCGCGCCGCTCAGTCGCCGGCCACGCCGTGGATCGGCTTCACCGTCCCCCACGACTTGCAGCTCGGGCACTGCCAGTGGTGCGCACGTGCACCGAATCCGCAGCGTGTGCAGCGGTAGGCAGCCTTGCCTTCGATCAGCTTGCGCACCAGCTCCTGCAGCACCGCGAGGCGCTCGCGTTCACCGGGAGTGGCACTGCGCAGGCTGAGTTCGATCAGGCGCATCAGGCCGCGGATCGAGGGTCGCGAGCGCAGCTGCTCGGTGAGATAGGCAACCGCTGCCGACTCCCCCTCGTTGTCCTCGATGATCCGCGACAGCGCCAGCACCGGGGAAATCCCGTCGTAGCGCTCGGCCAGCTGACGCAGGAACTCGCGCGCGCGATGCGGCTCATCGATCTGCTCGTAGCAGCGCTGCACCGGTCCCAGAACTTCGGGCACGAAGTCGATGTCGTGGTCGACCACCAGCTCGAAAGACTGTGCCGCGCGCGAAGGATCGCCCGCGTCCATCGCCATCCGCGCCGCAATCAGCAGGCCGCGCACGCAGTTGGGTTCGCGTGCGAAGGCTTCGGCGAGGTGCCGGCGCGCACCGTCGAAATCCCGCCGGCTGCGCGCATGCTCTGCCAGCTCGCACCAGTACTGGGCGATCAGCCGCGCCTGCGATTCCCCGGTGGCCTGTTCCAGCCGATGCGCGTGGTCGATCGCCTTGCGCCAGTCGCGTTCCTGCTGGCAGATCGAGATCAGGTGGCGCAGCGCGGACGGCGCCTGCGAATCGATGCCGACCAGATCGGTGAAAAGGGTCTCGGCGCGGTCCAGCAGGCCGGCGCGCATGTAGTCCTCGCCCAGCGCCAGCAGTGCCTGGGTCTTCTGCTCGGCGCTGAGCGAGGGCCGGGCGACCAGGTTCTGGTGCACGCGGATCGCGCGGTCCACCTCCCCGCGACGCCGGAAAAGGCTACCCAACGCGAGGTGCGTCTCGACGGTGTCGCTGTCGACTTCGGCGATGTGCAGGAAGACCTCGATCGCCTTGTCCGGCTGCTCGTTGAGCAGATAGTTCAGCCCGCGGAAATAGTTGCTGCGCAGGCGGTTGACGCGCGCGCCGGTGACCCGCTCGCTGCCGCGCCGCGCGAGGTACCAGCTGACCCCGCCCGCGATCGGCAGCAAGAGCCAGAACAGGCCCACCTCGGACATCATGCCGCCGCGCCCCCACTGCCGTCGGTAGGAGCATCGCGACCGCCGCGGCGCAGGCGCAGGCGCAGCGGCAGGATCAACCCCACCCAGAGTACCAGCCCGGCGGCGAGACTGCCGGCGAACAGCGCGCCGAGGAGAAGCACGCCGAGCGGCAGCGTGTAGCGGGCGCCGAACAGCACCACAGTGGCCGGTCCCGCGTTCTGCGCGGCGAACACCAGGCTCGCAAGGATCACGACGAGGAACGCAGGGACGAGCAGCCAGCCATTCATGGGGTCGACGGGCGCGAGGATGCAGAGGGCAGCTTGGACGCCCGCACCGCGCATGGCAAGCGCTCGGGGCCACCAATTGCGGCGGGAACAGCCGCCCGCCGCTCAATCCGGTTCGTCGTCGCCGCCGGTGATCGGCTGGGTGCTGGCATTGACCCGCTCGCGCAGCTCCTTGCCCGGCTTGAAGTGCGGCACGTGCTTGCCCGGCAAAGCAACCGACTCGCCGGTCTTGGGATTGCGGCCGATGCGCGGTGGCCGGTAGTGGAGCGAAAAGCTGCCGAAGCCGCGGACCTCGATCCGTTCGCCACGCGCCAGTTCCTGGCTGACCTGCTCGAGCAATTCCTTCACCGACAGTTCGACGTCGTGGGAGGCGAGGTGGGTCTGGCGCCGGGCCAGCGCCTCGATGAGTTCGGACTTGGTCATGGCCTGCGGACCGCTGGAACCGTGAGGGACCCGTGCGGGCCCCGGCGCGTACGCCGCCGGGGCCCGTCGGAACTCACTCCGACTTGTTCAGCTGCTCCTTGAGCAGCGCACCGAGCTTCGTGGTGCCGCCGGAAGCGCTCTGATACTCGGCCAGAACCTCCTGCAGCTCCTGTTCATCCTTGGCTCGGATCGACAGCTGCAGGGTCCGGCCCTTGCGATCCATTCCGATGAACTTCGCCTCGACCTCGTCGCCGACCTTCAGGTGCGCGGTGGCATCCTCGACCCGTTCCTTGGCGATGTCGTTGGCACGCAGATAGCCCTCGACGCCGTCGGCCAGGGCGATCGTGGCGCCGCGGGCGTCCAACTCGCGAACCGTGCCGCGGACGATGCTGCCGCGCGGATGGGCGGCCATGTACTGGCCGAACGGGTCCTGCTCGAGTTGCTTGATGCCCAGCGAGATGCGCTCGCGCTCGGGGTCGACCGCCAGCACCACGGCCTCTACCGTGTCACCCTTCTTGAACTGGCGCACGAGGTCCTCGCCGGACGCCTGCCAAGAGATGTCCGACAGGTGCACCAGTCCGTCGATGCCGCCGTCGAGCCCGACGAACACGCCGAAGTCGGTGATCGACTTGATCTGCCCGACGACCTTGTCGTTCTTCTTGTGGGTGGCGGCGAAGATCTCCCACGGATTCGATTGCGTCTGTTTCATGCCCAGCGAGATCCGGCGCCGCTCCTCGTCGACGTCGAGCACCATCACCTCGACTTCGTCGCCGACCTGCACGATCTTGGTCGGATTGACGTTCTTGTTGGTCCAGTCCATCTCGGACACGTGGACCAGGCCCTCGACGCCCGGCTCGATCTCGACGAAGCAGCCGTAGTCGGTGACGTTGCTGACCTTGCCGAACAGGCGCGTCGAGGTCGGATAACGGCGCGCGATGTTGACCCACGGATCTTCGCCGAGCTGCTTCAGGCCGAGCGAAACGCGGTTGCGCTCGCGATCGAAGCGCAGCACGCGCACTTCCAGCTCGTCGCCGACATTGACCACCTCGGACGGGTGGCGGACGCGCTTCCAGGCCATGTCGGTGATGTGCAGCAAGCCGTCGATGCCGCCGAGGTCGACGAACGCGCCGTAGTCGGTGAGGTTCTTGACCACTCCCTTGACGACCGCATTCTCCTGCAGTCGCTCGAGCAGCTTCTCGCGCTCCTCGGAGAACTCGCTCTCGACCACCGCGCGGCGGCTGACCACCACGTTGTTGCGCTTGCGGTCGAGTTTGATGATTTTGAACTCGAGTTCCTTGCCCTCGAGGTAGACCGGGTCACGCACCGGCCGCACGTCGACCAGCGAACCCGGCAGGAAGGCGCGAACGTCCTTGATGTCGACCGTGAAGCCGCCCTTGACCTTGCCGCTGATGCGGCCGGTGACGGTGGCGTTGTTCTGATGCGCGTCCTCGAGCTCGTCCCACACCAGGGCGCGCTTCGCCTTGTCGCGCGACAGGCGCGTTTCGCCGAACCCGTCCTCCAGCGCATCGAGGGCGACCTTCACTTCGTCGCCGACCGCCACCTCCAGTTCACCGCGGTCGTTTCGGAATTGCTCGATCGGAACGATCCCCTCGGATTTGAGGCCTGCGTTGACGACCACCGCATCGGCGCGGATGTCGACCACCACGCCGGTCACGATGGTGCCCGGCTTGAGCTTGGCAATCGCCTGGCTGCGCTCGAAAAGTTCGGCAAAACTCTCAGTCATGTCGGTTCCCGGTTGACTCGGAAGACGGCGCCGCGTGGCCGGGGATCGGCCCAGGTCCGGTCCGTGCTTCCACCTTCATTGGCGCTCGCGCGCCGTGGACGACGATCCGACCGGCCTCGCACCGGCGGAAACCCATGGCACCAGCCCTCGCGGGCCGGCGTCCCCTCCGGACGGCGCTGTGCGACGCGGCGCCGGCGAGGGTCAGCGGGTGGGCCAGGCTTTCGCAGCCAGCGCCAGCACTCTCGAGACCACCTCGTCGATCGGCGTGCCGGTGGTATCGAGGAGGACCGCGTCGTCGGCGGGCCTGGTCGGTGCCACCGGACGCTCGGCGTCACGGGCATCGCGCGCGAGGATGTCGCGCAAAAGGATCGGCATGTTAACGCTCAACCCCTTTTGTTTCAACTGCTTATGCCGGCGATCTGCGCGCTCGGCGGCGCTTGCGGTCAGGAACACCTTCAATCCCGCATCCGGGAAAATCACGGTTCCCATGTCACGACCGTCGGCGACCAGGCCCGGCGG
>DHLY01000058.1:53308-63466 GCA_002405525.1 Proteobacteria bacterium UBA4656
GAACACCAGCGGGTCTCCACCCGGGCGATCCTCGAACCGCACCTCCACCTTGCGCGCGCAGTGCGCCAAGGCATCGGCTGCGTCGAGGGGGATGCGCGCACGCGAGGCCGCCAGCCCGACGCCTCGGTAAAGCGCGCCGGAGTCGAGGAAATGCCAGCCCAGGCGTTCCGCCACCGCGCGGCTGATCGTGCCCTTGCCGGAGCCGCTGGGGCCGTCGATGGCAAGCACGGGGACTGGCGACTGGGCCATGGCGAGGACCGGTCAGGCGACAGCCGACAGTGAAAATCCGGCCCCGCAGGCCAGTTCGACGAAGCCCGGGAACGACGTCGCCACGTTCGCGCAGTCGCCGATCGTCACCGTCCCCGAGGCGACCTGCGCGGCCACCCCCGTGGCCATGGCGATCCGGTGGTCGCCCCGGCTGTCGACCCGCCCGCCGTGCAGCGGCCCGCCGTGGATCACCGCGCCATCGGCAGTCTCCTCGACCCGCGCCCCCAGTGCACGCAGGGCGGCCGCCATGGCAGCAATGCGGTCGCTCTCCTTGACCCGCAGTTCGGCCGCGCCGCGCACCACCGTCGTTCCCTGCGCCACCGCCGCGGCCGCGAACAGCACTGGGAACTCGTCGATCATGTCGGGCACCAGATCCTCGGGCACCTCGATGCCGCGCAGCGGCGCGTGCTGCACGCGCAGGTCGGCCACGGGTTCGTCACCCAGCAGGCGCGGGTTCCCGACCGCGATCTGCGCACCCATCAGCCGCAGCGCACGCACGATCCCGTCGCGCAGAGGGTTGATGCCTACCGATTCCAGCACCAGGTCGCTGCCGGGCACGAGGCTGGCCGCGACCAGGAAGAACGCCGCAGACGAGACGTCGGCCGGCACCTCGATCGCAGTGGCGTGCAGCCGCTGACCACCGGCGACCGAGGCCATGTTGCCGTCCACCCGCACGTCCACACCGAAGGCGCGCAGCATGCGCTCGGTGTGGTCGCGGGTGCGGTGCGATTCGGTCACCGCGGTGATGCCGCGGGCGTAGAGTCCCGCCAGCAGGAGGCAGGACTTGACCTGCGCGCTGGCGACCGGCGAGACATATCCGATTCCCGACAGTCCGTCCGTCGCGGGCGAGATGCGCAGCGGTGCGAGCCCGCCCTCCCGCGATTCGATCGCGGCGCCCATCCGGCGCAGCGGCTCGATCACGCGCTTCATCGGCCGCCGCGACAGCGACTCGTCGCCGACCAGTTCCGACGCAAAGGCCTGTCCTGAAAGCAGGCCCGCCATCAGGCGCATCCCAGTGCCCGAATTGCCGAGGTCCAGCGGGCCGGCGGGCGGGCGCAGGCCTTGCAGTCCGACGCCATGCACGATCCGGCGCCCGGCCCCGGCGACCTCGATCCGGACGCCCATCGCACGGAACGCGGCAGCGGTGGCCAAGGTGTCCTCGCCCTCGAGGAAGCCCGAGACTTCGGTGACGCCGTCGGCCAGCGATCCGAGCATCATCGCGCGATGCGAGATCGACTTGTCGCCGGGCACCCGGATGCGCCCGCGCAGCGGCCCGGCCGCCGGGCCCCCGACCCAATCCAACGTGCCGCCGCTCACGCCAGCGCCTCGTCGAGGCTAGCCAGCAGGCGGGCGTTCTCTTCCGGCGCGCCGACGCTGATCCGCAGGCAAGTCGGCAGACCGTAGCCGTCCATCGGGCGCACCACCACGCCGCGCGCCAGCCACTTCGCCTCCACGGCCGCGGCCGGGCGGTCGAAATCGACCAACACGAAGTTGGTCATCGACGGATGCACGAACAGATCCCGCGCGGCGAGACCGTCGGCAATGCGGGCGCGTTCGGCAAGGTTGAACGCCCGTACGCGATCGAGGTGGTCGGAATCGCCCAGCGCGATCCGTGCCAGCTCCAATGCCACCGCGTTGACGTTGAACGACTCGCGCAGACGGTTGAGCACATCGACGATAGCGGGATCGGCCACCGCATACCCGACCCGCAGCCCGGCCAGACCGTGGCCCTTGGAGAACGTCCGGGTGACCACGAGGTTGGGGAACTCGCCGAGAAGGTCCACGGCAGAGCCCACCGTCGGGTCGTCCACATACTCGTGGTAGGCCTCGTCGACCACCACCGGCAGCGCCGGATCGATGCGACCGAGGAAGCCGCGCAGCGCGTCCCGTGTGAACCAGGTGCCGGTCGGATTGTTGGGGTTGGCCAGGAACACCAGGCGCGCGCGGGGCCCGACCGAGGCGGCGAGCGCCGGCAGGTCGTGGCCACGCGGCGCGCCGCCCGTGCGCGGCAACGCGGGCACGCGCACCGGCGTGGCGCCAACCGCGGCCGTGGCGATCGGGAACACCGCGAAGCCGAACTCGCTGAACACCACTTCGTCGCCCGGCGCGGCGAAACACTGGGCAAGCAGCATCAGCAGCTCGTGCGACCCGTTGCCGAGCGCCAGCATCGAAGTGTCAACGCCCAGTCGCCCGGCCAGCGCGCGTCGCAACGCCAGCCCCAGCGGGTCCGGATACCGGAACATCCCGGTGGCGGGCAGTCGGCGCAACGCCTCCAGCACTGCCGGCGGCGGCCCGAGCGGATTCTCGTTGGACCCGAGCTCGGCCAGTGCGGCCGGCGCGAAATGCGCGCGCAGGGCCGGGAGGTCGTGGCCCGGGTCGTAGGCCTTCAGGGCCGCCACCGCGGCGACCGGGTGCGGAACAAAACGGCTCATGACAGCGCGACCGGGTAGCTTCCGAGGATCTTGACCTGGGCGGCGAACGGGCCGAGGTCGGCGATCACCTGGCGCAGAGCGGGATCGTCCACGTGGCCCTCGACGTCGATGAAGAACGCGTTCTGCCACTTGCCCTGACGGCTCGGGCGCGATTCGATCTTGGTCATGTTCACGCCGCGGCGGGCCAGCGGCTCGAGCAGCTTGAACAGGGTGCCGGGCCTGTCGCCGGCCGCCACCAGCAGCGACGTCTTGTCGCGGCCCGAAGGCGCGAACGGTTCGCGGCCGATCACCACGAAGCGGGTGGTGTTGTCGGCACGGTCCTCGATCGGGCCGTCGACGACCTTCAGTCCGTAGACCGCTCCCGCGGCCGCGCCCGCGATCGCGGCGGCGTCGTCGGCGTTGCGCGCGCGACGCGCCGCCTCCGCGTTGCTGGCCACCGCCACCCGCTCGGCCTTCGGCAGGTGCGTCCGCAGCCAGCCCTTGCACTGCGCAAGCGACTGCGGATGCGAGTACACGCGCTCGATCGCGCTCAGGCTGCCGCCACGCGAGAGCAGGTACTGGTGGACACGCAGCTCGATCTCGCCGCAGACCCTGAGTGGCGAGGAAAAGAACATGTCCAGCGTGGAGTGTACGGCGCCCTCGCCGGAGTTCTCGATCGGTACCACCCCGAAGTCCGCGTGCCCCGCCTCGACCTCCTGGAACACTTCCTCGATGCCCGACAGCGGGAGCCGGCGCGCAGCCTGCCCGAAATGCTTCATCACCGCCTGCTCCGAGAAGGTTCCCTCAGGACCCAGGAAGGCAATCTTGAGCGGCTCCTGTTGTGCCAGGCACGACGACATGATCTCGCGGAACAGGCGAACCATTTCCTCGGCCGACAGCGGTCCCGCGTTGCGCTCGATGACCATGCGCAGGACCTGGGCCTCGCGTTCCGGGCGATAGTAGTCGACCGCCGACTTCAGCGGCCCCTTGGCCATGCCGACCTGGTGCGCGAAGCGCGCCCGTTCCTGGATCAGTTCCTGGATCTGGCGATCGATGGTGTCGATCCGCGCGCGCACCGCCGCGAGATCCGGACGCACGGGCCCGGTGCGGGGTACGCTCCGGGCAGGCCTGGCGGGGGGACGGGTCCTGCTCATGCTCCCTCGCTGACCGGCGCGCCTCAGACGATGCGGACCGACAGAATACCTTCGGTGGCGCCGATCTGCCGCGCCACCGCCTCCGGCACTGCCGCCTCGACGTCGACCAGATTGTAGGCCAGGTCCCCGCGCGAGGCGTTATGCATCTGCACGATGTTGATCCCGGCGCCACCCAGCACGTTCGACAGTTGGCCGATCATGTTCGGCACGTTGCGGTTGGCCACGCACACCCTTGCCCCACCCACGCGCGCCATCCGGGTGGTCGGGAAGTTGACCGCATGGGCGACATTGCCGTTTTCCAGGTAGTCGCGCACCTGGTCGACCACCATCACGGCGCAATTCTCCTCCGCCTCCCGCGTGGACGCGCCGAGGTGCGGCAAACCGATGACTCGCGGATCGCCGACCAGGTCGGCCTTCGGGAAGTCGGTGACGTAGCGGCCGATCCGGCCCTCCGTCAGGCCGCGCCGGAGCGCCGCCGGATCGACCACCCCGTCGCGGGCGAAGTTGAGCACCACCACGCCCGGGCGCGCCGCGTTCAGCGCCGCGTCACCGAACAGGCCTCGGGTGGCATCGTTGAGCGGCACGTGGAACGAGATGTAGTCCGAGGCGGCGAACAACTCGGCGAGGCTTCCTGCCTTCACCACGTCGGACGAGAGCTGCCAGGCGCCTTCCACGGTCATGTGGGGGTCGAAACCGAACACGCGCATTCCAAGGCCGCGCGCTGCGTTGGCCACCTTGACCCCGATCGCGCCGAGGCCGACCACGCCCAGCACGCGACCCGCCAGCTCGGTGCCGACGAATCGCTTCTTCTCGGCCTCCATCGCCGCCCCAGCGTCAGCGCGACCCCTCAGCGTCTCGGTGAAGGCAAACGCCTCGCCGATGTTGCGCGCCGCCAGCAGCATGCCGGCGATCACCAGTTCCTTCACCGCGTTGGCGTTCGCTCCGGGTGCATTGAACACCACCACCCCGCGGCGGGACATTTCCGCAACCGGAATGTTGTTGGTGCCGGCGCCGGCGCGGCCGATCGCCTTGACGCTCGAGGGGATGTCGATCCTGTGCATGTCGGCCGACCGGACCAGTACGGCGTCGGGCTCCGCAATGTCGTTGCCGACGCTGTACAGGCCGTGCGGCAGGCGGTTGAGCCCGTTGTTGCTGATGTTGTTGAGCGTCTTGATCTTGTACATGGCGGGCCTGGAGGAAAACAATTCGACAAGACTGCGGAGCGCGGCGGCGATGCCGGCTTCCATGCCCGGCGCGGATGCCCTGTTCGACATCATTGCCGGAGGGCATGATCGGTCGTCCGGCTCGCCGGGGCAGGTCGGGAAACCGGCGCTCAGCCGTGCCGACGCGCGAAGTCCTGCATGAATTCGACCAGCGACTGCACGCCCTGGAGGGGCATCGCATTGTAGATCGAGGCCCGCATGCCGCCCACCGAGCGATGTCCCTTGAGCGCGAGCAGACCGGCGACGGCGGCCTCCTCGAGGAATGGTCCGTCGAGCGTTTCATCCGGCAGCACAAACGGGATGTTCATGCGCGAGCGTGCCGTTCTCTCGATCGGGTTCGAGTAGAACCCGCTGTGGTCGATGTAATCGTAGAGCAGTGCCGCCTTCGCCGCATTGCGCGCGCCGATCACCTCCAGCCCTCCTTCCTTCTTCAACCACTGGAAGACCAGCGCGGCGAGGTACCAGCCGAAGGTGTTCGGCGTGTTGAGCAGCGACCCCTCCCTCGCATGCGCGGCGTAGCTGAGGATCTGCGGGAGGTCCTTCGGGCAGCGCTCGAGCAGATCGTCGCGAATGATCAGCAGCACCAGGCCCGAGGCACCGATGTTCTTCTGCGCGCCGGCGTAAATGACGCCGTACTGCGACACGTCGATCGGCCGCGAGAGGATATTCGAGGACATGTCGGCGACGAGCGGCACCCCGCCGACGTCTGGCGTCGCGTGGAATTCCACTCCACCGATCGTCTCGTTCGGCGTGACGTGGACATAGGCCGCATCCGGATCGAGATCCCACGCCGCGCGGTCGGGAATGCAGAAGTAGCGGTCGACCTCGCTGCTGGCGGCGATCCGCACCGTGCACGAGGGCTTCGCCTCCTTCGCGGCCTTCTCGCCCCACGAGCCGGTCAGCACGTAGTCGGCGCCGCGGCCGCGGGCGAAGTTCATCGGCAACAGCGCGAAATGCGTGGTGGCGCCACCCTGCAGGAACAGCACCTTGTAGTTGGCGGGGATCGACATCAGATCGCGCAGGTCGCGCTCGGACTGCTCGGCGAGCGCCATGAACTCCTTCCCTCGGTGGCTGACCTCCATCACCGAGGACCGCGTCCGGCCCCACTCGAGCATTTCCTGCTGCGCCTGGCGCAGAACCGATTCCGGCAGGACCGCAGGGCCGGGGCTGAAGTTGTAGGCGCGCGACAAGAGCCACCTCCCGGCCAGTCGAATCTTCACACTAGCATGCGGCATCGCAGCATGGAAACGCGAGCGCGTCGGCGCCCGCCACGCCGCTCAGCGGAATCCGACAATAAGCAGTGCGAATGCGCCGGCGATCAGGACTGCAGCGGCCAGCAGCGCCCAGGGATTCCAGCCGCGGTCCTGCGCCGCAGATGGCTGCGGGTCGGTATCCGCGGCCGGCTCATCGACCCGGATCGCGCGCAGGGTCTGGGTGACCGGCGGCGCACGAACCGGAGCCGGCGTCGCCGTCAGGGTCGGCGGGTCATCGCGGCGGACCGGCATGCCCGGAGCCTCCACCAGGAAACGATCGCGGTCGAAGGCGATCTGGTCTCCAGGATGCAGCACCGCCTCGCGCACCACGACACCGTTCACCCGGGTGGCGCCGGCTGAGCCGAGATCGCGCAGGTAGATCGCGCCGGTCGCGACTTCGATCACCGCATGCTGGCGCGCCACGCCGGGGTCGTCGAGCGCCAGCCCGCATGCGGGGTCGCTGCCGATCTCGAGCCGCCCGTGGATCGGCACCACCTTGCCGAAGTACGGACCCGACACACCGCGCAACACGGCGCGCGTCGACGCCCCGCGATGCCG
Organism: Proteobacteria bacterium UBA4656; assembly: GCA_002405525.1. Classification (GTDB taxonomy): domain Bacteria; phylum Pseudomonadota; class Gammaproteobacteria; order Xanthomonadales; family Ahniellaceae; genus UBA4656. The sequence goes on from DHLY01000058.1 coordinate 60,175, forward strand.
GGCCTCGATGGACGCCGAAAGCTCGATGGCCGGCGGCGGCTCGATGGCGGCGTCGCGATCGGGCTTGAGCAGGATATTGACCGAATCGACGCTCAGCACGTCACCGAGACGGAGGATCGCCTTTTCACGGACCGGACGGGCATTGACGTGAACGCGAGCCGCCGAATGGCGGACCAGGAGCACGAAACCGCGCGCATCGGCGACGATTGCGGCGTGGTGACCCTGCACCCCCGGCAGCGCCAGCACCACGGCGTTCCCGGGCGCGGCGCCGATCGTGGTTTCGCCGGGCGCGACCAGCACGTCGGCATGTTCACCGTTAGGAAAGCTCAGACGCACTGCATTCCCCGCCGCCCGGAAGCCCCGGAACTGTAACATAGCCCCGTGTTTCGCCGCCCTCGCCTCCCGTCGGCCCGGCGTCGATCGCGCGTTCGACAGGTTGCGCCTCAACCGTGGATCGACCATCGCTCACGCGCTGCCGTGGCGTCCTCGGCCTGGACCGTTTCCGGCGTCGCGCGGCATCGATGGTCCGTCATTTGGGCCTGGGCGCGCCGGCCGCAGCCGCCGCGACCATGGCATGATCCAACGCGCAGGCGCGCATCCGAAGCGCCATCTGAAAGTACCGCTCGCCATGCCCAATATCGACATCGCCCGCAAGCACGACAAGACGGCTGCCGAAGCCCGCCGGTCGGTCGAGAAGGTCGCGCGCCAGATCGCCCGGAAGTTCGACGTCGACTACGGCTGGAAAGGCAGCGTGCTGCACTTCGAACGCACCGGGGTGCACGGCTCGATCGCGGTAGAGGATGGGCTGGTGCACGTCAAGGCTCATCTGAGCTTCCTGCTGATCACGATCCAGGGTGCCGTCGAGACGGAGATCCGCAAGGTGCTGGACAAGGAATTCGGCTGAGCAACCTTCCGGAGCGCGATGACGCGCCGGGCGGGTCGCGCGAGGATCTCAGTCTTCGCTCCGAGGCTCGGGGAAACCAGGCCCGAACGGCCTCGGATCGCCGGCGAACAGGCGTCGCGAGATCTCTCGTTCCCGTTCTTCGATGGTGGAGAGGAACTCCTGGGCGCCGCCCATCGCCCGGAACGCCGCGAAACCGCGCTCCAGGAAGGCGTGCAGGCTCGACAGCCCCGCGCGCCCTGCGGCTCCGCGGGCCAGCCGCAGCACGCCATAAACCAACGGCATCCGCACGATATGGTCGAGGTCGCGCCCCACCGCCATCAGCAGATCGATCTGCCGCCCGCGCTCGGCTGGCGTGCCCGCGATGCGGTAGGCGGCGGCATAGGAGGCGACGCGGATCGTTGCCGGCTGGCCCGCTCCATCGCCGAGGGCCAGCGCGACCTGCAGGTCAAGCCAGTGGCTGACCAGGTCAAGTTCGAGCGCATCGCACACCGTGTCCAGCATTGCTTCCGGCAGCCAGCGCACCAGCGTCGGCATCATGCGCGCCAGGTCGCGGTCGCGCCAGGATACGTCCTGCTCTCCGTAAAGGTCGCTGAGGAAGAACTCGGCGGCTTCCCGATGCCGCGGCGACGCGCGCAGGTCGGCGAAAGTCTGCGCCAGCCGCGCCGTCTGCCATGCCCGCAGGCGGCGCACTACTGGCAAGGTATTGGCCGGTTCAGCTGCCGGATCGCGCGCCGAGCGCAGCCGCGACGCAACGGCGCGCAGTCGATCGACGATGGCGTCGCGTCCCATGACGTGGCCTCAGTCGACCGCCGGGCGGGCCGTGGCAGCGAGGCTCGACGCAACGATGCCGGAACCCTTGCCGGTCGCCGGCCGGCACCCGCCCTGCCGCGGGCGGGTGCCGGAACGTGAGGCGGGCGGATGATGGTCCAGAAGCGTCCCCCGCAGCAGCAAGCTGGATGCGGGATCGTAGCGGGACCCGCACGCGCTGCGAAGCATGCCGCGAGTACCGGCGCTGGCCGCCCCGTCGTGCAATCCCGCGACGCCCGCTCGAGACGCCGCAAGACAACCCGGGAGTGGAGACTTGGCCGGAGGCGGCCTAGACTCGGCGCCCCGCATCGCCGCGAGGCACGCCGCATGCTCGTGATCCAGGAGGCGCCGCGACCTCGGCGCCGCAAGCCACGCAGTCGCATCGGCGTCGCCATCGCCGGCGGCGGTCCGATCGGCGGCATGTACGAACTCGGCACCCTGCGCGCCCTCGACGACGCGCTGGAGGGGCTCGACCTCACCCGCCTCGACGTTTACGTCGGCGTCAGTTCCGGTTCGTTCCTCGCTGCCGGCCTTGCCAGCGGCCTCAGTACCGCCGAGATGTGCCGTATCTTCATCACCGGCGAGTCGCGGCCGGTGCGCTTCCGGCCCGAGACCTTCCTGCGCCCCGCCTTCCTCGAGTACGCGCGGCGCGCCGCGGCGCTGCCGCGCGCGCTCGCACAGTGGCTCGCGGAGCTCGCACGCCACCCGCTGGAGGCAAACTGGAGCGACCTCGTCGGGCGCTTCGGCGCCCTGGTCCCGACCGGCCTGTTCGACAATGCGGCGGTCGAGCGTTTCCTGCGCCAACTGTTCGAAACCCACGGCCGCAGCAACGACTTCCGGCAGCTGCCCCGCCGGCTGTACGTGATCGCGGTCGATCTCGACACCGGCGCCACCATGCGTTTCGGCGCCCCCGGCCAGGACCATGTGCCGATCTCGCGCGCGGTACAGGCCAGCGCCGCCCTGCCCGGCCTGTACCCGCCGGTCGAGATCGACGGTCGCTGGTACGTCGACGGCGCCCTGCGACGCACGCTACACGCCTCGGTGGCGATGGACGAGGACGTTGACATGGTGCTTGGACTCAACCCTCTGGTTCCCTTCGATGCCAGCCTCGCGCAGCAGTCCGGACGCGAGGTGCCGCGCAGTCTGGTCGAGGCCGGACTGCCGATGGTGTTGTCGCAGACCTTTCGCACACTGTTGAAATCGCGCATGCAGGTCGGGCTCGAGAAGTACAGCACGCAGTATCCGGGTACTGACCTGGTGCTTTTTGAGCCGAACGCCGACGATTCGGAGATGTTCTTCACCAACATCTTCTCCTACGACAGTCGGCGCAGCCTGACCGAGCACGCTTACCGCGTAACGCTGGACGACCTGCGGCGCCGACGCGCCGAGATCGAACCGGTGCTGTTGCGCCACGGCATCCGGCTGCGCGACGAGATCCTCGAGGACCGCTCGCGCACCCTGCTCGGCGGCCTGGCGCCCGCGCCGCCGCGCCGAATGAGGCCGATCGTGCGCCTGACCCGCGCGCTCGACGACCTGGAGGCGACGATCGCCGACAACCGCAGTCGGGGGGGCGGGGGGGGG
>DHLY01000058.1:63587-83194 GCA_002405525.1 Proteobacteria bacterium UBA4656
CCCCCCCCCCCCCCCCACGCCGATAGTGTTTTCGCTCTAGCGGCGCTGCGGATACTGCGCACCAAGATACGCCCGCGCACGCTGCGGGTCCGAACCGAAGAGCGAACCGAGGGGCATCCAGCCATGGGCACCAGCAAGCCGAAGCTCAAGAAGAAGCGGGAGGTCTCGGAACATGCGGCCGACAAGGCCAAGGGGCTGCTCGAATCTGCGCAGCAAATCTGGATGGCCGGTCTCGGCGCGTTCGGCCGTGCGCAGGAGGAAGGCGGCAAGTTGTTCGAGGGTCTGGTGCGCGAGGGCATGAGCCTCGAGCAGAAGACCCGCCGCTTCGCCACCGGTCGCGTTGACGTGGCCCGTGACGCCGTGGAGAACACCGTCGCTCAGGTCAAGGAGCGCGCCACCGACACCTGGGATCGCCTCGAGAAGGTTTTCGAGGACCGCGTCTCGCGCGCGCTCAGCAAGCTCGGCGTGCCTGGTCGGGACGAGATGCAGGCGCTGATCGAACGCGTCGAAGACCTCAATCGCGCGGTGCGCGCGCTCGGGGGGGCTCCGGCGAAGCGCGCGGCGAAAGCCGCCGGGCGCGCGCCGAAGCGGCCTGCAAAGAAGGCTGCCCGCCGGGCGGCGAAGGCGTCGACCAGGCTCCCCGCCGACCAGGGCGGCGACACCGCCGGCTGAGCCTCCGGCGAGCACTCGGCGCCTGCGATCCGCTTCCGTTTCGGCCCGCCAGCCAGTTCCACCGCCGCAGCTCCCTCCCCTACGGCCGGCTGGCGGGCTTCCTTACCGCGATCAACCAGCCGCGGGGCCCACCGACAGCGATCGCCCCGCCACGGGGGGCATGCAGCGGTCAACCGCCCGCTGGCAGAGCCGCTACGGGCCCGCGCTGTGGAGTCGGGTCGCCGGATGGCTGAGGCCCGCCGCGGACGGCACGATGACTGCGGCCACAACATCGGCGTACCGTTCATCGGGCAACAAGGGCTGGTCCGCAGCCAGCAGGCGACGCCCGGCCCGGCTGCCGCCGGAGGCCGCGCGCCACTGCCGCGGGGCCGTCACCCGACCACGACCGCTGCCAAGTCCTCGCGCAGCGTGCGATCATCGGCGCAGGCCGCCCAGGCCGCGCACCACGCCGGCACTGCGTCGGCAACCTGCTGCAGTCCGCGGCGCAGCACCTCAAGTTCGGCGACACTCGAACTGTCGGCGAGGATCGCTTCCCGGTTTGCGGCGACCAGTTCGCCCACGGCATCGCGCCAGACTGGCGGGGCCGCTGGGTCACCGAGCAGCAGCGCACCGCGCTCGACGACACGCTGCCGCATCGCGCGGCGGAACGCCACCCAGGCGTCTCCCAGCGCACGATCGCCCGCCTCTGCCCATTCGGCGGCGATCGCACCGATGGCGGCGAGGCGCCCCCAGCGCGAACCGGGGGCCAGTCCGTCGCCCCAGCGTCCGAACAGGTGCGCCAGGAAGAGGTTCGCATCCACGGCCAGCGGGCGAACCGCGTTCGCCGCCCGATGGCGCGGCGCGAGGTCCAGGTGGCCCAGCATGGCCGGGACGTGTGCGAAAGCCACCGGTGCAGCGACAGCGCGCAGCAGCGACAGAAAGTACTGGTCGTCGACCCGCCCCCAGGTGCCTGCAAACGGCAGCGGGTCGCGTGCGTCCAACAGCAGCGGTGTGTATACCGCGTGCGAGGCCAGCCGTGGATTGGGATAGGCATGCCAGACGCGATCGGCGTCGAGGCGGGCCGATGCGAACGGCGCGCGCCACAGGCTCGCCACGCTGTAGCCGTTGCTCGCGATCGCGTAGGCGCTGGTGTCGAGCGCCAGACCGCCGTACAGACCGCTCACCACGCCCACCGTCCGTGCCCCGGAGGAGACGTGCAGGAACTCGGCTGCGCTGCGACCACGCAGCACTGCCTCGCGCCAGCCGGTACGTAACAGGCCCGCCGCGCTGCGCCCGAGCCGGCGTCCCAGCCAGCCGAAGGGCTCCACTGCAAGCTCCGCCGCCGACAAGTGTCCGTCATCGTCGAAGAATCGTACGCCGGCCTCGGACGCGTCGGCGGGATCCCATGCGTCGCCGCCGTCATCCGGCCAGCGCAGCGGCAGACAGGTGTCGTCGTCGAGGATCGACAGCGTTTCGCCGGCAGCCAGTAGCAGCCCCCAGTTCCAGCTGCGCGCGCCGGTGATTGCACTCGGGACGGCGGGATCGAGCAGCCCCCGCAGCGCCTCGCGCGAGGCGGGCGGCGCATGCGCCGACAAGCGGGCGAGCGCCGCGTTGCGTTCGCAGGTGCCCAGCAGCGAGACCCTGCCCCGGGCTTCCCGCGCGTGCTGCCGCACCACCTCCCGCGTGCACGCTGCGAACCAAGGATCGTCGGTATCGTCCACCACCGCGACACGGTAGGCGGCATCGTGTCGCACCTCGGCAGCGCGGATCGACGCCAGCAGCCGCGCGAGGCCTTTCGGCCGGTGCCAGCTGCGCGGTACCAGCAGCGGCGGCGGCGCGGGCGCCGCATCGCCGGGATCGTCCGCGTCCGCCAGCAGCGACGCGAAATCCACCAGCAGTCCCGCGCCCCGCAGCCGCGCCATCGTCTCCCGGGCAACGGCCTCCGGCATCCCACCGTCGACCAACGCTCGCAAATGGATCTCCACCGGCTGGAATGCCGTGCAGCGGTCGAGTGCGAATGCATCGGCGCGCGAGACGCCGCGCGCGCGGCCGCGGCGGTCGACGTGCAGGAAGTCGTCGGCGCCGAGCGGCGACAGCGCGCCGGCGACGGCTCCGATCAGCGCCGCCACCGCGCGTCGCCCGGCCGGCGCGGCCGCGCACGGCGGCCGCGGGCCGTCACCAGTGGACGCCCCGCATCAGCGCCGCGAACGCGATCTGCTCGTTCGATGCCGGCTCCTCGCGGCCCTTGACACCCTTCGCGGCCGCCGAATCGGGGAACAGACTGAATGCCGTGTTCATGACCAGTTCGTAGGCTTTCGGCGCCACCGCATTCAGGGTCGCGGCGAAGATGCCGAGCCGGGTCGCGATGCGGCTGGCGCGGGTGATGATCGCCTCCACGATCAGGTCGGCGGCCTCCTCCGGCGTCAGGGTCGGCACGTTGTCGTAGATCTTGGTCGGGCCGATCATCGGCGTGCGCACCAGCGGCATGTTGATCGTGGTGAACGCGATGTTCTGATCCGAGAACTCGGCTTGCGCGCACCGCGAGAAGGCGTCGAGGGCGGACTTGGAAGCGACGTAAGCCGAGAAACGCGGCGAGTTGGCCAGCACGCCGATCGACGAGATGTTGATGATCTGCCCGCGGCGCTGAGCGGTCATTGCCGGCAGGAAGCCCATGATCAGGCGCAACGAACCGAAATAGTTCAGCTGCATCGTGCGCTCGAAGTCGTGGAATCGGTCGTAGGAAAGCGCCACCGATCGGCGAATCGAGCGGCCGGCGTTGTTGATCAGGATGTCGACGCCCTCGTGATCGGACAGTACCTTCTTGACCAGCTCGTCGCAGGCCGCCATGTCCGTCAGGTCGGACTGGTAGGCGAAACAGATGCCGCCGGCCTTTTCGATCTCGGCCTTGGTCGCATCGAGTTCCTCCTTGCTGCGCGCCACGATGATGGTCTTCGCGCCGGCCCCGGCGATCTTGAGCGCCGCCGCCCGGCCGATGCCGGACGAGCCTCCGGTGATCAGCACCACCTTCCCACGCACTTTGCCAGCCAGCGAGCGGTCGACGAACAGATCCGGATCGAGGTGCCTCTCCCAGTAGTCCCAAAGGCGCCAGGCATAGTCCTCCATCTTGGGCAACTTGATCCTCGATCCCTTCAGCGCGCGCTCGGTCTCGCGCGAATCGAAGCGCGTGGGGTAACTGACGTACTTCAGCACTTCCGGCGGGATGCGCAGGTCGCGCAGCACGGTCTTGGTGAAGCGCTTTACGGGCGGCAGGCCGGTGATCGCATGGCGCACCACCGGTGGCACGAAGGCGAACATGCGGGCGTCGACGCGCATCGTCATCTGCGGTGCGTGCGCGGCCTTGCAGAAGTGGTTCAGCAGTTCGCCCATCCGCAGCGGTGCGGGGTCGGTCAGGTGGAAGCACTGTCCGTCGAGGCCCGGCTTGTGCGCGATGTGGTCGATCGCCGCCACCAACCAGTCGACCGGCACCACGTTGATCCGGCTGCCCTCGATGCCGATGGTCGGCATCCACTGCGGCAGCATCGAGCGCATCTTCTTGATCAGGGTGAAGAAGTAGTACGGCCCGTCGGCCTTGTCGATCTCACCGGTCTTCGAAGATCCGACCACGATCGCGGGGCGGTAGATCCGGAACGGGCGAGAGCACTCGCGTCGGACCAGTCCCTCGGAGTCGTGCTTGGTGCGGAAGTAAGGGTCATCCAGACCCTCGGCCTCTTCGAACATGTCCTCCTTGAAGACCCCGGGGTACATGCCGGCAGCAGCGATCGAACTGATGTGGTGGAAGCACCCGGCGCGGACCGCCTCCGCGAACTGCACGGCGTGCCGCGTACCGTCGACATTGGTCCGGATCTGCGACTCCTCGTCGGCGGTGAGATCATAGATCGCCGCCAGGTGGAAGAAGTGCTTGACCTTGCCCGCCAGCTGGCGGCTCGCCGCGGCGCCGACGCCGAGCTTCGGCTTGGTCAGGTCGCCATAGACCGGCACCAGGCGGCCCTTCGTGGCGCCGACCTTCTCCACCAGCGCGTCGAACTTGTCTTGCGATTCGCGTCGGACCAGCACGAAGATCTTGCCGGGACGAGCGAGCAGACGCTCGATCAGATGCCTGCCGATGAAGCCCGTACCGCCGGTCACGAAATAGGTCATGGATCCTCCCCGATCGTTCCGCCTCGCGCTGGCGGAAACGGTGGCGGCGCAGGCGCGATGCCGCCTGCGGGGCCAAGCGTCCAGAATAGCCGCGGCAGCGGCCGCGGCCAAGGCCGCCGGCTACCGTTTCCGCGCGTTGACCCTCCGCGAAATCGCATGCTACAAGCCCGTCTCCTGCACTGACGGAATACCCGCCATGGCCGCCAAGACGCCCGCCCCGCCCGCCAAAGCCGCCGCGAAGGCCGCTCCGAAAGCAGCTCCCGCCGACGCCACCGACCTCCCCGACCGGTTCGCCGACGCCCAGCAGAGGGTCAAGAAACTGAAGGACAAGCCCGACAACGACACCTTGCTGCGCCTCTATTCGCTCTACAAGCAGGGCAGCGAGGGCGACGTACACGGCGAGAAGCCCGGGTTCTTCGACTTCGTGGGCGCCGCCAAGTACGACGCATGGGCCAAGCTCAAGGGCACTTCCAAGGACGACGCGATGAAGAAGTACATCGCCCTGGTGGACAAGCTCGTCCAGTGAGCGGCCGCCCGGCCCGCAGCGGGGCGGCCGCGGGCAAGACGCGGGACCGCATCCTCGACGTCAGTCTCGCCATGTTCAACGAGCGCGGCGAGCCCAATGTCACCACCAATCACATCGCCGACGAACTCGAAATCAGCCCGGGAAATCTCTACTACCACTTCAGAAACAAGGACGACATCGTCGAACACCTGTTCGCCCGCTTCGAGGCGGGGATGGATGCGGCGCTGGTCACGCCGGACGACCGCTTGCCGACCCTGGAGGACATCTGGCTGCAACTGCACCTCGTGTTCGAGGCGATGTGGCAGTATCGTTTCATCTACCGCGACCTGGTCGACCTCACCAGCCGGAACCGGAAACTGCGCATGCACTTCGCGCGCATCCTGAAGCGCGCCGGCGAGAGCGCCACTTCGGTGCTGCAGGGCCTGGTGCGCGCCGAGGTCATGCGCGCCACCCGCCCCGAGATCGACGCCACCGCGCAGAACATCCTGCTGGTGACCACGTTCTGGATGAACTACAACGTCGTGCGCGGCGGCACCACCGAGAAGACTGCGCAGGACCTGACCCACGGCATTTTCCAGGTGATGATGCTGATCGCGCCGTTCCTGAGGGATGCGGAGCGAGTGCATCTGCACACGCTGGCGCAGGCGTACGTGCGGGCGTGAGGGCTCAGAGGGTATAGGGCCCTGTTCTCTTCCGAGACCCTGCTCCCCGAAAGGAAAAAGCCCCGGAGCGTCACCGCCCCGGGGCCCGATTCAGTCGTAAAGCGAGCGTGGATCAGGCCGCCCGGCGACGCGCGACCTTCGCCTCGCCGCGGCGCACCACGCGCTTGACTTTGAGCACGGCCTTGGGCTTGCGGACCAGGCCGAGGCGGCCCAGCACGTCGCCAAAGCGACCGCTGATGCCGGCCTCCACTTCGCGAACGGCCTTGACGGCCTGGGCGCGCAGCGGCTCGATCACGCCCTCGACTTGGGTCTGGGTGTCGTTGGCGGCGCGGCGCAGGTCGCGCACCAGGGTGTTGGCGAAGCGCTCGGTGCGAAGCTTGAAGTCCTCGCCCTCGGCGACCAGGGTCTCGATCAGCTTGCCGCCCTGCTTCTGCGCCAGGCTGACGGCGCCCAGGCCGGCCAGCCACAGAGTCCACGCCGCGTCAGCGCCTTCGATCGTGCGGCGGGTGCGCGCGCTGTTGTTCGTCTTCCTCACCATGGGATTCTCCTCGTGCGGGTCGGTGCGGGAGTAGACCCCCCGCGTATCGATAGTGTCCGCCTCGCGGATAGAGCAATCACACGATCAACGCTTGCGCGGGCGGCCGGGCTTCGCAATGCTTGACACCCCGGTGGAGGACCGACGATGGCCAAGTCGAAGTGGGCACCCTTTCCGCACGCCAACAAGGCGTTCGACTACGCGGGACCGAAACTCGAGAAAGCTTGGGACAAACTGCACGCCGGGGACCAGGAGCCCTACCCCGACGCCGACCGCATCGGCAAGCTGCTGAAGGCCAACCCGAAGCTCGGCAAGGCCGGCGACGCCGCGCGGCTCGCCGAGGCCCTGGCCGAGGCCTGGCGCGCCTATCACCGCGGCGACTTTGAGCAGGCGCACGCGGAGGGCGCGGCACTGGGCCCGCTCGGCGCCGTGGTCGCCGGCAAGGCGATGGGCATCCATGCGACCTACCTCGTCGAGGATCCGAAGGAGAAACTGAAGCGCTTCGAAACCGTGGCCGGGCTCGCCGAGGCCGCGATCGCGGCGCTGCCGAAGGAGGCCAACGCGCACTACTTCCGCGCCTTCGCACTGGGCCGCTACAGCCAGCTGATCTCGATCGCCAAGGCCCTGTCCGGCGGGCTGGCGGCGAAGGTCAAGGAAAGCCTCGACACCACGCTCAAACTCGCGCCCAAGCACGCCGAGGCCCATCTGGCGACCGCGATGTACCACGCCGAGATCGTGGCCAAGGTCGGCGGCATGCTGGCCGGCCTCACCTACGGCGCGAAGGCCGCCACCGCCGAGGAGCACCTCAAGGCCGCGCAGAAGCTGTGCCCGGACGCACCGGTGGTGTGGCTGGAGACCGGCAACGCCCTGCTGCTGCTGTACGGCGACAAGCGCGAGGACGATGCCGCGCAGGCCTTCGCCAAAGCCTCGAAACTGAAGCCGATCGAGGCGATGCAGGCGCTGGACGCCGCGCTCGCCAAGTCGCACATCGAGTAAGCCCCGGCACGCCGGGCACGACGGCCGCTATGCTCGGCGTTTCGTCCACGCCGCGCCGCCCATGACTGACCTCGCCGCCACGCCACACCGCACACCGGTCGAACGCTTCCTCGCCATCGTCGAGCGGGCCGGCAACGCCCTGCCCCATCCGGCCACCCTGTTCGCCTCGATGGCGCTGCTGGTGGTGGCCGGTTCGGCGCTGGCTGCCTGGGCTGGCGTGTCGGCCGTCCATCCCTCCACCGGCAAGCTGGTCGAACCGGTCAACCTGCTCACGCTCGAGGGCCTGCACCGGATCATGACCGGCCTGGTGCAGAACTTCGTCTCGTTCGCCCCGCTGGGCACGGTGCTGGTGGCCTTGATCGGCATCGGCATCGCCGAGCATTCGGGGCTGATGCAGGCCTCCCTGCGCAAGCTCCTGTTCGTCACCCCGCGCAGCCTGCTCACCCCGGTGACGGTGTTCGCCGGCGTGATGAGCAACATGGCCAGCGAGATCGGCTATGTGCTGCTGGTGCCGCTGGCCGGTGTGCTGTTCAAGGCCGCGGGCCGGCATCCGATCCTCGGCATGGCGGCGGCCTTTGCTGGGGTGTCCGGTGGCTACAGCGCGAACCTGCTGTTGGGCACCATCGACCCGCTGCTGGCGGGCCTCAGCCAGGAAGCGGCGCGCCTGATCGATCCCGCATACGTGGTCAGCCCCGCCGCCAACTACTATCTGATGGTGGCATCCACGCCCCTGCTGACCGCGCTCGGCTGGTGGGTGACCGAAAAGATCGTCGCGCCGCGCTGGCCCGACCAGACCACGCTCGCCGCCGAGGACAAGGTCGAGCCGCTCACCGAAGCCGAGCGCCGCGGCCTGCGCTGGGCCGGCTGGGCGACGCTCGCGCTGACCGCCATCGTGCTCGCCGGCATCGTTCCCGAGGGCGGCTTCCTGCGCAAGATCGGGGCGGTCGGCGAGACCAGCGTGCTGCAGTCGCCGTTGCTGGTCGGCATCGTGTCGGTGATCTTCGTCGCCGGGCTGGTGCTCGGCGTCGTCTACGGCCTCGGCGCCGGCACCATCAAGAGCGACAACGACGTCATCAAGGGCATGAGCCAGCAGATGTCGACCCTGGGCGGCTACATCGTGCTGGTGTTCTTCGCCGCGCAGTTCGTCGCCTTCTTCGGCTGGACCAACCTCGGGCTGATCTTCGCGGTGAAGGGCGCGGCGTTCGTGCAGTCGACGGGGCTCGACACGCTCCCGCTGCTGGTCAAGTTCATCCTGCTCACCGCCTTCGTCAACCTCGCGATGGGCTCGGCGTCGGCCAAGTGGGCGCTGATGGCACCGGTGTTCGTGCCGATGTTCATGCTCCTCGGCATCCCGCCGGAGACCACCCAGGCGGCCTATCGCGTGGGCGATTCCTGCACCAACATCATCTCGCCGATGATGACCTACTTCGTGCTGATCATCGCCTTCATGCAGCGCTACGAGCCGAAGGCCGGCATGGGCACGGTGATCTCCACCATGCTGCCGTACTCGATCGTGTTCCTGGTCGGCTGGACCATCCTGTTCGTGCTCTGGTACGCACTCGACCTGCCGATGGGCCCGGGTGCGCCGGCGACCTACGCGCCGCCTGCGGCACCGGCGGGCTGAGCCGGCGCGCCGCGCTCAGGCGCGACGCTTGCGGAAGCGCGCGATCTCGCTTGCGAACTCGCCGGGTTTCCCGGCCACGGCTTCCGCCGGCGCCGGCGCCGGAGTGCGCTTCGATTTCCCGCGCCGGGCGCGCGACGATGCGGTCGCCGCCGCTTCGCCTGCGGCATCCGACGGCGTTCGCGGCGCGGACGCCTCGGCCTGGGCGGGCGGCTTGCGAGCAGTCTTCCCGCGGCGGGGCTTGCCACGCTTCGGCGGCGCATCGTCGCCGTGCGTGATGTGGCCCTCCACCGGCGACAGGCCATCGTCGCCGGCGAAGAACTTCAGCGTCGCCGCCGCGTCGGCCGCGGTGATCGGCTCGTCCCAGTCCTCCATCAGCGCGATCAGCAGCAGTTTCTCGAACTCCGGCTTGAAGCGGCGGATCACCTCGTTGGGATCCGGCAGCAGCTTGGCGTCGGCGATCAGGCCGAAGAACACCTGCCCGTTGTACGACAAGATGCTGATGCCCATGCCGATGCTGCCGCTCTGCGGCACCCAGAACATCTGCTCGCGGATGCGGCAGCCGGCGAGGTACAGTGGCGCCTGCGGCCCGGGCACGTTGGTCGCCACCGCCGTGGCCTTGCGGCTGAACAGTTCCAGCGCCGGGCGCTGCAGCATCGAGGGCCCCATGCCGAGCGCAGCCAAGATGCCGAAGGTCATCACGGCCTGGCGCGAGCGCTTGATGTCGCGCATGTTTCCGGCCACCCGCTCCAGACGGCGCAAGGGGTTGGCCTCGCCGATCGGCAGTTCGAGGAACACCAGCCCGAAGTGGTTGCCGAGTTTCTTCGCATGCTCCAGCGGGCGCAGCGACACCGGCACGGTAGCGCGAATGGTCAGCCCGTCGACCGCCTCGTCGTTGTCGCGCAGGTAGCCGCGCAGCGCGCCCGCCACCGAGGCCATCAGCACGTCGTTCACCGTGCAGCCGAGCGCGCGGCCGACGGTCTTGACCACCTCGAGGTCGAGCGGCTCCATCCAGGCGACGCGCTTGGTCACGCCCAGTGCGCCCTTGAACGGGGTCGGCGGGTCGTCGGGCAGGGTCACGGCCTGCGCGAACTCGCGCGCGATCGCCGAACCCTCGTCGAACAACTGGGTGGCCGTGGCCGGATCGCCCAGCATCTCGATGCCCTTGCCGAGCACCTTCTCGCCCATGTGCACGGCCTTGCTGATGCCGGCGCGGGCGGGCTCCAGCAGGCGGTCGAGCACGCCGCCGCGGTCCTCCTTCAGCCAGGCCTGGGTCAGCGGCGCGACCTTTTCGCGCTTGAGTTCGGCGTCGGTCAGCGACAGCAGCACCTGCACCAGCGCGAGTCCGTCGGCGTAGCAGTGGTGGATGCGGGTGATCAGCGCGCTGCCGCCGCCCTCGTAGCGCTCCACCACGTGGTACTGCCACAACGGCTTGGAATGGTCGAGCGGCGTGGAGGCGAGCTGGCTGACCAGGTGCTGCAGCTCCTTCTTGCCGCCGGCGCCCGGCAGCGCGGTGACCCGCACGTGCCAGTCGAGGTCGAAGTCGCGGTCGGTCTCCCAGTGGGCGCCGGCGGCGGTGTCCACCGCCTTCTGCCGGAAGCGCCGGAAAGCGAGGAAGCGCTCGGCCAGCATCCGCTTGAAGCGCCCGACGTCCATCGGGTGGTCGAACATCATCACCCCGGTGATCATCATCAGGTTGGTCGGCGACTCCATGCGCAACCATGCGGTGTCGACCTTGGACATCGGTTCCTGCAGCCTGCCGGCCATGGGGATTCCTCCGAGAGTGTCATTGCGGTGTAGCACGCGCGAAAAAAGCACGTCAATGTGAAGCCCGCCCGCGACACCCACCGCCACGGGAGATCGCTTGCTGGTGGGCACTCGGGTTTGTAGCCGGATGTGTGGGAGATGACCCATGGCGACCAACCTGTCGATCGACCCCGAGCTGATCGAGCGCGCGATCGAGGTCAGCGACGAAGGCGCCAAGAAGGCCGCGGTCACGATGGTCCTCGAGGAGGTCATCGCCCGGCGCCGGCAACGTGGCTTGCTGGACCTCATGGGCCGCTCGAATGGGAACCGGCCTTCGACCACAGAAGGGAGCGCGAGCGCACCGCGAAGCCGGCTCCCGCCTCGCGCCGCCGGCGGTGAGCCTTCTGGTCAACACGAGGGCGCCTGAGGCCGACCCGCCCGCGAGCGTTACATGACGACTGGCTTGCCCACGGACCGCCAGACATCCCGGAGCGCAGTCTGTCCAGGATGCAAACTTAGTGCTCGAACCTGACACGCGCGGTCGCGCAAATGGGCGCGCAATCCGGCCCGTTCGGTTGCCTGACGACATAGCCTGGCACGATGCGATACGTGCGCGCCCTGCCCTCGCCATCGACGAGCGCCAGGTCGACGACGGAGGGAGAGCCATCAAGCAGCTGCACCCGGACGGTGCCATCGTCCAGCGCGACGGCCGTCATCGAGCTGTCGCCCCGATTCGGCGTCTGGCACCACGGCCGCACCCATTGGCCGAAACGCAGCACACTGGCCCGAATCCCGACTGCGACCCCGAAACCCGGGCGCGGTGCGACCGCTTGCGGCACAAGCTTCGCAAATCAGCGTCCCCGCATCCGCTGGTAGGCGGCCAGCGCCGCCTCGCGGCTGGCCTTGAGGTCGACGATGGGCTCGGGATAGTCGCCGGAGGACAGGCCGATCGCGGTGCGCTCGACGGGCTTCAGGGTCCACGGCTGGTGCACGGCCTTGGCCGGCACGCGGGCCAGTTCCGGCACCCAGCGTTTGACGTAGCGGCCTTCGGGGTCGAAGCGCTCGCCCTGCGAGACCGGGTTGAAGATGCGGAAGTACGGTGCCGCATCGGCCCCGCTGCCGGCGGTCCACTGCCAGCCCTGGGTGTTGTTGGCGAGATCCGCGTCGACCAGCGTGTCCCAGAACCAGCGCGCGCCGTGCAGCCAATGCAGGCGCAGGTTCTTGGTCAGCAGCGAAGCCACGATCATGCGCACCCGGTTGTGCATCCAGCCGGTGGTCCACAGCTCGCGCATGCCGGCATCCACGATCGGAATGCCGGTGCGGCCGCGCTGCCAGGCCGCCAGCATGCCGCCCTCGTCCTCGGCCCAGCGAAAATCCTCGAACTGCGGGTTCAGCGGGTGGTCGGTGGTGCGCGGGAAGTGGAACAGCAGGTGGTGGCCGAACTCACGCCAGCCGAGCTCGCGCACGAATCCTTCGGCCTTCGCCAGCAGCCCGCGCTCGCTCAACACACGCACGATGCGGCGCGGCGAGATCTCGCCGAAGTGCAGGTGCGGGCTCAGGCGCGAGGTGCCCGCGCGATCCGGCAGGTCACGGCCGGTGGCGTAGTCGGCGAGCGCGCCCTCGATGAAGGCATCCAGCAGCTCGAGCGCGCCGGCCTCGCCGGGTTTCCATGCGTCAAGGAAGCCGACGTCCCAGCGGATCTTCGGCAGCAGCCGCAGTTCGTCCAGCGGCACGCTGGCCAGCCCTGGCACCGTCGGGATGCGCGCCGGCACGGCGGGCGGATCGACCGCCTCCAGTCGCGCGCGCGCGCTGCGCCAGAACGGGGTGAATACACGGTAAGGGGCGCCCGCCCCGGTGGCGACCTCCCACGGCTCGAACAGCACATGCGCCTTGAAGCTTTCGGCATCGAGACCATTGGCACGCCATTCCTGCTTGAGCGCGCTGTCGCGGGCGGTGGTGGCCGGCTCGTACAGCCGGTTCCAGAACACGCAGCGCGCATCGGTCTGCGCCACCAGGGTCGCCAGCGCCTCGCGCGTCGGCCCGCGCCGGATGACCAGCGCGGCGCCACGCGCACGCAGTTCGCCGTCCAGGGCGAGGAGCGAATGATGCAACCACCAGCGCGTGGCCGGCCCGGGTGCCCAGGGCGCCTCTTCGTCCGGCGCGTGGACGAAGGCGCACACCACTGGCAGACCGGTTCGCAGCGCCGCCTGCAGCGCGGGCTGGTCGTCGATCCGCAGGTCGCGGCGGAACCAGACGATGGCAGCCGACACCTCAGGAACCCTTCACGAACGGCCGCACGGCGCTGAAGCCGCCGTCGAGCCCCAGCACCTGGCCGGTGATCCAGCCCGCGTCGTCCGACAGCAGCCACGCCGCCGCCGCCGCCCCGTCGGCCGCCGCGTCGCCGTGGCGGCCCAGCGGGTACTGCGCAGCGACCTGTTTCGCTGCCGCTTCGTTGGCGACCAGCCGCTCGGTCATCGGCGAGCGCATCAGGCCCGGCGCGACGGCATTGATGCGGATGCCGGATGCCGAGACGTCGGCTGCCAGCGAGCGCACCAGGGCCTCGATCCCGCCCTTGGCGGCCGCGATCGCCGCGTGGTTGGCGACTCCGATGCCGGCCACCACCGACGAGAACATCACCGCCGCGCCCGGCTGCTTCGCCGTCGCCAGCGCACCCAGCCATGCCTGCAGGGTGAAGAACGCGGAGTCCAGGTTCGCCGCCATCACCTCCCGGTACTGCGCCTCGCGGGTGCGCGCGATCGGGGCGATCAGGGTGCTGCCGGCGCAGTGCGCGAGGCGCGACGGAGCCGAACCCAGCGCATCGCTCGCCGCCTGCACGGCGCGCGCTGCTCCCTCGGCGGCCGAAACGTCGGCGACGATGGCAGCCCCGGGCACACCGGCGAGCCGCGCGCCGTCGCGCGAAACGACGGCGAGGCGCCATCCTGCGTCCGCGAGCCGCAGCGCCAGCGCGCGGCCCACGCCACCGCTGGCGCCGGTGATCAAGCAGGTCAGGTCCATGGTTCCCCCTTCGAAAAGTGAAAATTGCTCGTGCGGCGCCATTCGCCGCACATGAACGCGGTCAGGGAGCGAGTTTCGCCCGCAGCGCCGCCGCCTGGTCGCGGATCGCCTGCAGGTCCACCGCCGGCAGCCGCTCCAGATTTTTCCATTGCAGGGCCGTTCGCGGATGCTTTGCGAAGCGGGCGCGGTGGCGATCGAGGAAGTCCCAGTACAGGGTGGTGAACGGGCAGGCATCGGCGCCCACCGCGCGTTCCGGCCGATAGCGGCAGCCGCTGCAGTAGTTGCCCATGCGCTGGATGTACTTGCCGCTCGCGCAATACGGCTTGCTGACCATATGGCCGCCGTCGGCGTACTGGCTCATGCCCAGCACGTTGGGCAGTTCCACCCACTCGACCGCGTCGACGTAGATGGCGAGGTACCAGGCGTGGATCTCTAGCGGGCGCACTCCGAACAGAAGGGCGAACAGACCGGTCACCATCAGGCGCTGGATATGGTGCGCGTAGCCCAGCGCCAGCGTCTGCCCGACCACCTCGCGCAGACAGTTCATGTCGGTATCGCCGGTCCAGTAGAAGGCCGGCAGCGGCCGCTCGGCGCCGAGCGCGTTGGCGACGGCGAAGCCGGGCATGCGCAGCCAGTAGACGCCGCGCACGAACTCGCGCCAGCCGAGGATCTGGCGCACGAAGCCTTCGACCGCGTTCAGTGGCGCATGACCGTCGCGCCAGGCCTGCACCGCCGCGTCGACCGCGCGCCGCGGATCGAGCAGCTTGAGATTGAGTGCAGCGGCGATGCGTGCGTGGTATAGCCACGGCTGACCGGTCCACATCGCATCCTGGTAGGTGCCGAACCGCGGCAGGCGGTGGCGGATGAAGTCGTCGAGCGCGGCTGCGGCATCCGCCGGCGTCACCGGCCAGTCGAAGGCCTCCAGCGCTCCCGGGTGGCCGGGGAAGCGCCGCGCGACCAGGTCCAGCACCTCCCGGGTGGTGGCGTCGGGAGCAAAGCGCACCGGTGCCGGCAGTCCACCCGGGCCGCGGCGATCGAAGGTGCCGCGGTTATCGGCATCGTAATTCCACTGCCCGCCAGCCGGCTCACGCCCGGCCATCAGGACGCCCTCGCGCTGACGCATCCAGCGATAGAAGAACTCCATCCGCAGTTCACGGCGCCCGTGCGCCCAGGCAGCGAAGTCCGCCGGCGATGCGTAGAAGTGGCGATCTTCGCGCTCGGTCCACTCGACGCCGGCGTTGGCCGCCGTGCGCTGCAGATCCTGCTCGACGCGCCAGTCGCCGGGCTTCACCAGCACCAGCCGGCGTGGCCGCAGGCGCCCGAGGTCGGCCGCCAGGGCGTCTGCAAGGGTCGTCTCGGGGTGGGCATCGAGCGCACGGTAGTGGATGGTCCAGCCGCGAGCGGCAATCTCGTCGCGCAGGTGCCGCATCGCCGCCAGAAACAGTGCGATGCGTGCCTTGTGCGACGGCACGTGACTGCTCTCCTGCGCCACTTCCGCCATCCACACGGCGTCCTGCGCCGGCTCGAAGCCCTCGAAGACGGTCGAGTGGCGATCGAGCTGGTCGCCGAGGACCACAATCAGATTACGCATGGGCGGAGCCTAGCAGGGTGTCGAGAAACACCCCGGTGGCGCAGGCGGTTGCCGCGCTCACGCGAATCAATCGCGCAAGCGATTGATCCGGCGGGAGCGAGTCTGCACACGTGCCGAACTCGTAAGGTCGGGAAAGTGGGAGGATAGCGGTTCCCTGTAAGCCCGCCAGGGAATCTCCGGACAAACATCCACACCCGCGAGTGTCCCCACCGGGGCCCGTGGTCACGGCGGGCCCGCGTAACCCCACCGGCGGCACGCATGCCGGCGCGCGGCACGCCGACTGCAGGCCTGCCATGGATTCGCCATCGCGCGCCCGGCGCCTGCCACGATGCCGCGCCTATACTGCTCGCAAGCCCACCGGGAGCCCACCATGAACCGATCGAATGCCGTGCTGTCGCTGCTGCTCGCCATCCTGCTGGCGGCCTGCTCGCGACCGGCCCCCGAGCCGGTGCCGGTGACGACGCTGGAGGGCACCGCCGCCACGGACGACGCAGCGCGGGACTTTGGTCTGCTCACTGCGACCGCGGAGTCGCAAGACGGCCGCCCGGCCGCGCTGCTCACCTTTTCCCGCCGTCTCGCGGGAGCGCAGAAGTTCGACGAGCTGCTCTCGATCACTCTCAAGGATGGCGCCGCGCCCAATGGCGCCTGGGCGCTCGACGCCGACGGCGTGCGGCTGCGCTTCCCCTACCTCGAGGCCGACAAGACCTACGTGGTGACGATCCGCGCGCCGCTGGCGGCGGCCGACGGCACGACCCTGGGCGCGGAATCCCGGCACGAGGTCTACACCGGCCCGCTGCAGCCACTGTTCGGCTTCGCGAGCAAGGGAATGGTGCTGCCGGCGCACGAACGCCGCGGGCTGCCGATCGTGACCGTCAACACGCCCGAGGTCGACGTCGAGTTCCTGCGCGTGCGCGACGGCGCTGTACCGGGGTTCATCGCCCGCTGGCAGTCGGAGGGCCGCCGCTGGACCTGGACCATCGAGGCGCTCGCGCAACTGGCGGAACCCGTCTACGCCAACCGATTCGCGATCGCGGCCGACGCCAACGCGCGCACCCTGACCTACCTGCCGGTGCGCAACATCGACGAACTCGAGGCAACGGGTCTGTATTTCGCGGTGATGAAGCGCCCGGGCACCTTCGCCGACGCCTACGACACGGCGATGTTCTTCGTGTCCGACATCGGCCTGCACGTGCGCGCCTACCGCGACAGCCTGCTGGTGCATGCGGCCTCGCTCAAGACCGGCGAACCGCTGCCCACGGTGTCGCTGTCGCTGCGCCGCGCCGACGGCACCGAGATCGGCAAGGCCGAAACCGACGGCCAGGGGCTGGCGAAGTTCGCCACGCGGCTGGACAGCACCCAGCTGCTGGTCGCCTCCCGGGGCCGCGACCTGACCTTCCTCGCCTTCAACCAACCCGCGCTGGACCTGACCGAGTTCAGCATCGCCGGCCGCCCGCAGCGCGACGCCGAAGTCTTCCCCTGGTCCGGCCGTGACCTCTACCGTCCCGGCGAGACCGTCCGCGTGGCCGCGCTGCTGCGCGACGCTGACGGCCGTCCGCTGCCGGCGCAGCCACTGTTCGCCACCCTGCGCCAGCCGGATGGTCGCGTGGTGCTGCAGCAGCAGCTGCAGCCGGGCGAGCTCGGCGCCTACGAATTCACGCGCGAGATCGCGCTCGACGCACCAACCGGACGCTGGTCGGTGGACTTCTCCACCGACCCGGAGAAGAGCTCCGCCGACCACGCATTCCGCTTCCGCGTCGAGGAATTCCTCCCCGAACGCCTCAAGCTGGACCTCTGGAGCGAACAGGAGCGCCTCGCGCCCGGCGAGGATCTCTCGCTGTCGGTCGAGGCCGCCTACCTGTTCGGCGCGCCGGCCGCCGGCAACCGATTCACTGCCAAGCTCGCCGTCGCGCGCGACGAGCACCCGGTCGCCGCCCTGCCCGACTTCCACTTCGGCGACGCGCTGCTCGAACTGCCGAAGGACCCGCAGGACGCGATCGATGCCACGCTGGACGACGACGGCCGCCTGCAGCAGGCGCTCGACGTGCTGGCCGGCACGACCATCACCGGCCCGGTGAAGGTCGTCGTGCAGGGCAGCGTGTTCGAGACCGGCGGCCGCGCCGTGTCGCGCAACCTGCAGCGCACGATCTGGCCGGCAGACGCGCTGGTCGGCGTGCGCCCGCTGTTCGACCTCGCCGACGGTTCGCCGCCCAACGACAGCGCCGGCTTCGAGGTGGTGCGCGCCGATGCGGCGGGCAACCTGCTCGGCGCGCAGGCGCTGGCGGTCAAGCTGGTGCGCGAGCGCCGCGACTACACCTGGACCTGGGTCGACAACCAGGGCTGGCGCAGCGACTTCGTGGCCAACACGGAGACGGTAGAGGAACGCACGCTGACCGTGGCCGCCGGCTCGCGCGCGCGCATCGATGCGCCCGTGGAATGGGGTGTCTACCGCCTCGAGATCACCGACCCCGAGACCGGCCTGACCATGCGCCTGCCCTTCCAGTCCGGCTGGGGCTGGGACGACAACCGCGGCGAGGAAGCACGCCCCGACAAGGTCAAGGTCGCGCTCGACCAGCCGGCCTACGCCGAAGGCGCCACGATCCGCGCCACGCTCACGCCGCCGCACGAGGGCCCGGCCCTGGTACTGCTCGAGGGCGACGGCCTGCTCTGGCACACCACGGTCAACGCGCGCGCCGGCACCGTGGTCGAGGTGCCGCTCGATCCGTCGTGGAAGCGCCATGACCTGTACCTCACCGCGGTGGTGTTCCGGCCCGGCTCCTCGAGCGCGCTGGTCACGCCCAACCGCGCGATCGGCGTCGCCCACGTGAAGCTCGACCGCGCGGCGCGCAGCGTGCCGGTGGAACTCGCCGCCCCGGAGACGATGCGGCCCGGCAACCCGCTCGCGGTGACGGTCAAGGCGCCGGCGCTGGACGGGCGCAGCGCGCGCGTGCGGATCACGGCGGTCGACCTCGGCGTGCTCAACATCACCCGCTTCCCGCTGCCGGACGCGGCCGACTGGTTCTTCGCCCAGCGCCGGCTCGGGCTGGAGGCGCACGACCTCTACGGCCGCGTGATCGAGAGCCTCGAGGGCGGCAGCGCGCGGCTGCGCTTCGGCGGCGACATGGCGCTGCCGACCCTGCCGCAGGCGCGCCGGCCGAACGCCGACATCCAGACCGTCGACCTCTTCAACGCGCCGGTCGCACTCGACGCCAGCGGGTCGGCGACGGTTGAGCTGCCGGTGCCGGACTTCAACGGCACCCTGCGCCTGCGCGCCCTGGTGTTCGCCGACGACACCTTCGGCAGCGGCGAGCGCGACACCATCGTGCGCGCACCGCTGGTCGCCGAGGCCAGCACGCCGCGCGTGATGGCCGCCGGCGACCGCTCGCAGGTCACCCTCGACCTGACCAACCTGTCAGGCGCCGACGGCGAGTTCCGTGTCGCCTGGAAGGCCAGCGGCCCGGTCGCGGTGGACCGCGCGGCCGACCGCGTCACGCTCGCCGACGGCGCCAAGCGCACACTGACACTGCCGCTTCGCGCCACCGGCACCTGGGGCGTGGGCGAGGTCACGGCGTCGATCACCGGCGGCGGGCTGTCGCTGGAACGCCGCTTCCGGCTCGCAGTGCGCCCGCCCTGGCCCGCCGAGACCCGGGTGCGCAATGCGCTGCTCGAAACGCCGCGCCCGGTGGCACCGGACGGCGACCTGCTCGACGGCCTGCTGCCCGATTCGGTGGTCGCGCGGATCGGCGTCGGAACCCTGCCGCCGCTGCCCTTCGCGGCCAGCGCGCGCGACTTGCTCGGCTATCCCTACGGCTGCATCGAGCAGACCACGAGCAAGGCCTTTCCCCTGGTGCTGCTCGACCCCAAGACCACCGACCGGCTGGGCATCGACCCGCTCACCCTGCCCGGCACGAGTGGTACGCAGCGCCCGCTGGACGCCGCGCTGCGCCGCGACCTGCTGGACGGCGCCTTCGCGCGCATCGCCTCGATGCAGACCGACAGCGGCCACTTCGCGATGTGGCCGGGCGAGACCCAGCCGGTGACCGCGATGACGCCCTACGTGGCCGAGATGCTGCTGATCGCACGCGAATCCGGTCAGGCGGTGCCCGAGC
>DHLY01000058.1:83492-91364 GCA_002405525.1 Proteobacteria bacterium UBA4656
GCCGCGGCCTTCCAGCGCATGGGCGACGGCGAGCGCGCGCGCCAGGCGATGGAGGAAGCCTTCACCCGCGACTTCAAGCGCCCACGCTGGCTGGGCGACTACGGCTCCGAACTGCGCGACCTCGGCGTGATGCTGGCGCTCGCCGCCGAATCCGGGCTGTCGAAGCCGGAGTACGCGGCGCGCGCCTACGACCTCGCGCGCGGACTGGCCGCCGGGGACCGAATCTGGTGGCTCAGCACGCAGGACCAGCTCGCGGTGCTGCGCCTCGGCCGCGCGCTGGCGGTCGACGCCCCGACCAGCTTCGCCGCCAGCGTGGCGGTCGGCGGCAGCGTGTCGGAATCGACCGGCCGCGCGCTGGTCAGCCGCGCCTTCGACCCGGCGCAGCTGGCCGCCGGCGTGCGCATCACGCCGTCCGGCGGCGCGCCGCTCTACGCCACCACCGAGGTCAGCGGCATCCCGCGCCGCTACACGCCGACCGAGCGCACCGACTTCCGCATCACCCGCACCTGGTACCGCACCGACGGCACGCAGTGGGACGGCGAGTCGCTGGCCGAAGGCGAGGTCCTGGTCGCGCACGTGAAGGTCGAGAGCGCCGAGGCGATGCGCGACGCGCTGGTGGTCGACCTGCTGCCCGGCGGGCTGGAGGTCGAGAACCTCAACCTCACCGACGCCAGCCAGTGGGCCAACGTCACCATCGACGGCGTCGCGCTGTCGGAGCGTTCGGGCGCCGCGCAGGTCAAGTTCGAGGAGTACCGCGACGACCGCTACGTGGCCGCGATCGAACTGTGGGGCGGCACGCCGGCCAACCTGTTCTACCTAGTGCGCGCGGTGTCCCCGGGCGACTTCGTGGTGCCGCCGCCGGTGGTCGAGGACATGTACCGGCCCGCCCTGCGCGCGGTGGGCACGGCCACGCCGGAGCGGATCGCGGTCGCGCGCTGAGCCGTGGCCGAGGGCCTGCGCCAGCGCCTGCGCCGCCGCGAGGTCGCCCCGCTGCTCGGACTGGCGGTGACGATGGGCGCCGGGCTGCTGGTCGACCGAATCCTGCCGCCGCCGATCCCCGACCTGTCGGCCGGCGGCGCCACCGTGGTGGTGGCGCGCGATGGCCGACCGCTGCGCGCCTTCCCCGCCGCCGACGGCGTCTGGCGCTACCGGGTCGCGCCGGCCGACGTGGCGCCCGAATACCTCGACGCGCTGATCGGCTACGAGGACCGCTGGTTCTTCCACCACCGCGGGGTGAATCCCTTCGCCATCGCGCGCGCCGCCGGCCAGGCCCTGCGCCACGGCGAGGTCGTCTCCGGCGGCAGCACGATCACCATGCAGGTCGCGCGCCTTGTCGAGCCAATCCCGCGCACGCCGCTGGGCAAGCTGAAGCAGGCCTTGCGTGCTGCGCAGATCGAGCGGCGGCTGTCCAAGGACGAGATCCTCACCCTTTACCTCAACCTCGCGCCCTTCGGCGGCAACCTCGAGGGTGTCGAGGCTGCCTCCTGGGCCTTCCTCGGCAAGTCGGCGCGCCGACTGTCGCACGCCGAGGCCGCGTTGCTCGCCGTGCTGCCGCAGGCGCCCAGCCGCCTGCGACCAGACCGCCACCCGGAGGCCGCGCGCGCGGCGCGCGACAAGGTGCTCGGGCGTCTGGCCGACCTCGGCCTCGGCACGCGGCGCGCACTCGACGAAGCGCGCCTCGAACCCGTCGTCGCGCGCCGCCTGCGCCCGCCGATGCTGGCTGCGCTCGCCGCCGAACGACTGCGCGCGCAGCACGGCGGCGCGCCGCTGGTGCACAGCACGCTGGACGCTGACCTGCAGGCGATGGCCGAGCGCCGCGTCACTTCGCACCTCGAGGCCCTGCCGGAACGCACCTCGGCCGCCGTGCTGGTGGTCGACGCCGCCACGCTCGAGGCGCGCGCCTACGTCGGCTCGGCGCGCTTCGCCGACGCCGACAGCCTCGGCCATGTCGACATGGTACGCGCCATGCGCTCGCCCGGATCCACGCTCAAGCCTTTCGTCTACGCGCTCGCCCTCGACGACGGACTGATCCACTCGCAGTCCCTGCTAGTCGACGCACCGCAGTCCTTCGGCGCATACCGGCCGGCCAACTTCGGCGACGCCTTCCACGGCCCGGTGTCGGCGGCGGATGCGCTGTCGCGCTCGCTCAACGTACCGGCAGTCGACCTGCTTGACCGCGTCGGGCCCAGGCGATTCAGCGCACGGCTGGCGCACGCCGGCGTATGGCTGGCGCTGCCGCGCGGCGCCGAGCCCAACCTCGCGATGGTGCTCGGCGGCACCGGCACCGACCTCGAGTCGCTGGTCGGGGCGTATGCGGCGCTGTCGCGCGGCGGCCTCGCGGGACCCGTTCGGCTGGCGGCCGACGCCCCGCTACGCGAGCAGCGCCTCATGAGCGAAGGCGCTGCTTTCGTGGTCCGCGAGATGCTGGCCGCCGGCGGACGCCCCGGCGAATCGGTGCAGGGCCTCGATACCAGCCGTCGCGCCCGCGTAGCGTGGAAGACAGGCACCTCGTATGGCTATCGGGACGCGTGGGCGATCGGCGCCACGCCCCGCTGGGTGGTCGGCGTCTGGATCGGCCGCCCCGACGGCACCCCGATGCCGGGCCAGTACGGCGCGGTGACCGCGCTGCCGCTGCTGTTCGGGCTGGTCGACGCGCTGCCCCGCAACGCCGCCGACAGCGCCGCCCCCGCGCCGCCGCCCACGGTGAACGAACGGCGCATCTGCTGGCCGCTCGGCCGCGCCGTCGAGCAAACGCCGGAAGGCGCATGCGCGCTGGCGCGGGACGCCTGGGTCATCGACGGCGTGGTGCCACCGACCTTCCCCGACCGCGAATCCACCGAGCCACTGTCCCTCACGGTCACCGTCGACGCCCGCGGCCGCCGCGCCACGCCCGACTGCGCCGACGGCGCGCTAACGGCCCGCGAAATCGCGCGCTGGCCTGCTCGCCTGCAGCCCTGGCTCGACGCCGCGCAGCGGGCTGCATCCGAACCGCCGCCCACGGCACCCGGCTGCACTCTCGCCGCCGCGCCCGCGCGCGGCGCGCTGCGCATCGACGGCGCCCTGCCCGGCACGGTGCTGCGCCGCGCGCCAGGCAGCGCGCGACCGCCGACCGTGGCCCTGCGCGCGCTCGGCGCCGACGGTGCGGTTGACTGGCTGGTCAACGGACAACTGGTCGGGCGCAGTGACGGCCTGCGCCCGCTGCAGTGGCGCTTCGAGCAGCCGGGCGAGCAGGCCATCGTCGCGCTCGATCGTGCCGGCCGCTACGATCGCGTGGTGCTGCACGTGATGCCATGACCGTCTCCGACGCGCTGCGCCAATGGCGCGCCCTCGGCTTGCATTCGACCATCGGACCGCACCGGATCTTCGTCCGCGAAGCGGCAGACGTCACGCGCCCGGCGCTGCTGTTGCTGCACGGGTTTCCCACCGCCGGCTTCGACTGGCAGCCGCTGTGGCACGGCCTGGCCGGGCGCTTCCATCTCATCGCGCCCGACCTGCTGGGCTTCGGTTTCAGCAGCAAGCCCCGCGACCACCGCTACACCGTCGTCGAGCAGGCCGACTTGGTGGAGCGCCTGCTGCGCGAACGCGAGATCGCACGCGTGCACGTGCTGGCGCACGATCTCGGCGACAGCGTGGCGCAGGAGCTGCTGGCCCGCCACGAAATTCGGCGCCGCGACGGCACCGATGGTCCCCGGATCGACTCGATCGTGTTCCTCAACGGGGGCCTTTTCCCCGAAGCGCACCGACCGCGTCCGATCCAGCGCCTGCTGGCTTCGCCCTTGGGACCGCTGCTGGTTCGCCTGCTCGACCGCCGGCGCTTCGAGCGCAGCCTGGCGGCGGTGTTCGGCCCGGGCACGCGGCCCACGCCGCACTGGCTGGCCGATGCCTGGACGCTCGTATCGCACGACGACGGACATCGTCTGGCGCCGCGGCTGCTGGCCTACATCGGCGAGCGGCAGGCGATGCGTCCGCGCTGGGTCGGCGCGATGCTGCACACCCAGGTGCCGCTGCGCCTGGTCGACGGCGCCGCCGATCCCGTGTCGGGCGCGACGCTCATTGCCCGCTACCGGAAGCTGCTGCCGCAGCCCGACGTGGTCGAACTGCCCGGCATCGGCCACTGGCCACAAGTCGAGGCCCCGGCCGCAGTTCTGGATGCCTGCCGCGCGTTCTGGGACCGGATCGGGGTCGAGCGCGCGGCCTGACCGGCGCTGCGCGAAACAGCCGCGCACGCGGGCCACGGCCCGCAACGGCGACCCGGGAGCGACTGGTCCGCAGCGGAGAGACTGGACGGCGCACGCCTCCACGATCGTCCAACGCCCCGCCGCAACCGCGCGGCGAGGTCGGATCAGTTCGGTTCGAACCCGTTGCGAAGCAGCAGGTCGGCCTCGCCGAGATCCAGCGCGAGGTTCAACTGCACGTTGCCGGTGCCGCCGGACGCCGAAGGCGCGGCGACCGCGATGCGGTACGTGGCACCGGCTTGTGCGCCGAAGGCGACGCGCGAGGCGGTGTTGCCGCTGCCGAAATTGTTGTTGGCCCCCAGTGGCACCAGGTCGGCCAGGTCGGCGCCGGTGTAGACGGCGAGCAGGGTGTCCGCCGCGCTGCCCTGGGTGTCGATCACCACCGCCCCCGCAGCGGGCGCCGTCCAGCGCCACCACACCGAACTGCCGTTCGCGTTCCGTCCATTGTGCGGCGGTTCGAGGAACTCGAGCGTCGCGTTCGCCGTGGTGCCGCTGGTGTTGGCGCTGGTGCCCGTCAGCGCGATCGCGTCCGCGAAATCGTCATTCGGCGGGCCCGCGAGGCCGGTGATCCGGCCCTGCGCGCGAGCCGGGTATGCGATCTCGTAATCGACGCCATCGACGAGGTCGATGATGACCGTCTCGGCAGGCTCGCTGATCGCGTCGCTGACTGGATTGGCGACGAGGTCGACGGAGGCCGCGCCGGCCGGGATCTCGACATGGCGGTTCGCAGCCGTCGAGAACGTGTAGTCGCCACCGGTGCCGCCGGTGAAGAAAGCTGTGCCGCTGCGATCGAACCAAACCCGCAGCATCGCCGCGGTCGGTCCGTTGCGCGAGACGCGGAACACCAGCGGGTCGCCCGGCGCCTCGGCCGCGTTTGCGTCGACTGCAGCTACCGACACCGCCGGCAGCGCGCTGGCGTTGAAGTCGAGCCCGGCGACATTCGCGGTGGGCGTCAGCGGGTTGGCGAACGCAGGCGCGATCGCATGACCGACCGCCGCCGCCGACAACGTCACGGCCGCGCCCGAGGCAAGCCCGGTGACCGTGTACTCGCCGTTCGAATCGGTCCAGCCGCCGCGAAAGTTGCCGCCGGTCTGGCCGTTGCTCACCAGCACGCCCTCCAGCGGCTGCCCGCCGCCCAGCACGCGCCCACTGACGCGCAGAGTGCTCGGGCTGCCGACGGTGACCAGCAGCCTCGCGCTGCCGCGCCCGCCCTTCATGTCGCTGGCCGCCGCGCGAACCGCATAGTGCCCGGTGGTCGGGAAGCTGCGCGTTGCGGTCGCGCTGTTGGTTCCGCCGAAGGTGCCGTCGCCCCAGTCCCAGGACCAGGCCAGCGCATCGCCATCGGCGTCGGCACCGGTAGCGGTGAAGGTCACGGTGGCGCCCGGTGCGACGCTGGTCGCATTGGCCGACAGCGACACCGTCGGCGCGCGGTTGCCGGCGAACGCACCGACGTTCACCACGTAGTCGAAGGCCGCCGGGTTCGTTCCCGACTTCGCGATCGGCGTGACATGCAGCCCCAGCCCCGGATCGCTGAGCGTGCGCCCGACCTGCAGCCCGCCGTCGTTCTTGCCGTCGCGGCTGCCCGGCGAGAGGTCGAGCAGGTAGTTGGCCGAGCCCTGCAGGTTGACGTGGAGGCTGCGGTCAAAGTTCGCGTATTGCGCTCGGTGCTCGAACCAGTAAAGGCCACGCTGCACCGTCGGCAACGGGTTGGGCAGCGCCTGCCCCGAGGTGAGGCTCGGCATCCACAGGCGTTCGCGCAGGAACATGCCGGCTGCGGCGCCCGCCAACGGCGGCGCGATGTCCTGCGACACCAGGCGGTGCGAACCGCTGCCCCACAGGCGCGTGAACTGCGGATCCAGCAGCCAGGTCAGACGCTCCTTGAAGCTGGCCGTGAAGTGCGAGCGCAGGCCACCACCGCCGCCGAGGCGGTCGAAGGGGTTGCCGTACTCCGAATTGCTGCCGGCGCCGGCCGGATCGCCGGAACCGGCGGACGGGGTCCAGAAGTTCGCGTGCCCCAGGCCGAGGTTGTGGCCCAGCTCATGCGCCGCCACGCCGCCGTCGTCGGTCTTCATCCACATACCGGCGGAGCCGACATACGCCTGCCCCGCGTAACCGCCCGGACCACCGACGAACCGCACGCCGTAGAAACTGTGGTTCGCGCGGTTCCACGCCGGGTTGGCGGCAAGCGCGGCGTTCGCGGCGTCGGCCAGGATCTGGATGTCGTTGCTTCCGTACCCCGCTGCAGTCCGCGGCAGCGTCACGACATCGGTGAAGGTTCCGGCGATGTCGGGCAGCAGGTTGTAGCTGAAGGCACGCATGTGGTCCCGCATGCTGGTGACCGTGTTGGTCACCGTCTGCAGCGACGGCAGCGCCGCCGGGTCCTGGTCGGCGAATCGCGCGCGGATGTACAGGAAGGTCTTCGGTCCGGTGGTCCAGGTCGAATGCGTTTCCGCCAGCGGCGCCACGAACCGACCATCGGTGCCGTCACGCTCGATGAGCCCCCAATGCTGCGACAGCGCCTCGAGTTCGTCCGGATCGCAGACCATCTGCAGTTGGGTCCCCGTGACCACGAGGCGTTGTTCGACCGGCTGCCGGGAGCCACTGCCGCAGGTGCGCGGGGATGCCGGGCGCGCACCGGACACCGTCTCGCCATCGGCCACCACGCGGTAGGGCAGTTCCGACAGTGCGAGGTCGCCATCGATGGCGATGCCGTGCACCGGCACCGGCCGCAGGCTGCGCACGCCGAGCCGGCGGCCATGGGGGAAGGAGAAGAAACGCCGCTCACCGATCGCCACCACCGGCGTGCGCACCGAGCGGTGGAAGTCGCCCTCGTGATGCGCATGCCCGGGCGGATGGTCGTGGTACATGGTCACCAATTCGGTCAGCAGGCCCTCGCCGTCGATGCGCTCCTCCAGCAGGACGGCAATCTCCGCCGGCAAACGGGCGCGCAGCGCATGGGGCAGCGCCGCTGAGATGGCCGCCGCCGGGTCCTCCGCGATCAGGAACTTCATCGCGTCCCGGCGGCCCTGCGCCAGCCGCAGGCCCTCGGCGACCGCTGCGGCATCGAAGCGCCCGGACGCCTCGCCTTCGGCCCAGACGGAAAAAGCGCGCAGGCTCTGTTCGGCCTGTGTGCGAAGAGCGTCGCTCTGAGCGCGTGCGGCACCCGCCGCAACCAGCAGCGCAATCGTCAAACCTGCCCAGCCGTGCGACCCCATCCCTCCACTCCCCGATCGATGCCGGTCGTCCCGGAGTCTGCCGTTCGCCGCATCCGGCGCAACATGCATCGACAGGGTACCTGACACCCGGCGGCGCGGGTGCGACGGGCGGCACGGATTCACGCGCGGTGGACTTGCGATCCCTGAGTCTGTGGGGATGCCCGAAGGCCCCGAGATCCGCCGCGCCGCCGACCGCCTTGCGCGGGCGGTCGAAGGCGATATCGCCCGCGAGGTGAGCTTCGGCCTGCCGCCGCTGCGCCGTTTCGGCGCCAGGCTTTCCGGGCGACGCATTCTGCGTATCCGCCCGCGCGGCAAGGCCCTGCTGACCGCCTTCGAGGGCAGTTTGACGATCTACAGCCACAATCAGCTCTATGGCCGGTGGGTGGTGGGGGGGGGGGGGGGGCGCCCGCGCCCCCCCCCCC
>DHLY01000058.1:91486-91769 GCA_002405525.1 Proteobacteria bacterium UBA4656
CCCCCCCCCCCCCCACCACGCGCGAGCTGCGGCTGGCGATCGAGACCGACACCGACGCCATCCTGCTCTACAGCGCCTCCGACATCGCGGTGCTGGACGCGAAAGGGATCGCCGCCCATCCCTTCCTGACCAAGCTCGGGCCCGACCTGCTCGACGACAGCACCACGCCCGAACTGGTGCGCGCGCAGCTCGAAGATCGACGCTTCGCCGGCCGCACGCTAGCGGCCGTGCTGCTCGACCAGGCTTTCGTGGCCGGCATCGGCAACTACCTGCGCAGCGAGAT
>DHLY01000058.1:91899-92111 GCA_002405525.1 Proteobacteria bacterium UBA4656
CGGCAACTACCTGCGCAGCGAGATGCTGTTCGTGGCGGGCCTGCGCGCCGAGCGACGGCCGAAGGACCTCGACGCGGAGGAACGCGCCACGCTCGCCGCGTCCATCGTCGCCGTCGGCCGCCAGGCGTGGAAGCGCGCGGGCGTCACCAACGACTGGCAACGCGCGCAGCACCTGAAGGCCGAGGGACTGTCCTTCGAAGCGCGCCGTTTCC
>DHLY01000058.1:92245-92411 GCA_002405525.1 Proteobacteria bacterium UBA4656
TGTCCTTCGAAGCGCGCCGTTTCCACGTCTTCGGCCGCGACGGCCTGCCCTGCTGGACGTGCGGCGAGTTCGTCGCGCGCACCGAGACGGGCGGGCGGCGGTTGTACACTTGCCCGGGCTGCCAAAGCTAAAGTTCAGGAGTATCCCGCAGTGAGTTCAGCAAATT
>DHLY01000058.1:92621-122284 GCA_002405525.1 Proteobacteria bacterium UBA4656
CCCCGACTTTCCCGGAGGCTCCAAACCTTGAGAGTACGGAGCGATGGACAAGACGAAGCGGTTCTCACCGGAAGTGCGGGAGCGGGCGGTGCGTGTTCCTCGATCCCGCGGCAGTCCTATCGCGCTGCACGCAGCGCCGTCACGCGGCGGGCGAAGTCAGCCGGCGCCGTCATCCTCGCCGCGAAGTTCCCGCGGCGTGCACGCGAACCACGCCAGCGGCTTCGGCCCGTACTGCGCGAATGTCCGCTCGCCCTCGCGCCGCATGCCTAGCTTCAGCAGCACGCGCTGCGAAACCAGGTTATCGAGGTTCACGATTCCATGGATCGCCGGCAGCCCCAGCGTGCGGAAGCCGTGCCGCATCACCACGCGCGCCATTTCCGTCGCATAACCGCGGCCCCACATGGCGCGGCGCAGCGTATAGCCGACCTGGATGTGGTCCTCGCCGCGGATGTGGTTGAGCAGGTGCAGGCCGGCGAAGGCGCCGGTATGACGCTCGAAGGTCGCCCAGATACCCAGCCCCGGATGGCGCGGGTAGTAGTCGAGCACGCGCTCGGCATAGGTGCGCTGCGCCACCTCGCGCGACTGCACGCCGCCGACGTGGACTGCCACCTCGGGGTCCGCATAGAGCGCGGCGTAGTGTTCGAAGTGCGCCGCGTCGTCGCGGAACCGGCGCAGCAGCAAGCGCGGCGATTGCAGGATGTCATCGGGAGCGCGCATTGTGTGGATTGTTGCACGCGCGCGGTGTAGCGCTTTGGCGCGATCGGCTAGGCTCGCGTGGTGCGTCAGATCCGATTCCTGCAACTCGATGTGTTCGCCGAACGCGCCGGCGGCGGCAACCCGCTGGGCGTGGTGCTGGGTGCCGATGGCTGGAACGATCGTCGGCTGCAGTCGCTGGCGCGCTGGCTGGACCTGGTCGAAACCACCTTCGTGCTGCCGCCGACGCAGCCGGGCGCCGACTACCGCGTGCGCATCTTCACCCCGGTGCGCGAGATCCCCTTCGCCGGCCATCCCAGCGTCGGCACCGCACACGCCGTGCTCGCCACGGGTGCCGCGATGGCGCCGCAGGGCCGGCTGGTGCAGCAATGCGGCGCCGGCCTGCTGCCGCTGCGCGTCCAAGGCCCGGCCGGCGAATGGCGCATCGCCGTGCAGTCGCCGGCCGCGCGCTGCGTGCGCCGCGCGCCCGACCTCGATTCCAGCCTCGCCTTCATCCTCGACGGCGTCGCGACCGGCCCCTCGCCCACCGCACTGGTGGAAGGCGGCCGGCGCTGGTGGGTGGTCGAGTTCGCCGATCCCGCGGCGCTACGCGCCTGGCGCGCGCCGCACGCCGCCATCGCCGCGCTGGCCCGCGCCACCGACAGCCTCGGCATCGCCGCCTTCGCGCGCGAAGCGGGACCGTCTCCCGCCCTGGTCGTGCGCGCCTTTCCCTGCGGCGTGGGCATCGACGAGGACCCCGCCTCCGGCGCCGCCAATGGCCTCATTGCGTCGTGGCTGCGCGAACGGGAACCCACCGGCACGCTGTCTCGCGGTTACAACGTGAGCCAGGGCCGCGAGATCGGCCACGACGCGCGACTCGACGTCGCCATCGACGCCGACGGCACGGTGTGGGTCGGCGGGCGCTCGCACGTGGTGGTGGATGGGCGATTGGAGTGGCAAGACCCAAGTCGATGAGATCCCCGCAGCGCGGATTGACGCCGCCCCCCACTTGCATTGTCATGCGGCCTTTCCACTCGCCCGCCGCCGCCCATGACCGCCACCCTGCCCACCCTCGCCACCTTCGGCGTCTACATCGCCGGCATGCTGCTGATCGGCTTCTGGGCTTGGCGGCGTACGCGGGACTTCGACGACTTCATTCTTGGCGGCCGCAGCCTCAATCCGTGGGTGACGGCGCTGGCCGCGGGTGCGTCCGACATGAGCGGCTGGCTGCTGATGGGTCTGCCGGGGGCGCTGTACGCGGGCGGGGCCAGCGAGGCCTGGATCGCGATCGGGCTGGTCATCGGCGCCTGGGCGAACTGGCGCTACGTGGCGGCGCGCCTTCGCATCTACACCGAGCGGGCGCAGAACGCGCTCACCCTGCCCGACTACTTCACCGCGCGCTTCGAGGACACGAGCCGATTGTTGCGGGTGATCCCGGCGCTGGTGATCCTGGTCTTCTTCGCGATCTATTCGGCCTCGGGCATCGTGGCCGGCGCGCGCCTGTTCGAGAGCCTGTTCGAAGTGTCCTACCCGGTGGCGATGCTGGCCGGTGCGGCGGCGACCATCGCCTACACGGCGATCGGCGGCTTCCTCGCGGTGAGCTGGACCGACACCGTGCAGGCCACGCTGATGATCCTCGCCCTGCTGATCGCGCCGGTGGTGGTGATCGCCTCTGCGGGCGGGCCGGCGGAAAGCGTGGCGCTGGTGCAGCAGTTCGACCCGGCACGGCTGGACTGGTTCCACGGGACGACGTTCGTCGGCATCCTGTCGCTGATGGCCTGGGGCCTCGGCTACGTGGGCCAGCCGCACATCCTGGCCCGCTTCATGGCGGCGGAATCGGCCGCCGCGATCGCACCGGCGCGGCGCATCGCGATGACCTGGATGGTGCTCTGCCTCGCCGGCGCGATGGCCTGCGGCTTCTTCGGCATCGCCTGGGCGCTGGGCAACCCCGAGGCCAAGGCCCTCATCGATGCCAACCCGGAGCGCGTGTTCCTGGTGCTCTCGCGCGAACTGTTCAATCCGTGGATCGGCGGCGTGCTGCTGGCCGCGGTGCTGGCGGCGATCATGAGCACGCTGTCTTGCCAGCTGCTGGTGTGCTCCAGCGCGCTGACGGAAGACCTCTACAAGCCCTTCCTGCGCCCGCGCGCCAGCCAGCGCGAGCTGGTCTGGGTGGGGCGGCTGACCCTGCTCGCGGTCGCGGTGGTGGCGATCCTGCTCGCGTGGAACCCGGAGAACCGCGTGCTCGACATGGTGAGCTACGCCTGGGCCGGCTTCGGCGCCGCCTTCGGCCCGGTGGTGGTGCTGTCGCTGCTGTGGCCACGCATGACGCGCAACGGCGCGCTGGTCGGCATGGTGGTGGGCGCGGCGGTGGTGCTGGTGTGGAAGCAGTACGCCTGGTTCGGCCTGTATGAAATGGTGCCGGGCGTGGTGCTGGCTGCGCTGGCGATCGTGGTGGTGTCGCGGCTGGGCGCGCCGCCATCGGCGTCGATCGACGCGCGGTTCGAGGACGTGGCCGCGGAGTACCGCGCTTTGCGCTGACGCTGCATCGCCCCCGACCCTGCCATTCTACGCAATCGGGAGCGGGGTTGAACCGACCGGGCGCCGAGTTGCCCGGTGAACGCGTCGAGCGCGCCGCGACTTTTTCGACCTTTCGGCAGGTCTGGTCGCACTGCGCGCAAGGCTCCTATACGGGCGGCGAAGCCTGTTCCAGCAGCGCGACCGCGGCCAGCGGGGGCAGCACGATGAAGCCGGCGACCGCCTGCCCGCGGCGCGACAGGCGCAGAAGGCTGTCGTCGCGCGTGACGAGGACGCGGGCCGCGCAGCGGGCGGCGAGTTCGAGGAACTTCTGGTCGTCGGGGTCCTTGCAGCGCGGCAGCGGTGGCGATGCCGCAATCGGGCTCGTGGCCGACGCCGCAGTCGTATCGGGTGCCGCCGCGGTCGGCACCTGCGACGCAAGCCCTGCCGGCGAACCCAGCGGGGCGGCAGCATCCCCAGCGGGCCATTCGACGACGAGCGCATCGAACGCCGCCTCGGCCACGGCGATGCGTTCGGCTTCGAACGCCAGGTGCCGATAGCGCAGCACGCGCTGCCATTCCGCGCGGCATACTGCGTCCGTCACCGCCAGCGCGCGGTTCGATTCCAGCAGGGCGCGCAGCGGGCCGCCGACCCGGTCGTTGAACACGAACAGATCGAGGCAGGCATTGGTGTCCAGTACCAGCCGTGGAATCGTCGAGACCATCGACACAGCCTACCGCCGGCAGGCCGCCGCCCGTACACTCCGCGCTCTCTTGGACCGATTTTGAACTCCGAATGGCCGGCTCAAGCCTGTTCGCCCTGATCGACGACATCGCCACCATCCTGGATGACGTCTCCGTCATGACCAAAGTGGCGGCCAAGAAGACCGCCGGCGTGCTGGGCGACGACCTCGCGCTGAACGCGCAGCAGGTCACGGGCGTGGCGAGCGAACGCGAACTGCCGGTGGTGTGGGCGGTCGCGAAGGGATCGACGATCAACAAGGTGATCCTGGTGCCGGCCGCACTGCTGATCAGCGCGCTCGCGCCCTGGGCGGTCCTGCCGCTGATGATGGTGGGCGGGCTGTTCCTTTGCTACGAGGGCGTGGAGAAGCTGGCGCACAAGTTCCTGCATCCGGCGAAGAAGGCAGCGCACGAGGCGGACCTCAAGAAGGCGGTCGCAGACCCGAACGTGGATCTCGTCGCACTCGAGAAGGACAAGATCAAGGGCGCGGTCAGGACCGACTTCATCCTTTCCGCCGAGATCATCGTGATCACGCTGGGCTCGGTGAGCGCAGCACCGTTCGCCACCCAGGTGCTGACACTTTGCTCGATCGCGACGCTGATGACGGTGGGCGTTTACGGGCTCGTGGCCGGCATCGTCAAGCTCGACGACCTCGGGGTGTACCTGTACCGCGCACGGGGCGACGGTCTCGCCGCGGTCAAGCGCGCGCTGGGCAGCGCCATCCTCGCCTTCGCACCGTGGTTCATGAAGGCGCTGTCGGTCCTGGGCACGGCGGCGATGTTCCTGGTCGGCGGCGGCATCGTCGTGCATGGCATTCATGCCATTGCCGACACCTTCGGCGCCTGGGCCACGGCCTTGCTCGGCGCCGGCGAGGGCATCGGCCGCACCTTGCTGCTGACCACCTTCGACGGGGTGTTCGGCGTGCTGGCCGGCGCGGCGGTGCTGGCGGTGGTGCTGGCGGGCAAGAAGGTGTTCGGGCGCAGGGCAGCGGCCGCCTGAGCCGGGCCCCTGCCTTTGGGAGCGAGCATCGCTCGCGACCGCAGCACCAGAATCCCGCCGAACGGCGTCGCGTGCGGTCGCGAGCGATGCTCGCTCCCAAAGGAGGCATCGCGAGCGATGTCAGCGCGCGGGCGCGGCACGCGTTCACGCCAGGGCAAGGCGGCCAACGCTACTGTCGCGCCATGAGATCACACGCCGTCCTGCCGCTGCTCGCCGCCCTCCTCCTGCTCGCCGCCGGAGCGACCGCCATGGCCTACGAATCGCCCGACTACCGCGTGCTGTCGACCGCCGAGGGCTACGAGGTGCGCGAGGTCGCCGCCCACCTCGCGGTCGAGACCACGGTCCAGGGCAGTTACTCGCAGTCGCGCAACCGTGCCTTCCGACGCCTCTTCGATTACATCCAGGGCAACAACACCGCGCGCGGCAAGATCGCGATGACGGTGCCGGTGACCACCGAGCCGGTGTCGCAGAAGATCGACATGACCGTGCCGGTGACCAGCTCGGCGGCCGGGGTCGGGCACACCATGCAGTTCGTCCTGCCCAAGGCCTTCGATCGCGACACCGCACCGCTGCCCAACGATCCCGCGGTGCGGCTGGTCGACATCCCGGCCGAGAAGGTCGCGGTGCGCCGCTTCTCCGGGTCCTCGTCGGAGTCGAACTGGCGCGAGCACGAGGCCGAACTGCTCGCGGCGCTGGCGCGCGACGGGCTGGAGGCGGCCGGGCCGTCGCGCTTCGCCGTCTACAACGGCCCGATCACACCGTGGTTCATGCGCCGCAACGAAGTCGTGGTGCCGCTGCGCTGAGCGGCTGGGAACAGCTTCTCAGGCAGGGCATGCACGCCAGTGCATGATTCGCGGGAGCGAGTCCTGGCATGGGCGGAATTCGCGACTGGAAGAACGCGAAAGACGCCGTTTTTCTGAAGAGGTTCTGAGCGCACCGGTTCACGCGCGCAGAATGCGGCGCCGCGACCACAGGTAGATCGGCGCGCCCGCCAGCGCCAGCGCGAGCGCCCAACCCAGCGATTCGGCGCCGACCCCGGAGAGCGCGAGCAGCGCATAGCCGCCGCCGAGCGCCGCCGCGAGCGCCGCCCCGTCGCCGGGCGCGCCACCCTCGCGACGCCAGAGGACGAACAGGGCCAGCGCGCAGCCGAGATACAGCGGCAGCGTGGCGGCCGTCACCACGGTGGTCAGGAACGTGTAGGCCTGCGCCAGGGTGCCGCTGTAGGACATCGCCACCATCGCGCTGGCCAGCGACCCGCACAGCAGCAAGGCACGCTGTGGCGCGCCGCGGCGGTTGTCGACGGCCAGCCATCCCGGCAGCGCGCCCTCGCGCGCCATGGTGCGCGTCAGCTCGCCCGCCAGCAGGGTCCAGCCGTTGAGCGCACCGAGGCCGCTCACCACGACGAACACCGCGATCCAGCGGCCACCACCCACGCCGACCGCCACCTCGAAAGCCTCCACGAAGGGCGCGCCGGAGGCCGCGAGACGCTCCGGCGGCAGCAGCAGCATCGGCACCGCGCAGACGGCTACGTAGACCAGTCCGGTCAGCACGGCGCCAACCAGGGTCGCGCGCGGGATGGTGGTGGCCGGATCGCGCACGGCGCGCGCGGGAAACGACGCCGATTCGATTCCGAGCATGGCGAACAGCGCGATGGTGGATGCCGCCAGGGTGGCGCCGAAGGAGATCTCGGCGCGGGGATAGTCGAGGCGCAGCGTGCCGGGCGCGGTGGCGGACAGCCAGAGTCCGACCCCCGCCAGCGCCGCCATCGGCAGCAGTTTGAGCAGGGTGGTGGCAACCTGCACACCGCCACCGGCGCGCGCGCCCAACAGGGAAACGCCGACGAAGCCCCAGACCAGCGCCAGGCCCAGCGGCCAGGCCGGCAACACCGCCAGCGGCGGCCACAGCGCGCCGAGATATCCGACGATGCCCACCGCCAGCGTGGCCAGCGTCACCCACACCGACACCCAGTAGCACCAGCCGACCGCGAACGCGGCACGGGCACCGAGCGCCATCCGGATCCACGAGAAGGCGCCGTCCTCGCCGGGCAGCCGACGCGCCAGCCGGGCGAACACGCGCGCGATGCACAGGCAACCGACCACGGTCACGATCCATCCCAGCAGGGCGTTCCAGCCGTAGGGCGCGAGGCTCGCCGGCAGCAGGAAGATGCCCATGCCGATGGTGTTGCCCATCACCAGGGCGGTGCACATCCAGAAGCCGAGCACGCGCTGCGGCGTGCCGGCGGCGGCGTCGCCCCTCACCGGGCGACATCGCCGTGGCGCAGAGGGACCGCGACGCGGCCGCGAGCAATCACGGCGCGCACGTCCTCCAGCCGCCGAACGTCGGCCAGCGGATCGCCGCGTACGGCGATGAGATCGGCGGCGAGTCCTTCGCGGATCACGCCGAACTCGCCCTCGCGGCCGAGCGCGCGCGCGGCGTCGACGGTCGCCGCGCGGATCGCCTGCGCGGGCGTCATGCCGTGTTCGACCATGAAGGCGAACTGGCGTGCGTTGAGCCCATGCGGGAACACGCCGGCGTCGGTGCCGAAGCCGACGCGCACGCCGGCCTTGACCGCCTCGCGGAAACCCGCGCGCTGGGTGCCGGTGGTCTCGTCGTTCTTGCGCAGGATCTCGGCCGGCCAGCCATCACGCCGACCGACCTGCGCGATGTACGTGCCGTTGTAGACGTCGGCCACCAGCCAGGTGCCGTGCTCGCGCATCAGGCGGATGCCCTCGGCGTCCAGGTACGATCCGTGCTCGATGCTGCGCACGCCGGCGCGCACGGCGCGGTGGATGCCCTCGGCGCCGTGCGCGTGCGCCACCACGAAACGACCGGCGTTGGCGGCTTCGTCGACCGCGGCACGCAGTTCGGCCTCGTCGTACTCGGGCGCGCCCGGCGTGGTGCCGGCGGTCAGCACCGCGCCGGTGGCGATCACCTTGACGAAGTCGGCGCCGCCATTGATGAGTTCCCTCACGCGCCGGCGCACCATGGCCACGTCGTCCGCCACGCCGCGGCGCATCTCGGCGGGCGGCTCCACGTCGGGCGCGAGCCCGGTGACCTCGCCACCACCCTTGCTGACCGTCAGGTAGGCGCCGGCGACGTACATGCGAGGCCCCTCGACCTGGGCGGCATTGATGGCGTCGCGCAGGGCGACGTCGACGAAGGCGCGGTAGGTGCCGACGTCGCGCACCGTGGTGAAGCCGGCATGCAGGGTGGCACGCGCGTTGGCCGCGCCGACCAGCGCGTCGCGCGCGGCCGAACTGAGCAGCGGGGCGGCGGGACTTGCGCCCTGGATGTCGCCGACCAGGTGCGTGTGCAGGTCGATCAGCCCTGGCATCGCCACGTGGCCGGACCAGTCGAGCACGCTCGCGCCGTCGGGGATGGCGCTGGCCGGCACGATCTCGCCGATGCGCTCGCCATCGACACGGATCGCCAGGCCATCGCGCAGCGCACCGCGTTCCACGTCGAGCACGGCGTCGGGCTTCACCCAGTAGCTGTCGCCGTCGGCCGCGGCGACCGGCGACAGCAGCAGCACGCCCAGCGCCAGCGCGTAGCACCGCATCAGGGCGCGCCCTCGCCCGTCGCGTAGGCTCGCCGCAGCAGGTTCTGGAAATGCCAGACCCCGGATTCGCGCTTCGGGCACAAGCGGCCCGCCGTGTAGACACCGGATTCGAGCCCGCGCTGCACGGCCTCGCAGATCGCGATGTCCTCGGCTTGGATCTCGTCGGAGAAGGTCTCGTCGCCCTGCGCACGCGCCAGAGCCTGCGGATCGTCGGCGTAGTAGTAGTCGAATTCCACGCGGCAGCGGCGCACGTCGAGCGGAACGACGCGGTTGGTCTGCAGGCGGCCCGGCATGATGTTGAGCATGGTGTTCGGATACACGCAGTAGTACCAGGCCTCGCCGTCGCCGTAGATGCCGGCGTTGTTGCGCAGCGGCGAGTGCTGCAGCGAATACCAGTCGAAAACTTCGGTGTCGTAGGCGCGGTAGTCGAGCACGCGACTCAGGCCCGGATGGACGTGCGGCAGGTGGTAGCCCTCGAGGAAATTGTCGACGTAGACCTTCCAGTGGCAGTCGATGTCGTAGGCCACGCGGCGCAGGAAGCGCAGCGCGCCGAGGTCCAGCGGGCGGATGCGCTCGGCGATGCCGCCGAACACCTGCTCGAAGGGCGGCACTGCGGGCGACAGCGCGACGAAAACCAGACCCTGCCATTCATGCACCCGTACCGCGTGAAGGCGGATCCCGCCGAGGTCGAAATCGCGAGCGTTCTGCATCTCGGGCGCGGCGCGCAGCACCCCGTCAAGGGTGTAGGTCCAACCGTGGTAGCGGCAGGAGATCTGCTTCATCCCGCTGCCGCAGCCACGCGCCAGCGGCCCCGCGCGATGGCGACAGACGTTGTGGAAGGCGCGCAGGCCACCGTCCGGGTGGCGCAGGATCAGGACCTCGCGGCCGGCCACGTCGGCGACCACGTGGTCGCCCTCGTTCGCCAGTTGCCCATGGTGCGCGGCGAGCTGCCAAGAGCGCACGAAGACGAGGTCGCGTTCACGCGCGAGCCGCGCGGGATCGACGTACCACGCGACGTCGAGCGCGACGGCCTCGTCGAGGGGACGTTCGGGGTCGGGCGCGGTCGTGCTGGGGATCATGGGGAACTTGCCTTGCTTCCCTCTCCCCTCGTGGGAGAGGGGCTGGGGGAGAGGGGACGGGACCGACCGCGAGGCCGGATGCTGCCACGGCAAGCCGGAATGGCGACGCTCGACCCGCGTACCCATCGGCATCCATCGCGGCACGAGGGACGCGGCCCCAGCGGAGCAGCACCCCTCATCCGGCCTCCGGCCACCTTCTCCCACGAGGAGAGAAGGAAGCCGAGTCCTGCTGTTACCGCTCAGAACTCCTGCGAGAACCGCACGCCGAAGATGCGAGGCTGGATGGGGACGATGTAGACCTGCTGCCCGCAGACCGCCTCGGCGCACTGCGCGAAGCGGGACACTTCGCCGCGCTTGTCGGTGAGGTTGCGGACGTAGAAGTCCACCTTCCAGTCGTCCTTGCCGAAGCCGGCAGAAACATCCAGGGTGGTGTAGGCCGGCAGGTCGCCGAGGATCCCGCGCTCGACCAGCCGCAGGTCGGACTTGCGCTCGGCCTCGTGGACGACCGCACCCTGCACGTAGGCGGCGCGGTCGCCCCAGTCAAAGTTGTAGCGACCGGTGACGTTGCCCTTCACCTTGGCGGTGATCGGCAGCTGCGTTCCCTCGGGAGCCTGCGGCTCGGCGCAGGCGGTGATGGGCCTGCCGGCGCTGTCGGTGCGTCCGCAGTAGTTTTCGGTCAGCTCGGCATCGTAGAACGCGACCCCGCCAGTCATCGTGAAGTTGTAGCTCACCGCCCACTGCAGGTCCATCTCGAGGCCGCGGATCTCGGCCTGGTTGGCGTTCTTGATCTCGGTGAGGCCGTTGGCGCCGAGCAGCGCGAACTGGAAGTCGTCCCACTTCTCGAGGAACACCGCGCCGTTGAAGGCCAGCGTGTTGTCGAGCCAGGTCGTCTTCCAGCCCGCCTCCCAGTTGGTGAGGAAGTCCGAAAGGTACGGCGGCAGCGTGCCGCGGCGGTTGATGCCGCCTGGACGATAACCCTCCGACCAGGTCGCGTAGATCATTTTTTCCGGCGTCAACTGGTAAGTCAGGTTCACCTTCCCGACGCGGTCGTTCTCGTCGACCTTCTTGTCGAGGTTTATGCACGGCGCGCCGCGGAAGTCGGTCTGGTCGAAGCAGGCCGCCTCGCCGGTGCGCGACGAATAGTTGCGGGAGAAGCCGAAGTAGCCCTTCAGGCTGTTGTCGACGCCGAAGAAGCGCGCACCGGCACTGAGGGTGAGCGCGTCGGTGAGGTCATAGGCGATCTCGCCGAATAGCGCCTTGTCCTTGTCGGTGCGCAGCTGCTTGGTC
The DNA here is from genome assembly GCA_002405525.1 of Proteobacteria bacterium UBA4656. Lineage (GTDB taxonomy): Bacteria > Pseudomonadota > Gammaproteobacteria > Xanthomonadales > Ahniellaceae > UBA4656. The sequence continues at coordinate 103,494 of DHLY01000058.1, forward strand.
AACCAGATGGTGTCTTCCCAACCGGTCACGGACTGGATCGCCGCCAGATCGTCGACACGGTAGCGCTGCTGGATGTCGTGCGTCTGGCGCTGCCAGAAGACGCCGGCGGTGAAGCGCAAGCGGTCGTCGGCCGGCGAGGACAGACGCAGCTCATGGCTGCGCTTGCGGTAGATGTCGCGCCCCTGGATGTACTGCGAGGGGTTCACCAACTCGCCGTCGTCGTCGTAGAAGTAGGCACCGTAGCCGTACAGCGTGTCGTACCAGAAGGCATAGTCCGAGTAGTCGCTGTCGACCTCGACGTCGCGGTTGAGGTTGGCGAAGGCGTAGACCAGATCGAAGTTTCCGATCTTGCCCTGCACGGTGAGCGCGGCCTGGTTCCAGCGGTCGTCGGATCGCTCGGGATAGCCATGGCTGAGTTCGAGGTCGCCCTTGGTGCTGTCGAAGGCGAACAGGCCGCCGCCCTTGGTGCGCTGCGCCATCACCGTCGGTGTGACGGTCCAACTGTCGGCAAGGTCGATCTTCAGTGCAGCACGCAGGCCGGTGGTGTCGACCGAGTTGTAGTCGTCCTTGGCGAGGTCGAAGTTGTTGTCGGTGATGCCCGAGGTCGGAAAGGTGCGCGTGCCGCGCACGTTGTCGACGTAGCCCGCGTCACGCTTGCGCCAAGCCACCAGCCGCACCGCCGCGCTGTCCCCGATCGGCAGGTTGACGTAGGCCTCTCCGACGCCGCCGGCACCGCCTTCGGTGACCTTGTTGGCCTCGATGCCGTAGGCGGCACTGAAGCCGCTCGGGTCGGGTTTGTTGGTGATGATGCGGATCGTGCCCGCCTGCGAACTGGCGCCGTACAGCGTGCCCTGCGGTCCGGCCAGAGACTCGATGCGCTCGATGTCGTAGACGTGGATGTCGAGAGCGCCCTGGATGGTGGTGATCGGCTGCTCGTCGAGATACTGGCCGACGCTGGGCAGCGGGCCGGAGTGGTTGCCGTTGGAGCCAGAGGCGACGCCGCGCATGTAGACCTGGCCGAAGCCCGGGCCGCCGGACTCGATCGACACCGACGGCAAGTAGCGCGCGAAGTCGTCGAAGTCGGCGACCTGCAACTCGCGCAGCTTCTCCACGCCGAGCACCTGGATGCTGATCGGCACTTCCTGCAGGTTCTCGGCGCGCTTCTGCGCGGTGACCGTCACCGCCTCGAGAGTCCGCGAGCCGCCTTGCTGGTCCTGCGCCTCGGCGCTGGTCGCGGGATCGGCGGCGGCATCCGGCGCGGCGTCGGCCGCGGCGTCCAGCGGCTGCTGTGCGAAAGCGATCGGGGCGGCGCCCAGCGCGAGCCAGATCGCGCTGACCAGCCGCAGGCGGCTGGGCGCGAAGGACTCGGCGACGGGTGCGGGGGCATCGGAGCGGTTCATCGGCGTCTCCTGGTTCGGATCAGGGTCAGGTTGCGGTTGCCCTCGCGTCGGCGGGATCGGCCGCCGGCGCTTCGGGATAAGTGTCGATGGCGGCACCGAGCGCCTGCCGGAGAGGACCCAGCCAGTTCTCATAGTGGCGCCAGTGGTCCACGCCCTCGCGGTAGATCGGCCGGCGCACCTGCTCGGAACTGGCGGTACGCACCGGCCGATCATTCTCGAAGAAGCGCAGGCAACGCGCGTCGAACGGCAGGCCGAGGTGGTCGAGCAGCGCGCGCACCTCGCCGTCAGTATCGACGACCATGCGCTCGTAGACCACGCGGTGGACGCGGCCCGGCAACACGGCGTCGAAGTGCGCCATCAGGTCGGCATAGTCGCGCCAGTAGCGGCCGAGATCTTCCTGCGAATAGGTGAAATTCTGCCCGCGGGCGAAGTGCTGCTTGAAGCAGGAGAACCCGCAGGCCATCGGGTGGCGCCGCGCGTCGACGATTCGCGCGTTCGGCAATGCGAGGTGGATCAGCGCCAGATGCATGAAATTGTTCGGCATCTTGTCGACGAAACGCGGCGCGCCGCTGCGCCGCAGGATGCGCGTGCGCTCGATGTAGGACTCGCCGAGCGCGCGGACCTCGTCGGCGCCGAGTTCGGCCAGCGCGTCGTAGTAGGTGTGCTGCTCGCCGCGCCCGGATTGCCGGCGCAGCATGCGCGTCATCGAGATGACTTCGGGCAGTTCCATCGTGCCTTCCACCTGCGGGTGGCTCGACAGGATCTGCTCGACCAGGGTGGAACCCGAGCGTGGCAGCCCGACCACGAAGATCGGGTCGTCCGCGGGGCAGCCCCAGCCGCGGCGCGCGTCGAAGAATTCGCGGGTGAAGACCTTCTTCGCGCGGCGCACACGCATCGTGATCGCCTGCGCGCTGTGCGGCACCGCGGCGCGGCGCAGACGGTTGCCTTCGGCGTAGTGGCGGAACGACGCTTCCCATGCCGCGCGGTCCTCGAGCGCCTTCCCCAGCGTGAACTCGAAGTGCCAGCGGTCGGCCGGCGCCAGGTCGGGCGCGGCGAGCTGCTCGCGCATGGCCGCCACGTCGGAATCCTCGAAGCGAACGGTCTTGAGGTTGGCAAGGCTCCAGTACGCCTCGCCGAAAGACGGCTGCAGCGCAATCGCGCGCCGATAGGCTTCGATCGCCTCTTCCCGGCGACCGGCGGTCTTGAGCGTGTGACCCTGGCTCAACCAAAGCCGGGCATTGTTGGGATACTCGGCCAGCAGCGCGGCGAACAGGCCGAGCGCCCCGTCGTAGTCGCCGATCCGGCCCAGCACCACCGCCTTGAGGTTGCGCCAGGACGGATGGTAGGGATCGTGCGCCAGCAGGCGCTCGATCTCGGCCAGCGCGCGAGCCGGCTGGTTGCCGCGATACAGCACCAGCGCATAGTTCTGCCGCGCCGCATGGAAGTCCGGCGCCAGTTCGAGGCAACGCTCGAGAAGCAGTTCGCCATCCTCGTGGCGACCGAGCCGCGCCGCCACCTCGGCCAGCATGCGCAGCGCCGCAACGTCGCTGGGCGCATCCGACAGCCGCGCGCGCAGGCGCGCCTCCGCCTCGTCGAGCCGTCCCTCGGCAAGCGCGGCGCCGGCCGCCAGCAGACCCGGGTCGGACGCGGCGAAGCGCAGATGCTGCGCGTAGGCGTGTTCGGCGCCGACCTCGTCGCCGGACGCCGCCAAATGGTCGCCCAGTGCCAGCCACGCCCCGGGCTGGTCCGGCTGCAGCGCGATCGCGCGCTGCAGCGCGCGGATCGCCGCGTCGCCGCGTCCCGCGCGACCCAGCGCCTCGCCGAGCTCGAGGTGCGCGCGCGACGACCGCGGCAGCATTCCGGCCACGGCCGCCAGCAACGCGACCGCACGCTGCGCATCGTCGAGTGCGAGACAGGACTTCGCCAGCAGGCGCAGTGCTTCGGGCTGCGATGGATGGACGCGCAGGATCTCTTCGGCCTGGGCCCGGGCCGCGGCCGCATCGAGCGGCAGCAGCCGCGCGCCGTGGGTGAGCGCCTGCTCCACGGTCACCGTGTCGTCCGCCCTTGCAGCCATCCGGTCCCCGCCCGACCCGCAGGCGGCGACACCGTGACCCTCACGGCACGTCCACTCCGGGTTCACGCGAGGGTAACACGGCGGCGTGGCTTGCCAAGATGCCCACGCCCGGGCCGATCGCGCCCCCGGTTGCGTGGAGTCCCGCTGCGCGGGTCCGGGACGACGGGCAAGCGTCCCGGGTCAGCCGTAGCGCGCGTCGTGCCAGCGGTTCCACAGCAACAGGCCGGTCGCGATCACCACCTGCAACAGCAGCCCCGCCGCCCAAGTCTCGGTGAAGAACTGCAGCCAGACCGCGCACAGCGACAGCAACAGCACGGTCCATTTCCATGCCGGATGCGCATCGCCCTCGGCGTACCAATGCGCCCACAACAGCAGCGCGACGATCGGCGGCAGCAGGGTCAGCAAGCCGGTCACGGCGTGTGATCGGTCCGGCGACCCGACTCAGCGGTTCGCCAGCGCATGCGTCAGCGCGGCGCGGACGGCGGCGACCTGGGCCGCAATGCACCGGGCCGGGGTCGCGCGCGCGCTGTCCGGATAGACCTCGGTGGTGGTGGTGTAGCGTGCCTCGGTGAGCCCGGCGCACAGCCCGAGTTCGCGGAACGGATACAGGATCACGCCCTCGGCGACGACCGGCGAGCCGATGATCTCGCCGCGCGCGTCCGGCAGCGCGATGTGGGTCACCTGCGCCACCTCGGCGACGATCGCCCGCTGGAAGGGCAACTGCGGGTTGGCGGCGTCGCCGACCACATAGAAACCGTCGGGAATGTGGCCGGGCTGGAACGGCTGGCCGTCGCGCGCGGCCAGCGCCGGGCGGAACTCGGTCTCGTCGCTGTCGGTGGTCTCATGCAGGTCGACATGCACCAGGACGCGGTCCGACAGCGGCGCCACGAGTTGCATGAGGGCTGCAGCCTCAGGCACCGCGGTGCCGGTCCGGAACGCGCGATTCGGATCGGCCGCATCGGCGTTCCAGCGGTGGATGCGCTCGTAGGCCCAGGGGCTCACGCAGGGCACGACCAGCAGGTTGGCCGCGCCGTCGAACCTCGCCGCCTCGCCGGCGGCGAAGGCCAGCGCACCATGCACGCCGCTGGTCTCGTAGCCGTGCACGCCTCCCGTGACCAGCGCCACCGGCAGGTCGTCCCGCCAGCCGCGGCTGCGCAGCACCAGCAGCGGATAACGCTCGCCGGGGCCGCCGATCTCGCCGTAGGTTTGCAGCACGAAGCGGCCGGCGAGCGACTGCGCCGGGTCCAGCACATCGGCGCCATAGCCGCGCCGGCGCACCTGCGTCGCCAGCCAGCGCGCGCGCTCCGCGGCGCCCCAGGGCTGGCCGGGAACACCGATCGGATGGGCAGGCAGGTCGGGCATGCTGCAGAGCACGGGCGGCGCGCGGTAGCCGACTGTCGCACGGCTGGCCGCGATGGGGAACCCGCCGCCCCACCGCGACACCCTTTTGCTGCACCGCATCGTGACGAGTCCTTCACTGGCGGAGACACTCGCGCCCGGCGCGGGGGGACGCCCGCAAGGGCGCCGAGCCATGCTGCATCGTCAACACAACCCGGGAGCGGACGGCCCTGCGGTCACCGCGACCCATCACACTGATCGGGGAGAATCATGAACATTCCGTTCCGCGGCACCGCCCTGCGGTGGCTGGCCGCCGCCGTGCTGCTTTCGCTCGGCACGCAGGCATCCGCCAACACGCTCAACCAGAACGTCTCGTGGACCATCGACCGCGCCGGCACCACGGCGAACTACAGGATCGTCGCCTACGGCGACTCGATCTATGCCGGCTACAACGGATCGGTCAGCAACGCGGCGCGCTACGCGGCGCCGACCGTCGATGGTGAATACCTGTCGGCACGCTGGAACGCCGACATCGAGACCGTCCGCCGCACGAAGTCGGGCGCGGTCGCCTCCGACGTGTACCAGAACAAGATCGTGGCCGAGCGCTCGTGGATGCAGGCCGCCTCGACCCGCGTGGTCACCTTCGAGATGTGCGGCAACGACGGCCTGCAGGCGCGCACCGCATTCAAGGGGCAGTCCGGCACCTGCAACTACGGCGTGCTCGATACCGCGGTCAACAACTGCAAGACCTACGTTGCAGCGGCAATGGACTACATCAACGCCAACGCCAGTCCCAACGTGCGCCTGAAGGTGATCGCCAACCTCTACTATCCGGGCTACGCCGCCGACAATGTGCAGAGCTCCTGCCGCGACGCCGCCACCGGCGCCACGGTCAACCTGCGCGACCGCTTCCTGCCGGTGCTGGCACGCATGAACTTCTGGATGTGCGAGTACGCCCGCCAGAAGGGCTTCCAGTGCGCCGACTCGTTCGCCGAGTACATGGGCGCCGACTACGACACCAACGGCGACGGGCGGGTCGACGCGGTGGCCCTGCGTTACGTGCCGGGCGACACCGAGTCGGCCTACGTCACCCGCATCACGTCGACCCTGCGTCCGACGCTGCGCGATGCGAACACCAAGTTCGTGACCTCGACCTCGTCGTTCGACTACATCCAGTCCGACGACACGCACCCGACCTTTACCGGCGGCACGGTATCGGCCGGGCTGTGGGGCGGCACCACCAGCAGTGGAGCGCCGCGCTACACCAGCTTCACCGGCGGCAAGAGCCCGATCTGGAACCAGTTCGGGCACGAGCGCATGGGCTGGTCGCTGTCCACCTACAACCCGGCGACACCGTAACGCCGGCGGATCGCTCTCTGTGCGCGGAACCCGGCCGCCAGGCTCGCCGTCGATCGACGGCGATGGCGTGCGCGTGTTCCGCGCCCGACCGGCGCGTCCGCCCTGGCGGTTGCCGGCGGCGCTGGCCGCCGCCGTCGCCATGGTCATCGTCGGGTTCCGGGCGCCCGGCGGCGGCGTCGACCCACCTGCCATCCCGCAGGCGACGCCGCAGGTGGGCACGGTTGCGAGGGTAGCGACCGCAGTCGCGCCCCACGGGCCGGTTGCCGTCCCGCACACGCGGCCACCGCGCAGCGCGACCGCACCGGTCGCCACGCCAACCCCGGATCCGATCGATTGGCCCAGCGGCGACCCGCGCGACCTCGCTTCGCACTTCCGGCCCGGCGATCCGGAACCCACTGCAGCGGAGGTGATCCGCGCCCTGCAGGAATCCGGCGACTTCACCGGCCTTGGCGCCTTCAATCCGCCCGGGACCAGTCCGCCGCTGGCGGGACTCGCCGTGCCGCCGGACTTCGTGCTGCCGCCGGGCTACGTGCGCCACCACCAGGTCACTGACGACGGCGTGCCGCTGGAACCGATTCTGATGTTCGCGCCGGACCTCGTGATGCTCGACGCCAACGGACGGCCCATCCCGCTGCCCGACGACCGGGTGGTGCCGCCGGAACTCGCCCCGCCCGGCCTTCCGATCCGTACCATCGAGGTGCCGGTGCCGTAGCGATGCGGGAACGCGTTCCGTGAGTCCCACCTGGATGCCTATGCCGCACTGGCGCATGTTCGCCGGCGCGCTGGCCAGCGCGCTGCTGCTGGCGCTCTACGTGCGCGGCGGCGCCGCGCATGCGCTCGGCTTCGTCGCCCTCGTGCCCTTGCTGCTCGCGATCGACACCGTGCGCACCCTGCGCGGCGCACTGGGCGCCGGCGCGCTGCTCGCGATCGCCATGGTCGGCGGCACCTTGTCCTGGTTCGGCGCCGCGGTCGACGCCTACACCGGCATCGGCCGCGCGGGCACCTTGGCCCTGCTGTGCGCGGCCGCCCCGCTGTTGCAGCCGCAGGCGATCGCCTTCGCGCTGGCGCGCCACCTCGCCGGCCGCGTCCACGGCGCGGCATGGCGAGCGCTGGCCGGGGCCTGCGCCTGGGTCGCCTGCGAATGGCTTTGGCCGAAGCTGCTCGGCGACACGCTCGGCCACGGCCTGCAACCCTCGCCGCTGCTGCGCCAGGCCGCCGACCTCGGCGGCGCGGCCGGGCTGACCTTCATGCTGCTGCTGGGCAATGAAGCGTTTGCGGCCGCCGTCGCACGACGCCAGCGCGGCTGGCGCGCGGTCGTCGCCCCGATCGGCTTCGCCCTCGCCATCCCCGGCCTGCTGGCCGCCCATGGCGCCTGGCGGCTGTCGAACCTGACTCCTTACTGGGAAGCACCGGGCCCCGCGCTGCGCGTGGCCATGGTGCAGGCGTCGATCGTCGATTACGAGCGCCGCCGCGCTGAAGCCGGCACCCACGCCGTCATGCGCGAGGTGCTCGACGCGCACTTCGCCCTGTCGCGCGCGGCGATCGAGCAGCACGGCGCCGAGGCGCTGCTGTGGCCCGAGACGGTGTATCCAACGCCGTTCGGCCAGCCACGCAGCGCCGAAGGCGCGGCGTTCGACCGCGAGATCCAGGACTTCGTCGACACGGCTGGCGTGCCGCTGCTGTTCGGCACCTACGAGGTCGACACGCTCGGCGAGTACAACGCCGCCGCCCTGCTGGCGCCCGAGACCGGGCTCGTTGCCCGCTACCGCAAGACCCATCCGTTCCTACTGACGGAGTCCGTTCCGGCGTGGCTGGAGGGCCCCACCCTGCGCCGTGTCCTGCCCTGGGCCGGCACGTGGCGACCCGGCGACGGCGCACGGGTGTTCCCGCTTCGCGCCGCCGATGGCCGCGCACTGCAGGTCGTGCCGCTGATCTGCCTGGACGCGGTGCGTCCGCAGGTGGCGATCGACGGCGCGCGCCTCGGCGCGCAGGCCATCGTCGGCCTGTCCAACGATGCGTGGTTCACCGGCGCGCCGCTGGGCGCGCGCCTGCACCTCGCCGTGGCCGCCTTCCGCAGCATCGAGACACGCCTGCCGCAACTGCGCGCCACCAACAACGGACTGACCGCCTTCATCGACCCCACCGGCGAGGTTCTGGCCGCGACCGCGATGGGCGACCGCGCGGTACTGGCCGGCGCGGTGCCGATCCGCGCCCCCCCGCCGACCCTGATGGTGCGCTGGGGCGACTGGGTCGGCGGCGCGGCGCTTGCCGTGCTGTGCCTGCTGCTGCTCGCCGCTCTGGCGACCGCTGCCGCTCGGCGTCCGTTGGTGCCGGGGCCGCCGCCCTCGCAGGCGACCGTGTCGCTGCTTACGCCACCGGTGCGGGCGCTGACGGGCGCACTGCGCGTGCTTGCGGCGGGAGGACTCGTGCTGCTGCTGCTGCGCATGGTGCTGCGCGACGGGCTGCAAGTGAACTCCCTGCTGCAGTTGCAGCTTTTCGCCGGCGTGGTCGTGGCACCGATGCTGGCGGCCGCGGCGATCCGGCACGCCACGCGCGCCAGCGCGCGTACCGAAGCGGGTGCGCTGGTGCTGGAACGCCCCGGCCTGCGGATCGAGGTGCCACTCGACCGCATCGCAGGTCTGCACGCCTGGCGATTGCCGTTGCCCGGCCCGGGTCTGCATCTTGAACTCGTCTCGGGTCGTCGCCTCGCGCAGGGGATCGCGCTCGCCGACCTGCGGCAGTTGGCCCGCCTGATCGAGGCCGGCGGCGCGACGGCGACGTGGGCCGACGGCGCATCGGCGCGCCGCGCGGACGCGGCAGCTGACCGGGCCGCCGCGCAGCGGACCCGGCTCGATCATCCGCTGTCGCGGTTCCTGTTCTTTCCGCTGCTGCCGGGACTGGTCGCCTTCCGTCTGCACCAGCACATCGCGTTCGGTGGCACGTTCGGCGAGTGGCAGACCTATGGCCCGGGTGCGTGGTCGTCCGCGCTCGCGATCTGGTGGGCGGCCTGGTCGCTGGGTCTGATGCTGTTCGCGGGCGCACTGCGGCTCGTCATCGAACCGCTGGCCGCGATCGCTGCGCGGCTTGCACCGACGCGCGCAACCGGGTCACGCCTCGCGCTGGAGGCGCTCGGCCGGTTCGCGTTCTACGTCGGGGCACCGTTCATGCTCGCGTGGCGCCTGCTGTAGCCGAACGTCGGGAGAGTGCCCCATGCACCCTCAGTCGCCCTGCTTCGCCTTCCATGCCGCGAGGACCTCGGCCTCCCGTTCGCGCGTGATGCCGGCCCGCACCTCGGCCTGGCGCTCTGCGGGCAGCGCGCGGTACCAGTCCAACAGGTCCGCGACCGTAGTCGCCAGCGGCCGGAAGGCAAGGCCGGCCGCGATCGCCTTCGCATTGCTGACCGCGCCGTAGCCGGAGTACGGAGAACCCTCGCGCGGGACCCAGATCGGCAGCCCGACCTCCTGCTGTTCGAGGAAGGCGGCGGGGACGTGGGTGAAGGAAACCCGCCCGCCGCTCACCGCATGGCAGCCGTGGACCAGCGCGTCCATGCTGAGGGTGTAGTCCGGACCGCAGGCATTGAAGTCGCCGGTCGTTCCCGCCTCGGCGAGGCGGATCATCCATTCGCCGAGGTCGCGACCGTCGAGGATCTGCAGCGGGTCCAGCCCGTCGCCCGGCACCAGCACCTCACCGCCCTGCGCGATGCGCCGCGGCCAGTAGGTGAAGCGGTCGGTGTCGTCGCGCGGACCGACGATGTAGCCCGGGCGCACGATCGTGACCCGGTCGCCGAACTGCTTGCGCGCCTCGATCTCGCTGAGCGCCTTGAGCGGCCCGTACAGCCTGCCGATGTCGGCGCGCAGGGACTCCTGCGTTTCCGCCATCGCGTCCTTGCCCTCGTACTGCGCGACCGCCGCCGACTCCTCGATCCCGGCCTTCGACGCATCGGCGTACACCGAGATGGTGGAGATGAACAGATAGTGCCCGACCTTGCCGGCCAGCACCTTGCCCGCGTCACGGACCCAGAATGGCAGGCTGGTCGGGTTGTCGAGGCAAACGTCCCACTCGCGCCCTTCGAGCGACTTCAGGTCCCCGGTGTTGCGGTCGCCCAGCAACTGCTCGACCTTGCCCGGCCATTCCGGCGACGGCCGCTTGCCGCGATTGAAGATCGTCACCTCGTGCCCGCGCGCCAGCGCATAGGCGACCTGGAACGGCCCGGTGAAGCCGGTGCCGCCGAGGATCAGGATCTTCAGCGGCCTTGCCGCCTTCGGGATCGCAGCGGCGCCTGCCGGCGCGACGGTCAACGCGGGCACCATCGCCCCCGCGGCGGCGAGCGAGCCGAGTTTCAGCAGATCACGGCGAGTGGTGGGCACAGTGCGCTCCAAAGGTCTTGGTGGCTCCAGACTGCCCCTTTCGCGACGACGCGGCATATGCCGGAAGTCCCCACCCCACCGGAGCACCGTCGGCCGCCGATGCCGCGGGGTTGGCAGACCGCGGGACCGCGAGCACGAACAACCTGCGGCGCAGGTACGGGTGCCGGCTCTCAGCCGCGCCAGTTGGCGTGCGAACTCCAGAACGCCACGCTGCGCGCGTAGGCCGCGCGATCGACCGGCACGCCGGACCCGCCCTCGGCCACGCCCAGCGCGTTGCGCATCATCGTGATCGGCGCCATCGGGATCTCGTCCGGGGTGGCGGTGTACATGCAGCCGACCACGCCCCAGTCGGCGTCGGTCGTCGTGCCCTCGCGCGCGAGTTGCTCGCGGTCGTAGAGGATCGCGATCAGGTAGTCCGCCACCGGCGGCTCGACACCCTCGAACCAGCGCACCAGCACCGGCAGTTCGTCGCGGGTGCGCGCCTCGTAGGCCGAGCGCAACCGGTCCCGGTTGGCATCGGTGATCGGCAACGCGATCAGGCGCGTGGACGTCCAGTTGCGGTGCACGTGCAGCTTGCAGAACGGCGCGTAGCCGTCGAGCACCCTGAACGGCGCATGCCGGTTCAGGTGGTGCTCGAACTGCTCCGCCGTGATGCCCTGGATCGTGTTGCGGCGCGGCTCACGCGGGAACAGTCGCGCGCGGGCGAAGTCGGTCAGTACGATGCGCATCGGCGCAGTGTAGCGGGCGGCCGGATCCACTGAATCTCGTTCGGACCGGACGACCAGCATGCCGAATGGCAGGGGCGCGCCGCAACCCCGACCATCGATGCTGCACCGTCACCCAAGCCTCGTTCGACCCCTGTCGCGACCGCCCGCCCCGGAGAAACGCCCGATGAAACCGACCCCACTGCGCCTGCAACATCTGTTGTTGCTCGCCATCGCATTCGCGAACAGCCCGGTCCTGCGCGCCGACCCACTGGCCGAACTCGGTGGGCGGCTGGAAGCGATGGCGGGCACCACGCCGATCGAAGCGCGCGTGGAGCTGCGCTTTTCGAGCACCCGGGGCGACGACGACGACCAGCCAGCGGACCCGCCCGCGAGCATCGCCTTCGAGGCCGAAGCGAACGCCGGACACATGCAGCTGGTCTGGTCACGCTCTGTGCTTGCGCAGGCCGCCAGCGAGGCTGCGATCCGCGACCCCGAAGCACCGCGCCCGGTGACGCGCGCCCTCGCCCAGGTATCCGTGCCCGACATCGACGAATACCTCAATGCCGCGCCGCGCCTGCGCGCCGCGCTGGCGGGCGCCAGCGTGTCGTCCGACCAGGCGGCCGATTTCGAGGGGCGCCCGGCGCGCCGCCTCGAGTTGGTCCTAGACCCGCCCCTCGGCGCGCGCGAACGCAAGTACATCAAGGACTTCGAGGCAAAGGCCACGATCTGGCTCGCCGAGGACGGCACCCCGATGGCCGCCGAGCGCCGGGTACGCATCGCCGGGCGGGCGATGCTGGTCATCAGCTTCACCAACGAACAGCGCGAGCGTTTCGTGTTCGCCCGCCACGGCGACCGGCTGGTGGTGGTCGAGCATGATGCGACGCAGGAAAGCGAAGGCGGCGGCGAATCGGGCACCAGCACCACCGAGGCACGCATCGCGGTAATGCCCGCCACGCCCTGAGACCGCAATCGCGCGCAGTCGCGACCTTGCCCGTGCGCGGGCGGCGCTCCGATCAAGCGCGGCTTCAAGGCCCGCGGCGCGGCCCGGCCCCGAGCCGCCGAGCACCACGGCAGGCGCGACGGGCTTGCCCTTGTGCACGCCGTGCCCGACCATCCGGCTCTCGCGGCGCCAGACGCCGCGCCCACCGACGCAGGGCCTCAATGAACGCCGACCGGGGACGTCCGACTTGGTACGCGAAATGCCTGCGGGCTCCGTCACGCCATGCGCGGCCCGGCGGCGCGACGCAGGCGGGCGCGCACGGCGGACCGGCCGCGCGATCGGCTTTCGCGCATCCCGCTGCGACGGGTGCAGCCGCGCGCGCCGCGGCCGTCGCGTTGTCGCTTGCCGCGTCGGCTCTCCCGTCCGCAGCAGCGCACGCCCAGGCGGCCGCGGCCTTCCGCTTCAGCGACCTCGACCTCCGCGATCCGCACCTGTTCACCGATTTCTTCGGCTGCCGCGACATCACCGACACGCCGCTGGCGGGTTTTTCGGTGAACGGCGAACTGCAGACCCGGATCCAGACCGACACCGACGGCGATGGCGCGCTCGATCTCTCGTACCTCGTCGAGTTCCTGCCGCTGGACCGCGGCCAGTCAACCAATCTGATCGACTTCGGACTGGCCCGCTGCAGCGCACCCGTCGCGTCGACGCAGTGCACGCCCGTCCAGGCGTCGGCGCTGGCGGGTGATGCGACGCTGGCCGCCTCCGCCGCCTGCATGGCGGTCCTCCCGGGCACGACGCGACCCTACACGCCCGCGATCGTCACCCCGTCGGCGCCATGCTTCACGTCGCCGACCGGCACGCTCACGCTCAACCTCGGCGGGGTGCCGGTCACGTTGCGCAACGTCTCGCTGGCGGCGACCTTCGTCGGCAACCCGGGCGACTCGCTCTCCAGCGGACTGCTGCGCGGTTTCCTCTCCGAGGCCGACGCCGACGCCACGATCCTGCCGCCGACCCTGCCGCTGATCGGCGGCCGCCCGCTGTCGGCCCTGCTGCCGGGCGGCACCGGCGCCTGCCCGTTGTTCAGCGACAAGGACGTGCTCGACGGTGTCGTTGGCTGGTGGTTCTACCTCGCCTTTCCCGCCGGCCGCGTCGTGATCGTTGATCCATTCGAGGACGGCTTCGCTCACGGCTTCGAGCCCTGATCGGCTGCGCGGAGTCGGGCGCCCGGGCGAGCGCCGAATGGCCCGTTTGCGGTTGAGCCACGCTGTTGCCGGATCCGCGATATCGCATCCCGATCCCGGTCCGGGCGGGAATCGAGGCAGCCAGGACTCGGCCTGCACGGGACCTTCCGCCGACGCCGGGCGGCGTGTCCGCAGCATCCTGTTCAGCGGGTCACGATCGGGAACGTGCCCGGCGCCTTGTCGACCAGCGAGAACAGCCGCGCGAGATCGACCAGGCTGCCCTCGATGTCGGCCTCGTCGGAGGTCATCAGGGCCGCGGCGCCCGCCTGACCGGTCATCAGGCGGACGAACAGCGGCGTGCCGAGGGTGAGGGTGGCGGTCGCCTCCGCAGCGGGCGGGCCCTCGGCATGCCGCAGGACCGCGTTCTCGAGCCGCAGAACGTGGTTCTCGCCGCGGTCGGGAAAGCTGAGGTTGACCGTGATCGACAGGCCCTCGGCGTCGACGCCGTCGATCGAGGCCGCCATCCGGTCCAGAAACCGCTCGACCGGCACGTGGGCCAGCATGTCCTGCATTCGCGCCAGCGTGACGCCGCGCTCGGGCGGGCCGTGCCGTGCCTCGAATGCGCCGCTGAGATAGGCATTGCGCCAGGCCGACGATTCGGCGAGGTAGCCGAGCTGCTCGAAGGCCCGCGCCAGTGCCTCGCGCGCCTCGGCATCGTCCGCGTCGGCGTGCACCGCGTGCCTGAGCAGCTCGGCTGCCCAGCGGAAGTCGCCCCGGTCATGTGCGCGGCGCGCCGCGGCCAGCAGTGCGTCGCGTCCGCCGGCGAGTTCGACGTAGCCGCGACCGGCCTGCGCCGGAGGCAAGGGGCTGAGGTTGGACGGGTGGGCGTCGTACCAGCCGAGGTAGAACTGAAAGACCGCGAACACGTTGTGTCGCACCGTGCCGTAGTAGCCGCGCACCGTGAGATGGTCGCGCAGCACCTTCGGCAGGCGCAGGGTCTCGGCGATCTCGGCCGCCGTCTCGCCGGCGTTCATCCGCCGCACCGTCTGGTCGTGGATGAAGCGATAGGCGTCGCGCTGCAGCGCCAGCGACGTGCGGATGCGGTCGCCGCCCCAGACCGGCCAGTGGTGCTGGTTGAACATCACCTGCGCGCCCTCCGACCAGCCGATGGCGCGGTCGAGGTAGCCGGCCCATTTGAGCGCATCGCGCACCTTGGCGCCGCGCAGCGTGTAGAGGTTGTGCAGCGTGTGGGAGGCGAGTTCCGCGCCACAGAACGCGCGCAGATCGGGCAGCGAGAACACGAATTCGGACGGCGCCTCGCTGCCGCCCACGTCGTGGAACACGAAGCGCACGCCGTCGATCAGCTGCTCGCCACCGCTCGCCGCGATGGTGACGGTCGGCGCGAGCAGGCCGATGCGTCCCTGCGCCACCGCCTTGCCCAGGCCGTTGTCGACCACGCCACCCGCATCGCGCGGCAGCCGGTCGCCGTACATGTACATCGCGCGGCGCGGCATCGCGCCGCCCATCATCAGGTTTTCGCTGGTCGCCTCGTCCATGAAGCCGGCCGGGGCGACGATCGGCACACCGCGGGCGCGCGCCTCTTCGGCGCCGATCACGCCCAGCGCGCCGCCGAAGTGGTCCACGTGGCTGTGTGTGAAGACCACCGCGCTGACCGGGCGCTCGCCGAGGTGGCGGCGCGCGAAGGCCATGGCCGCCGCCGCGGCCTCTCGCGTGGTTGCGGTGTCGACCACGATCCAGCCGGTGTCGCCTTCGACCAGGGTGATGTTGGCGAGGTCGAAGCCGCGCAACTGCCAGATGCGGTCGACGACCTTGAACAGCCCGGCGTGGTTGTTGAGGAGCGCCTGGCGCCAGAGGCTGGGGTCGACGGTGGCCGGCGCCGGGCCCCGCACGAAAGCGAAGGCATCGAAGTCCCAGACCAGCGCGCCCTCGGCGTCGCGCACCTGCCCTCGCGGCCGCGCCACCAGGCCGCGCGCGGCGTCCGCGAAGGTCGCCGGATCGGACAGGTCGGCCTCCGCGACCACCCGCGCATGGGCCTCGCGCACCGCGGGCGCGACGCGCCCGTCGGTCGCCGGTGGGGCGACCGCCGCCGGGCCGCAGCCCGCCAGCAGCGCGACCGAGAGGGCACCGGTCGGCCCGAGCACGCGGGCTTGCCGGCGGGCGGATTGCAGCCATGGCTTGCCGATCGACATCACGCCCTCCCACACGTCGCGGTCACCGCGATGCGCACTCGTGTTCCCGGACTCACCCGCGCAAGGTGCCTGCCGGCACGCGCACCCAGCCTTCCATCAAAACCCGCGCACTGCGGCTCATCAGCGCGCGCCGAACCACCCACGCACCGTCGACCTGCTCGGCCGCCGCGCCCACCCGCATGGCGCCGCTCGGGTGCCCGAAGCGCACCGCGTCGCGGGCGCCGCCACCGGCGGCTTCGTTGACCAGGGTGCCGGGGATGGCGGCGGCGGTGGCGATCGCCACCGAGGCGGTGCCCATCATCGCGTGGTGCAGCTTGCCCATCGACAGCGCGCGCGCGAGCAGGTCGATGTCGGCGCCGCGCACGGCCTTGCCGCTGGACGCAGCGTAGTCGGCGGGCGGCGCGACGAAGGCGACCTTCGGCGTGTGCTGGCGCTTGGCGGCCGCCTCGGGCGACCGGATCAGGCCCATGCGCAGCGCGCCCGCCGTGCGGATCGCCTCGAACATCGCCAGCCGCGCCTTGTCCTCGTTGATGTCGGGCTGAAGTTCGGTGCCCTTCAGGCCGACGTCGGCCGCGCGCACGAACACGGTCGGGATGCCGGCGGTGATCATCGTCGCCTGCAGGGTGCCGACGCCGGGCACGTCGAGCGCGTCGACCACGTTGCCGGTGGGGAACATCGCCCCGCCCTCGTCGCCCTCGTCCACCGGGTCGAGGAATTCCAGCGGGATCTCGGCGCTCGGGAAGGTCACGCCGTCGAGCTCGAAGTCGCCGTCCTCCTGCACCGCGCCACCGGCGATCGGCACGTGGGCCACGATGGTCTTGCCGATGTTGGCCTGCCAGATGCGCACCGTGCAGGTGCCGTCGCGCGGGATGCGGTCCGCGGGGATGAAACCGTTGGCGATCGCGAACGGGCCCACGGCGCTGCTGAGGTTGCCGCAGTTGCCGCTCCAGTCGACGAAGGCGCTGTCGATACTGACCTGGCCATAGAGGTAATCGACATCGTGGCCCAGCTGCGTCGCCGGGCCGATGATCACGCACTTGCTGGTGCTCGACGTCGCCCCGCCCATGCCGTCGGTGTGCTTGCTGTAGGGATCGGGCGAGCCGATCACGCGCAGCAGCAGCGCGTCGCGCGCCGGTCCGGGAACGCGCGCGGCCTCGGGCAGGTCCGCGATCCGGAAGAACACGCCCTTCGAAGTGCCGCCGCGCATGTAGGTGGCGGCAATGCGGAGCTGGGGCGCGAAGGTCATGGGTTCCATGCTCATCCAGCGCGCCTTCGCGCGCTGCCCGGAGAGGGCACGGCGCGCAGGTTAGGTCGCCGGCAGGGCCACCGCAAGGTGGCCGCAAGCCGGTACCGCTCGACGCACAAGGGCGACGGCCGGCAAGTCGGGCGACCCTTCGGCGCAAAAGTGCAGGCGCCGGACCATCGCTGGCCCCGGCGCGGTAACCTCTGCGGTGACACCAACCTCCGCCAAGGAACTCCGGAATGCGCTCCGTTGCCCGCCGCCTCGCCATCGCGCCGCTCGCCCTGCTGGCGGCCGCGCAGCCTGCGGCCTTCGCGGTCCCGCCCCCGGCCACCATCCGCTACGACACATCGCCACGGTTCGGCGACTTCGACGAGATCGCCAAGCGTCGGCAGCTGCGGGTGCTGGTCCCGTATTCGCGCACGCTGTTCTTCGTCGACGAGACCGGTACCCACCGAGGCCTGAGCTACGAGTTCATGCGCGCTTTCGAGGAGCACCTGAACCGCAAGCACGCGAAAAACAGGCACTTGCGCCTGCAACTGATCTTCATCCCGGTCGCGCGCGACCAGCTCCTGGCCTGGCTGGAGGATGGCCGCGGCGACGTCGCTGCCGCCAACCTCACGATCACCCCCCGACGCCACGCCCGGGTCGACTTCACGCGACCGTTGGCGGGCGGCGTCCACGAGGTGTTCATCACCAGTCCCGACGCGCCGCCCATCGACGGGATCGATGGGCTCGCCGGCCGCGAGGTCCACGTGCGGCCCGCGTCGGCGTACCGCGAGCACCTCGACGGACTCAACCAGTCGTTGATCAGCCGCGGCTTGGCGCCCATGGTGCTGCGCGATGCACCCGGCGTGTTCGAGACCGAGGACATGCTGGAGATGGCGAACGCGGGCCTCTACGACATCGTGGTCGCTGACGAGTACCTCGCCGACCTGTGGTCGAAGGTTTTCACGTCCCTCACCGTCCGCCGCGACCTGGTGCTGCGGTCCGACATCGAGGTCGCCTTCGCAATCCGCAAGAACTCGCCCATGCTCAAGGCGGAACTCGATGCCTTCATCGCCGGGAACGCAGTCGGCAGCGCGCTCGGCAACACCCTGGTCAAGCGCTACCTCGCCAGCACGCGATTCGCGCGCAGCGCGGCAGCGGACGAGGAAATGCGGAAGTTCCGCGGTCTCGTCAGATACTTCCGCAAGTACGGAGAGCAGTACTCGATCGACTGGCTACTGATGGCGGCTCAGGGCTACCAGGAGTCGGCGCTGGACCAGGCTGCACGAAGCCAGGTAGGGGCCATCGGCGTGATGCAATTGATGCCGGCCACGGGCAAGGATATGGCGCTCGACATCACGGTCGCGGAATCGAACATCCACGCCGGAGTGAAGTACATGCGCTGGCTGGTGGACAACTACTTCGACGACCCGAAGGTCGGCGAACTCGACCGCATGCTATTCGCCTTCGCCGCCTACAACGCCGGCCCGGGCCGCCTGCGCGGACTGCGGCGGACCGCGGAACAGCGCGGCCTCGACCCCAACGTCTGGTTCCACCACGTGGAGCACGTTGCGGCGGAGAAGATCGGCCGCGAGACCGTGCAGTACGTCGCCAACATCTTCAAGTACTACATCGCCTACCAGCGCATCGAGGAGCAGCGCGCCGAACGGCGACGGGCGCGCGAGGCGACGCGGGCGAGCAGCGCCGGCTCCTGAGGCCGCTCGGCGCGTTCAGGTCGGGGCCCGATGCAAAGGCCCGCGATCCGGCGGGACTCCCGGTGCCCGGGATCGCGCCCCGGCAGGACAGGCGCCGCGAACCCACGGACTCAGTGGCACGTTCCGCGCTGGTGCACGCCGTTCGGAAATGCACCCTGATCTTTCAGCCGCTTGACGGACACCGGGCTGGTGGATCCATACCCCCAACCGGAGAGGTGTCAGATAAGCGGCAAGACGGTGAAGAAGGGGGGTCTTCGTGAATCCGTGTG
>DHLY01000048.1:0-9135 GCA_002405525.1 Proteobacteria bacterium UBA4656
CGGCGGTTCATCGGGTGGTGGTGGCGGCGGTGGCGGCGGCGGCGGGCGCTGAGGCCGCGCGAAAATCACCTCGAAACCTGAACCGCCCCGGCTTTCCCGGAGGCTCCACACCTTGAGAGGATGGAGCGATGGACAAGACGAAGCGGTTCTCACCGGAATTGCGGGAGCGGGCGGTGCGGATGGTGTTCGAGCACCGGGGCGAGCACAGCTCGCAGTGGGCGGCGATCGGTTCGATCGCGGCGAAGATCGGCTGCAAGGCGGAGACGTTGCGGCTGTGGGTTCGCCAGGCCGAGCGTGACCAGGGCAAGCGGCCGGGCCCGACGACCAGCGAGACGGAGCGCATCGAGGCGCTGGAGCGCGAGAATCGGGAGCTTCGGCAGGTGAACGACATCCTGCGCAAGGCCAGCGCGTTTTTCGCCCAGGCGGAGCTCGACCGCCGGTTCAAGTCATGACGGCGTTCATCGACGCGAACCGCGAGGTTCACGGGGTCGAGCCGATCTGCGCGGCACTGCAGTTCGCCCCGTCGACGTATTGCGAGCAGCGGGGACGCGATGTCGATCCGTAGCGGCGTTCGAACCGCGCGTGCAAGGACGACGTGCCGTGCGCTGAGATCCGGCGGGTCTGGGACGAGAACAAGCGGGTCTACGGCGTGCGAAAGGTGTGGCGGCAGTTGCAGCGCGAAGGGCACCGCTCGGCGCGCTGCACGATCGAGCGCCTGATGCGTCGGCTCGGCCTGCGGGGCGTGGTGCGTGGCAAGACCGTCAAGACCACGGTGAGCGATCCGGCGACGCCCTGCCCGCAGGACAAGGTCAACCGCCAGTTCGTGGCGGATCGGTCCAACGCGCTGTGGGTGAGCGACTTCACCTACGTCTCGACCTGGGCCGGCTTCGTCTTCGTGGCCTTCGTGATCGACGTGTTCGCACGCCGCATCGTCGGCTGGAGGGTCTCGGCGTCCGCCCGCACCGACTTCGTGCTGGACGCGCTGGAGCAGGCCCTGCACGCACGCCGGCCCGCGCAGGGCGGTCTGATCCACCACAGCGATCGTGGCGTGCAGTACGTGTCGATGCGCCATACCGAGCGTCTGGCCGAGGCTGGCATCGAGCCGTCGGTGGGCAGCGTGGGCGACTCGTACGACAACGCGCTGGCCGAAACGATCAACGGGCTCTACAAGGCCGAGCTGATTCACCGGCGATCCTGGAAGACCCTGCAGGCCGTCGAGCTGGCCACGCTCGACTGGGTGGACGGGTTCAACCACAAGCGACTGCTGGGACCGATCGGCAACATGCCGCCAGCGGAAGTGGAAGAAGCGTGCTATCGGCAACGGGTCGTGCTGCCCAAGGCAGCATGACTCAAACCAAACAGCCTCCGGAATTCCCGGGGCGGTTCACCGACGAGATTGTTTGTGAAAAACAGCGCGAACATCGGCCAATCGGGATCGTTCGCGAACCGCGGGATTCCAGCCTGGATGCGGGAGGCGGCTGCTGCAGTCCCCTTGCTGCAACGATCGAGCCGCGCTTGATCCCGACGTCACGGACATCGCAATTCGATGCGCCGACTCCGGAACCTGGTGCGTGGGAGCAAGCCCGATACACCGAGCCCGGCCCGACTGCTGGAGCCGCAACTCACCAGTCGAACCCGACGCCGAACAGCACCCGGCGTCCGGGTGCCGGCTCGAAGACGCGGCCGTTGGCGTCGTTGACGATCAGCGACGCCACGTAGCGGCTGTCGGCGAAGTTGTCGACGCGCAGGCGCAATTCCAGTGTGCCGGGACCGACGCGGAAACGGCGCGAGGCGCCGAGGCTGGCGTCGACGTAGCCCGGCGCGCGCGCCGCGTTGGCGTCGTCGGCGAAGCGCGCGCCGGCGCCGCGCATTTCGAGGCTCGCCTCCCAGTCCGGCGTCGGCGTCCAGCGCAGCTCGGCGAAGCCGAAGTGCAAAGGCACGGCGGGCAGGCGGTTGCCCGCGACCACCGGCTGCGCGCCGGGCGGGCAAGGCGGACGGCCGCAGGCCGGCGCGCCGCTGGTGAAGCGTGCATCGAGGCGCGTCCACGCGAGCGACAGCACCCAGTCGTCGGCCAGCGCCTGCACCAGCGACAGTTCGATCCCGCGCCGGCGGGCCGAACCGGCGTTGCGGAACGCGCTGCGGCCGCCTTGCGCGCGCGCGACCGCGATCTCGTCGGTGGCGTCGTCGCGGAACAGCGCGGCCTCGATGCGGGTGGCGCCCTCGTCGAACCGCAGGCCAATCTCGCGCTGCAAGGAGCGGCTCGGCCGAAGATCGAGGTTGAAACCGGCGGAACCGTCGGCGCGATAGGCGAGTTCGTTGGCGGTCGGCGTCTCGAAGCCGCGCGCGATCGCCGCGTGCAGCGACCAGGGGCCGCTCGGCGACCAGCGCACGCCGGCCGCCGGCACGTTGGCGGTGAAGCGCCGCGCGCCGCTGTCGTCGGGATTGCCGGGTGCCACGAAGCCGTCGTCGGAGGCGAAGCGCAGCCGGTTGTGGCGCAGGCCTGTGGTCGCCAGCCAGCCGGGCGCCGGTTCGAACTCGGCCTGCAGCAGGGCGTCGATCCGGGTGATGTGGTTGTCCTCGTCGCGGCGCAGGCGGCCGCGCACGCCGACGGTCGACCCCACGAAGTTCTCGTAGCCGCGCCGATCCTCGTCGAGGCGCTCGAGGTCGAGGCCGGCGACCAGACGCAGCGGCAACCCGCCCGGCGCGAAGGCGCGCCAGCCACGGAGTTCCGCGCCGCCGTAGCCGCGGGCGAGGTCGATCACGCCACCGCCCGAGGTCGGCGCCGCCTGCGCGGCGACCGGAACGGCGAGGAACTGCCGGACCTCGCGACGGCCGCCGTAGATCGACGCCGAGCCGCCCTGCCCGTCCGCGGTGCCGATCGAGGCCGAGAGTCCGGCCTGCGCCTGCCGCGTGCCCTTGCGCGTGTCGAAGGCCAGCGCCTGCAGCGCGGTCGAATCCGGATCGGCGACGAACTGCGCGGGCGTGAGGCCCAGCGGGTCCTGCGCGAAGGGCGAGTCCAGCAGGTTGGCGGTCGCCGATACGCGCAGCCCAGGGCCCAGCGTCCAGGCGCCGATCGCGTCCAGCACGTCGCGGCGCGCGGCCGACTGGGGGCGGAAGCCGTCGGTGTCGAAACGCCCGGCGTCGACCAGCCAGCCACCGGAAGCGCTCGCCCCGCGCAGCACCGCGCCCGCGCGCCAGAGGTCGCCGTCGGCGAAGGCCAGCACGCGCCCGCCGGGCGCCTGCGCGCCGGGATCGACGCCGACCTTGATCGCGCCGCCGCCATTGCCGTGAAGCGCCGCCAGCGGTCCGCGCACGACCTCGATGCGGTCGGCCGAGGCCAGTGCCGCGTTCGCCAACTGCCCCTGGCCGTCCGGCGCGGTAGCCGGGATGCCGTTGACGCTCAGCCGCACGCCGCGCACGCCGAAGGTGGCGCGCGACCCGTAGCCACGCACGGAAAGCTGCAGGTCCTGCGCGTAGTTGCCGCGGTTGGCGGCCACCACGCCCGGCACGCGCGCCAGCACCTCGCTGACGTCGACCTGCGGGCCGGCACGGCGGATCGTGTCCGCCTCGAGCACGGTCACCGACGCCGGCACCTGCGGCGCCGCCGGCTGCGCCCGCGCGGTGACGGTCACCGCCGGCAACGCGGGTTCCGTGCCGCCCGGCGGCGCCGCGGCGGCGAGCGCGGCCGCCGCCGCGAGGGCGGGAATCGACGCCACCGGACGACGATCAGCGCGCCGCGGAAGCCGCGGGTGCTGCGTAGGTGATGCGGTAGATCGCGTTCGCCGTGTCGTCGGACACCAGCAGCGAGCCGTCCGGCAGTTCCTGCACGTCGACCGGCCGGCCCAGCGCCTTCTCGCCGTCGAGGAAGCCGGTCAGGAAGGGCTGCGGCGCGCCGGCCTTGTCGCCCTCCACCGGCACGAACAGCACCTGGTAGCCGACCTTGCGGCTGCGGTTCCAGGAACCACGCTGGGCGACGAAGGTGCCGCCGCGGTAGGCGGCCGGAAACATCGCGCCCTCGTAGAAGCGCATGCCCAGCGGCGCGGTGTGCGCGCCGAAATCCACCGCCGGCGGCGTGAAGTCCTTGCAGGCGTGGCCGTCGCCGAACTCGGGGTCGACCACCGAGGTGCCGTGGCAATAGGGATAGCCGAAATGCTGGCCCATGCGCACCGCCACGTTCAGCTCGCACGGCGGCAGGTCGTCGCCCATCCAGTCGCGGCCGTTGTCGGTGAACCACAGGTGCCCGGTCTTCGGGTGCCAGTCGAAGCCGACCGTGTTGCGCACGCCGCGGGCGAAGACCTCGCGCTTGCCGCCGTCCGGGTCCATGCGCAGGATGGTCGCGAACGGATCGCCCTCGTCGCAAACGTTGCACGGCGCGCCGACCGGCACGTACAGCTTGCCGTCGGGGCCGAAGGCGATGAACTTCCAGCCGTGGTGGCGCTCGGTCGGCAGGTCGTCGGCCACCACCACCGGCTGGGGCGGGTCGGCCAGCGCGGACTCGATGCCGTCGAAGCGAAGGATGCGGCTGACCTCGGCCACGTAGAGGGCGCCGTCGCGGAACGCCACGCCATTGGGCATGTTGAGGCCCTTGGTGATCGTGTGCACCTTCTGCGCCGTCTTGCCATCGTGCGAGATGGCATGGACCACGCCGGCGTCTCGGGTGCCGACGAACAGCGTGCCCTGGGCGCCGAGCGTCATCGAGCGCGCATTGCGCAGATCCTTGGCGAAAACTTCCGCCTTGAAGCCCGGCGGCAGGACCAGCGATTCCATCTTCGGCTGGGCCAGCGCGGGGGCGGAGGCCAGCAGCAGGGCGACGGCGATCAGGCGCATGGCGATACTCCGGAAGCGGAGTCCGGATGATACCGGCAGCCAGCATCCGTGCGCCGTGGGAGGCCGGCCATACGGGCGCGGCTTGCACGCCCACGCCGCCGGCGGCATGTTGGCGGAATGACCGGGAGCCCCGCGATGACCACGCCGTACCCGCACCTGCTCTCGCCGCTCGACCTCGGGTTCACGACCCTGCGCAACCGCGTCCTGATGGGCTCGATGCACACCGGACTGGAGGACCGTGCCGCCGACTACGACAAGCTGGCCGCCTACTTCCGCGAGCGCGCGCGCGGCGGCGTGGGCCTGATCGTCACCGGCGGCATCGCGCCCTCGATCCAGGGCTGGCTGGGACCTTTCGCGTCCAAGCTCTCCTGGCCCTGGGAAGTCAACCGCCATCGCAAGGTCACTGCCGCCGTGCACGCGGAAGGCGGCAGGATCGCGATGCAGATCCTGCACGCCGGGCGCTACGGCCACCACCCGCTCAGCGTCGCGCCGTCGAAGGTCAAGAGCCCGATCTCGCCGTTCACCCCGCACGAACTGTCGGCGCGCGGCGTCGAGCGCACCATCGCCGACTACGCGCAGTGCGCGGCCTATGCCCGCGAGGCCGGCTACGACGGCGTGGAAGTGATGGGCTCGGAGGGTTACCTGATCAACCAGTTCCTGGTCACGCGCACCAACCGGCGCAGCGACGCATGGGGTGGCCCGTTCGAAAACCGCATGCGCTTTCCGGTCGAGATCGTGCGCGCGATCCGCGCCAGGGTCGGGCCCGACTTCATCATCGTCTATCGCCTGTCCATGCTCGACCTGGTCGAGGACGGCCAGCGCTGGGACGAGATCGTCAAGCTCGCCAAGGCCATCGAGGCCGCGGGAGCCACGCTCATCAACACCGGCATCGGCTGGCACGAGGCGCGCATCCCGACCATCGTGACCAGCGTGCCGCGCGCCGCCTTCGCCTTCGTGACGCAGAAGATGAAGGCCGAGGTGAAGATCCCGCTGGTCACCACCAACCGCATCAACATGCCGGACGTGGCGGAGTCGCTCATCGCCAGTGGCGCGGCCGACATGGTGTCGATGGCGCGCCCGCTGCTGGCCGACGCCGAGTGGGTCAACAAGGCCGCCGCCGGCCGCGCCGACCGCATCAACACCTGCATCGCCTGCAACCAGGCCTGCCTCGACCATGTGTTCGAGCGCAAGACCGCGTCCTGCCTCGTCAACCCGCGCGCCTGCCACGAGACCGAACTCAACTGGGCCCCGGCCGCGACACGCAAGCGCATCGCGGTGGTCGGCGCGGGGCCGGCCGGGCTGGCCTGCGCGACGGTGCTGGCCGAACGCGGCCACGCGGTCGCGCTGTTCGACGCCGCCGACGCGATCGGCGGCCAGTTCAACATGGCGAAGAAGATCCCCGGCAAGGAAGAGTTCGACGAGACCCTGCGCTACTTCCGCACGCGCATCGTCGATACCGGCGTGGACCTGCGGCTCGGCATCCGGGTTGCCGCATCCGACCTCACGCCAGACCGCTTCGACGAAGTCGTGCTCGCCACCGGCGTGACGCCCCGCAACCCGCGCATCGACGGCCAGGACCACCCCAAGGTGCTCACTTACCTCGACGTGCTTGCGCTCGGCAAGCCGGTCGGGCGCCGCGTCGCCATCATCGGCGCCGGAGGCATCGGCTTCGACATGGCGGAATTCCTGGTCCACGAAGGCCACTCGCCCACGCTGGACGCGCCGGTCTGGCTGCGCGAATGGGGCATCGACCCGGACCTTGCGGCGCGCGGCGGACTGGTGCCGCCGAAACCCGCGCCGCCCGCGCGCGAGGTGTTCCTGCTGCAGCGCTCGGACGGCAAGCTCGGCGAGCGCCTCAACAAGACCAGCGGCTGGGTGCATCGCACGACACTCAAGATGAAGCGCGTGCAGATGATCGCCGGCGTCACCTATCGCAGGATCGACGACCGCGGCCTGCACCTGACCATCGGCACGCAGGACCAGGTGCTGGACGTCGACCACGTGGTGCTGTGCGCGGGCCAGGAGCCCAACCGCGCCCTGCACGATGCGGTCGCCGCGCACGGCCTGCCGGTGCACCTGATCGGCGGTGCCGACGTGGCCGCCGAACTGGACGCCAAGCGCGCGATCGACCAGGGCACGCGGCTGGCGGCGCGGCTGTAGGCCGGCTTGCCGCGACCCCATCGCGGCGCACGCGCCGCACCCACAGGCGCACCGTCCTTCGGCAAGACTGCGTTGGCACATCACCTGCAGGAGCGCTGCGTGCAGCGCGACCGGGCTGCCGCCACGCCGCAGGGCTCGCGTGGCGGCGCCACGGCGACTATCCTCGTGCTATCGATCGACAGCGCCCACGCACGGAGGCCGGCATGCACCGCAACGCCCGCATCGCGATCCTCGCCACACTGCTCGCCCCCGCGCTGGCAGCGGCCGCGCCCGCGCCGGTCGACCTCGCGCCCTACCTGCGCCGCAGCGGTTTCGTCGACGCCAAACTCTCGCCCGACGGCGCCTATCTCGCGGCCACCGTGGCGCAGGCGGATCGCACCGTGCTGGCGGTGATCCGCCGCGCGGACCGCAAGGCCACTGCCTCGTTCAACGCCGGCGCCAACGCGCATGTCGACGACTTCGTGTGGGTCGCGAACGACCGCCTTCTGGTGTCGCTGGCCGAGAAATTCGGTGCGCTGGAGACGCCCCAGCCGACCGGCGAGCTGTATGCGGTCAACGTCGACGGCAGCCGGGCCAAGCTGCTGGTCGGCGCGCGGGCGGCGGTCGACGAAGGCAGCGGCCAGGTCGCGGGCACGCGCTTCGACGCGCGCCAGGTCGCGGCCTACCTGCTGGACACGCTGCCCGACGAAGACCGCCAGGTGCTGATCGAGGCCTGGCCACTGACCTCGATGCCGACCCCGCGCGTGGAGCGGATGGACGTGCACACCGGCAAGCGCGTCGCGGTCGCCGAGGCGCCGGTGCCGCGCGCCAGCTTCACCACCGATCCCAAGGGGCGCGTGCGCTTCGCGGTCGGCGCCGGCGGCGACAACGTCAGCCGCCTGTACCACCGCCCGGCAGACGGCGGCGAGTGGCAGTTGATCAACGACGAGGCCCACTCCAGCGTGCGCGAGTTCCCGCGGGGATTCGACGCCGCCGGCGACATCGCCTGGCTGGAGGTGCAGCGCGCGGATGGCCCGAACGCCATCGTGTCGCTCGACACGCGCAGCGGCAAGCGGCGCGAGGTCGTGCGCGATCCGCGCCACGATCCGTGGCGCGTGCAGTACGCGCTGTCACGGCCGCACGTGCCGATCGGCGTGCAGTTCAGCGGCGCGTCGCCCCGTTCAGCGTGGTTCGACGACGCGCACTCCGACGCGCGCCTGCTCGCGCGCCTGGAGAAGGGCTTCGGCGGCCTGCCGATGGGGCTGGTCTCCAGCACCGCGGACGGCCACTACGCGCTGGTCGCGTCCTGGTCGGACCGCAACCCGGGCGAATTCTTCCTGTTCGACACCCGCGCGTCCGGCGCGGAGCGCCTGCTGTCGCGCCGCGAATGGATCGATCCGGACCGCCAGTCGCCGTCGACCGCGCACGCGATCGCCGCACGCGACGGCCTGTCGCTGGACGCGATCGTCACCCGCCCCGCGGACGCCGAGGGCCCGCTGCCGATGGTGGTACTCCCGCACGGCGGTCCGTTCGGCGTCTTCGACCGGCTCGAATGGAACGAAGACGTGCAACTGCTGGCCGCCGCCGGCTACGCCGTGCTGCAGGTCAACTTCCGCGGCTCCGGCAACCGGGGCCGCTCATTCCTGCTGGCCGGCGCACGCGAATGGGGCGCGCGGATGCAGGACGACGTGACCGACGCCACGCGATGGGCGATCGCGCAGGGCATCGCCGACGCGGAACGCGTCTGCCTGGTCGGCGCCAGCTACGGCGCGTATACATCGATGATGGGGCTTGCGCGCGAGCCGGACCTGTATCGCTGCGGGGTCGGCTACGTCGGGGTCTACGACCTCGCGATGATGGCCGAGGACCGCGTACGCCGCGGCGAATCGGCGGAAACCTGGATGGCGGAATGGGTCGGCGAAGGCGAGGCCCTGGAGACCGCTTCCGCGACCTCGCACGCCGCGAAGATCGCCGATCCCGTGCTGCTGGTCGCCGGAGGGCGCGACCGCATCGCGTCGCCGGCGCACACGCGCGCCATGGAGAAGGCGCTGCGCGCCGCCGGCGCCAAGGTCGAAGCGGTGTATGTCGACGACGAAGGCCACGGCTTCCACGCCGAGGCCAACCGTCGGCTGTGGTTCGAGCGCCTGCTCGGCTTCCTGGCCACGCACC
>DHLY01000048.1:9303-12185 GCA_002405525.1 Proteobacteria bacterium UBA4656
GCTCAACCGCCCTGCAGGTAATCCACCGCCAGGCTCACCAGCGCATCCAGCGCCAGCGGCAGCGCGGCCTCGTCGACCAGGAACAACGGCGAGTGGTTGGTCGGCGCCTTGCGCGGGTCGATCGCGGGGTCGGTGACGCCGACGAACACGAACAGCCCGGGCACCTCCTGCGCGTAGTAGGAGAAGTCCTCGGCGCCGGTGGTCAGCGGGATGCGCACCACGTTGGCCTCGCCCGCCACGCGACGCAGGGTCGGCAGCATGCGCTCGGTCAGGCGCTGTTCGTTGACGGTGACCGGATAGCCTTGCTGGATGTCCACCGTCGCGGTCGCGCCCTGCGAGGCGGCGATGCTCTCCGCCGTGCGCTTGAGGCGGTCGAAGATCTGCACCCGGTGCTCGGGCTGGAAGGTACGGATGGTGCCGATCATCTCCACCTGGTCGGGGATGATGTTCTCGCGGATGCCGCCCTTGATCGCG
Source organism: Proteobacteria bacterium UBA4656 (assembly GCA_002405525.1). GTDB lineage: Bacteria > Pseudomonadota > Gammaproteobacteria > Xanthomonadales > Ahniellaceae > UBA4656. The sequence continues at coordinate 9,778 of DHLY01000048.1, forward strand.
CCGAAGCTGACCACCGCCGGCGTGTCGGTGATGTCCAGCTGTCGGCTGACGATGGTGTTGACGCCGGTGATGATCTGCGCCGCGGTGGTGATCGGGTCCACGCCCTGCCACGGGCGCGAACCGTGCGTCTGCACGCCCTTGACCGTGATGGTGAACGAATCCACCGCCGCCATCAGCGGGCCGGCGCGCCAGCCGATGCGACCGGTGTTGAGGTTGCTGGTGACGTGCAGGCCCATCACCGCCTCGGGCTTGAGGTCGGCGAACAGGCCTTCCTTGAGCATCAGTTCGGCACCGCCCTCCTCGCCTTCGGGCGCGCCTTCCTCGGCAGGCTGGAAGATGAACATCACCGTGCCGGGCAGGTCGGCGCGCAGGCGCGACAGCACGGTCGCGGTCGCCAGCAGGTTGGCGACATGGGTGTCGTGGCCGCAGGCGTGCATGACGCCGACCGTCTCGCCGCGGAAGGTCGTGGTGACCTTGGATGCGAACGGCAGCCCGGTCGCTTCCGTGACCGGCAAGGCGTCCATGTCGGCGCGCAGCGCGATCACCGGACCCGGCTTTCCACCCTCGAGCACGCCGACCACGCCGGTGTATGCGACCCCGGTCCGCACGCTGTCGAGCTTCAGGTCCTTCAGCACCCCCGCGACCAGCGCGGCGGTGCGCGTCTCGCGGTTGCCGAGTTCAGGGTTCTGGTGGATGTCGCGGCGCCACGCGATGAGCTGATCCCTGACCGCGGCGAATTCTCGTTCGAGGTCGGCGCGCCCGATCGCGGCGCTGGCCGGTGGCGGCAGGAGGACGGCGAGCGCGAGACCGATCGCAGCCAGACGGGATTGCGGCATGGCGGTTCTCCTGCGGCGGGACCCCGAGTGTCCTCGCCCGGCCGCCAGCCCGCAAGCCGGGGCGCGTCGATGGCGCGCTCCGGAGGGCTCGGCTAAGGTCGCGTCGATGAGCGAACGCGAAGTGATCGACCGCCTGCTGGACCTCGCCGGTTTCCGTGGCGATGCGGCCGCCGCCTTTCGCGCGCTGCGCGGCTGCGTCGCGCACGGCCTGCCGGACGTCGGCGTCGCGCTGCTGCACGCCGCCGGCCTGCCGGCCGGCCAGGTGCGCCTGGCCGGCCTGATCGCCGCCGACGGCAGCGAGGTCATGCCGGGCCACGACGCCGGTCCCGGTGCCGGCCGGCTGCCCCGGTTCGACGATGCGCTGGCGGCGCGCTGCGCGGCATCCGATGCACCGCTGGCGATGGTGCTCGGCCCGCGCGAGATCGCGCTTCCGCTGGCGCAGGCGCTGCGCGGTCCGGCGGCGCTGCTGGTGCTGCCCGTGGACGACCGCGACCGCACCGGGTTCCGCGTGGTCCTCGCCAGCCCTGACCCACGGCGGTTCGAGCGCGTGGACGTCGCGGCGCGCTGGCACGAGTACCGGCTCGCCTTCGCCATCCTTGCCGCCGGCTTCCGCGAAACCGCAGTCGAGCACCAGCGGCAGACGATCAGTGGGCTGGCCGAACTCCAACGCCTGTTGCAGCCGGCGGAACTGACGATCCGCGGCCTGTCGTACGCGGTGCATTGGCAACCTGCCGAAACCGCCGCCGGCGACTACTACGATCTGATGCGGCTGAGCCACATTTTTCCCGACTTCGTCGATCGCGGCATCGACGCCTGGGGCGTGATGGTGGCCGACGTATCGGGCCATGGCGCCACGGCGGCGATGGAGGCGGTGCAATTCGACGCCATCCTGCGCACCTACGACGGCAACGAGGCGCCGGGCGGGCCGGCCGGCGCGCTGACCTACGCCAACCGCCACTTTTTCTCGCGCCGCCAGCGGCCGCATTTCCTCACCGTGTTCGGCGGCGGTGCGCGGCCCGACCTCGGCGGCTTCCGCTTCGTCAACGGCGGCCACCTGCCGGCGCTGCGCAGGCGCGACGGGCGACTGGACTGGCTCGGCCGCGACGACGAGGCCGGCATCCCGCTCGGCATCCTGCGCGAGCACCGCTGGCACAACGTCGACACCGACCTGCAGGCAGGCGACCTGATCGTGCTCTACACCGACGGCATCGTGGAGGCGCGCGACGCCCGCGGCGCCATGTTCGGCGGCGAGCGGCTCGCCGCGCTGATCGCCGCAGGCGACGACGATCCAGACGCGGTGGTGGCCCGCGTTCGCGACGCGCTGGTCGAGCACCAGGACAGCGAGGTCGGACACGACGACCAGACGCTGGTGGTGTTGCGGCAGGAGGGTTGAGCGGTGAGGGTCTGTTGAAATTCAAGTGGCTTATGCCGGGCGAGCGACATGCGGGTTGACCGAGTAGAAGTCGAGCTTTCCGGCGATCAGGAAAATGACGGTTCGGCTCGTGGACAGGCGGGTGAATCCACGTGCACTGCGTTTGGCGGCCTGAAATAGTCCGTTGCGGGCTTCGAGGA
>DHLY01000035.1 GCA_002405525.1 Proteobacteria bacterium UBA4656
CGCTGCGCTCATTGCACCCTGCGCCGTTCGGGGGCTTGGAAGCAGAGGTGACCGAAGTCCCCCCCGGCTCAAAGCTTCGCGGAAAGCTCCTTGATTTCCTTGTTCAGCACGCGATCGTTGTCGGAGTAGTCGATGGCCAGGTCGATCAGGTGCACACCGGGCTCGTCGAGCGTGCGCTGGAACATCGACCGGAACTCCGCCACCGAGTTCGGGCGCCAGCCCTTCGCCCCATACGACTCGGCGTACTTCACGAAATCCGGATTCCCCATGTCCATGCCGAAGTTGGCGAACTTCATGTTCGCCTGCTTCCACTTGATCATGCCGTAGGCGTTGTCGCGCAGGACGATCTGGGTGAGATTCATGCCCAGGCGCACGGCGGTTTCCAGTTCCTGCGAGTTCATCATGAAGCCGCCGTCGCCGGACACGGCGACCACCTTGCGGTCGGGGTAGACCATCTTGGCGCCCATCGCGGACGGAAGTCCCGCGCCCATGGTGGCCAGCGCGTTGTCGAGCAGCAGGGTGTTGGGCTCGCGGCACTTGTAGTAGCGGGCGAACCAGAGTTTGTACATGCCGTTGTCGAGGCAGACGATGCCGTCGGGGGGCATGAGTTCGCGGATCTCGCGGACCATGCGCACGGGGTAGATCGGGAAGCGGTCGTCGTCGGCGCCCAGCGCCAGGTGGGCGAAGAGGTTCTCGCGCACCTTGTCGAAGTAGGTGAAGTCCCAGTGCTTCTGCGGGGCGATGGATTCCTTCAGGCGCCAGATGGTGTTGGCGACGTCGCCGGTGACTTCGATCTGCGGGAAGTAGACGGTGTCGACCTCGGCGCTGGAGTAGTTGATGTGGATCACCGTGCGCAGGCCGCGGCGCATGAAGAACGGCGGCTTTTCGATCACGTCGTGGCCGACGTTGATGATGCAGTCGGCGTTCTCCACCGCCTTGTGCACGAAGTCGCCATCCGACAGCGCGGCGTTGCCCAGCCACAGCGGGTGGGTCTCGTCGACCACGCCCTTGCCCATCTGGGTGGTGAAGAAGGGGATGCCGGTCTTGTCGATGAACTCGCGCAGCATCTTGGCGCTCAACTTGCGGTTGGCGCCGGCGCCGATCATCAGGATGGGGCGGCGCGCCGCGGTGATCGCGTCCGCGGCGTGGCTGATCGCCTTGTCGTCGGCGATGGGACGGCGGTGGAAGCTCGCCTTGAGCACGATGGAGTCGGACTGCTCGTGTGCAATGTCCTCGGGCAGCTCCAGGTGCGTCGCGCCGGGGCGTTCTTCCTCCGCGCGGCGGAAGGCCTCGCGCACGCGGGCGGGGATGTTGTCCGCGGAGACGATCTGGTTGGTGTACTTGGTGAGCGGGCGCATCATCGAGACGACGTCGACGATCTGGAAGTGGCCCTGCTTGGACACCTTCACCGGCTTCTGGCCGGTGATCATCAGCATCGGCATGGCGCCGAGTTGGGCGTAGGCGGCGGCGGTGACGAAGTTGGTGGCGCCGGGGCCGAGCGTGGCGAGGCACACGCCCGCCTTGCCGGTGAGCCGCCCATACGTCGCGGCCATGAAGCCCGCGCCCTGTTCGTGGCGGGTCAGGATCAATTTGATGGTGCTGGTGCGCAGCGACTCCAGCAGGTCGAGGTTTTCTTCGCCCGGGATGCCGAAGACGTACTGGACGCCCTCGGCTTCGAGCGCCTTCACGAACAGATCGGAAGCCTTCATCACGGACCCTCCCCGCGGGCGTGCTGCGGCGCGGCCGGTATGGCCGGCACAAGCCCCGATTGTGGTGAGCGCGCGATGGCAGCGTCAACCGCGCGTGGAGGTTGCGTCAGTTGCCGGTCCAGGGCCCGCGCGATTCGGCCGTGATCGCGCCTTCGGCAAGGTCGATCCGCAACGTCGTGCCGACCGGAGCCTGCTCCGGCGAGCGCAGCGGGCGGCCATCGGGGCCGCGGGCGATGGCGTAGCCGCGGGCCAGGGTGGCCAGCGGGCTGACCGCGTTCAGCGCGCGGGCCAGTCCGGCCAGCCGGCGCGCGGGCGGTTCCAGCCCGCCGGCAATGCGCGACAGCAGGCGCTGGCGCAGGGTGTCGAGCGACTGCCCGGCCCGTGCGAGCCGGATCTTCGGGTGCTGGCCGTCGAGCCGCGCCCGCAGTAGGACGGTGCGGGACACGGCGGCGCGCAGGCGTTCCTGCGGGGCGCGGGCCAGGCGCGCGCTGGCCGCTTCGAGGCGGCCACGCAGTACGGCGAGGCGCCGCGCCGGCTGGGCCGTGGACAGGCGCGCGTGGGCCAGGTCGGTGCGCTGCGCCAGCCCGCGAAGGCGGCGTTCCAGCGCGGCACTCGCGCGGTCGCTGCGGCGGATGAGTTCGCGCGTGAGTTCGGCGGCGTCGGGGACCAGCAGTTCGGCCGCCGCCGAGGGCGTGGGCGCGCGCAGGTCGGCGACGAAATCGGCGATGGTGAAGTCGACCTCGTGGCCCACGGCGGACACCACCGGCACCGGGCAGGCGGCGATGGCGCGGGCCAGGGCTTCGTCGTTGAAGCACCAGAGGTCCTCCAGCGAGCCGCCGCCGCGGGTCAGCAGCAGCACGTCGTGGCGGCCGGCGCGACCGGCGGCGTCCAGCATGGCGCGGATCTGGGCCGCGGCAGTGTCGCCCTGCACCGGCACGGGCAGGATTTCGACCTCGACCAGGGGCATGCGGCGGCGCAGCACCGTCAGCACGTCGCGCACGGCGGCCCCGGTGGGCGAGGTCAGCATGCCGATGCGGCGCGGCAGCGCGGGTAGGTCGCGCTTGCGGTCCGCATCGAACAGGCCTTCGGCGGCGAGTTGGGCCTTGAGCGCTTCGAACTGACGGCGCAGGGCGCCTTCGCCGGCTTCCTCCATGTGATCGACGATCAGCTGGAACTCGCCGCGCGTTTCGTACAGGCTGACCCGGCAGCGAACCAGTACACGCTGTCCATCCGTAGGCCGGAAGCGCAGGTAGGTGCTGCGGGGCTTGAACATCGCCGCGCGCACCTGGGCGGCCGCGTCCTTCAGCGTGAAATAGAGGTGGCCGGAGACGGGTCGGGAGACGTTCGACAGTTCTCCCTCGACCCAGACCAGCGGAAAGGCGCCCTCGACGAGGCTGCGGGCCAGGGCGTTGAGCGCCGAAGGGGTCAGGATCGCGCGCTCGCGAGGCGCTGGGGTGGGCGTGGAGTCCATCGGACCGTGGATCGTAGCGTGTTCTGTTTCGGCATGGGGGGCGGGCGTTGCCAATCACGGCGATTGCGTCACAATCGGGTTTAGGGGCAGGAGGTTCCATGTCGGGTCGGACCATCGACGGTCGCAGTGTCAGTTCGGATGCGGTCGCACCGGACCTGTCCAGACGTGTGTTCGCGCTGGCCCAGTCGTGGGAGGAACTGCAGTCCGCGGGCTGGAACGCCATGGCAGCGGCTGCCCAGTACGAGGAACTCGAGGTCATTGCGGCGCTCGCCGAACAGGGCGCGGATCGCCCGCTGGCAACGCGGGCAGTCGAGATGGCGGTCTACCTGTGTACCTTCGTCGAAGGCCGGCTGTATCCGTCCAATGCGCAGCGCGCGCGGCTCAAAGAACTGCTGGGCCGCCTGCGCGAGGCCGCGGAAGGCGCGCCGGACCGCGCACGGGCCGCGCGCCAGCGCGAGGCCGAGCAGCGCCGCGTGATCTGCCTGCGCGATCCGGCACTGGACCTCCCCGACCTCGGGGTCCAGCTCGCCCGTCATCGCTGCGCGGTGCGCTGGGTGGACGACGCCGCCGCCGCGGTCGCCGAGGCGGAGCGTTCCGTACCCGACGTCCTGCTGGTCGAATCCGGCGCGATCGAGCCCCTCGCCGAGGTGGTCGCGGCGATCGAGCGCGGACGCGGCGACGCCACGGGTCGCGTTCTCTGCGTGGTGTTCGGCGCGGCGATCGAGAACGGACGGCGCCTGTTCGCGCAGCGCGCCGGCGCGCATCTGGTCGTCGAGAGCGCCGACCCCGAGGTCGTCGCCATCCGGATCGACGAAATGCTCGCGCAGCAGCGCAGCGTGGACTATCGGGTCCTGATCGTCGAGGACGACCGCGGGCAGGCCAAGTTCTGCGAGTCGGTGCTGAACCTGCGCGGCATCTCGACCCGGTGCTGCGCGGCGGGTGAGGACGCCCTCGACGAGATCGGGTTGTTTCGCCCGGACCTGGTGCTGCTCGACCTCTACCTGCCGGGCATCAACGGCATCGAAGTCGCGCAACGAATCCGTGAACGGCCGGAGTACGCATTCCTTCCGATCGTGTTCCTTTCCGGGGAGACGGACCTCGACAAGCGTTTCGACGCCATCCGCATGGGTGGTGACGACTTCATCACCAAACCGGTGAAGCCGCGCCACCTGATGGCCGAGGTCGAGACGCGGATCCGGCGCGCCCGCCTGGTCCCCGCACGAGGCGATGCCACGCCTGGCGCCATTCCCCTGACCTCCCGGGCCGTGTTCATGGATGCACTGCAGCGCGCCGGTGCGGACGCCGACGCGACGGCGCTGCTGATGGTCGGCATCGCCGGCGGCGACGCGCTTTGCGAGCGGCTCGGTCTGGTCGGATCGGAGACGCTTGCGCAGGCGTTTGCCGCCGCGGTCTGCTCCGAGGTCGACCTGGTGCGCCCGGTCTGCGCGAGCACTGGGTTGCTCCTGTTCGGTCTGATGCGGGGCGACGGCGACGCCGGCCTGCGAACGCGCCTCGACCTGCTTCGCAAGCGACTGGCCGCGCGGCGCTGGATCGTCGCGGGGGAGCCGCAGGACGTACGGATCGCGATCGCGGCGCTGCGCGTCACATCGGACATGACTTCGGGCGATGACGCGATCCGTCGTTTGCGAACCCAGGGCCGTCGCGTGTTTGCGGAGGGAGGCATCGCCTGGGAGCCGGGACGGGGAGGGTCCTCCGAAGACCCGGTGGTGCGATTGGCGCGCACCCTGTTGCGTGGCCGTTTGATCCCGGAGGCGATCCGCATCGAGTTCCAGGCCCTGGTGCCGCTAGCCGGCGAATTGCCCGGCCAGTACGCCACCCGCTTTTCGCTGGTCGCCCCGCACGCCAGTATGCGATTGGAGGTTGCGCCCGATCGCCTGCACGGCCTGGCGCGCGAGATGGGGGTGGTACCGGCAGCCGACCGCCAGTGCCTGCGCCGAGCCCTCGGTGTGCTCTCCGAGCGGGTGCAGCGAGGCGACAGGATCCGGTTTTTCCTTCCGGTCGGCGCCGAATCGGTCCTGGACCCCGCGTTCGCCCCCTGGCTGGCGACCGAACTGCAGGCCCGCGCACTGCCGTCCTCGGCGATCGTGCTGGAGATCGCCGCCTCCGACCTGGCGCGCGCACCCGCGCGCCTTGGCGAAGCCCTGGGGTTCCTGCAACTGGTCGGGACGCGATTGAGCGTGACCGGGCTCGAAGGCAGCGATGCCGACTTGAGGCTGCTGCAGTTGCCCGCGGTGTCGTTCGGCCGGCTGCAGGCGCCACGGGCGCACGATGGCGCCGGCGCTTGGAGCGCCGAACGAGGCCGCCTGGTGCTGGAAGCCGCAAGGAGCGGCAAGGTCGTGATCGCGAACGGTGCGCGCGACGCGCGCGAGATCGCCGAGTTGCTCAAGGTCGGGGTGCAGTACGTGGCCTCGGACACCTTCGCGCCCTGGAGTACGGAGCTGAACTTCGACTTCGCGGGATCGCGCGCCTAGGGAGCCTCTCAACACGCGCCCGCGTCCGGCTTGGCAGCGCACACCACAGCGCCAGGGCGGCCGTCCAGGGCCATTCTGGTTGTAGGGTCGAGAGGGCCGACGCGCGCGCAACGAAGCAGCGAAGGGCAGGCGGTGTTCAAAGGCTACAAGGCAGGCCGGCAGGAAGCAGCCTGCCGGCGTACGGCGCGCAGGCCGCGCCCGGTGACGGATCGCGCAGGCGATCGCCCCTTTGACATCGAGTCCGGCCCGTCGGAAGGGCGGCACGCCCGATCCACGGCCGCGCCAACGTGGCCATGCGCCGACTGGTGGGACCACCCGGTCTGCGGCTGCGCGCATTGCTCGCGGCAACGGCGCGAGCGTGAGGCGTGCTGCCGCGGCGGGATCCGCTTCAGGGACGCAGCACCAGCTTGCCTGTCGTCTTCCCCGACTCGAGCGCGCGCTGGGCGTCCGCCGCGCGTGCCAGCGGAAAGGCGGTCACCGGCGGTGCATCGAGGTCCCGCGCCTCGAAACGCCCCAGCAACCAGCGCATTCCCTCGGCGAGGCGGTCGGCGTGGGCCGACAGGAAACTCAGGTTGCAGGCCAGCACGCTGCGGTTGCGCTGCGTCATCTGCAGCGGATTGAAACGCGGCGTGCGTAGCCAATCCCAGGCCATCCGCGGCCAGTTCAGCCGGCCGTCGCGCGGCAGCATGGACGCGAAGCCATAGATCACCAGCTTGCCCATCGGCGCGAGGTGGTCCCACGAGCCGCGCAGGGTGGACACACCATTGGCGTCGAACACGGCGTCGTAGCCGTCCGGCGCCAACGCGCGCGCCCGGTCCCAGAGTTGGCCTGCGGACTTGTCGATCACCTCGGCGCAGCCGGCTGCGCGCGCGGCAGCGACCTTGTGTGCGCTGCCGACCACGCCGACCACGCGCACGCCGGCCAGTCGCCCCAGTTGCGCCAGTGCGCCGCCGACCCCGCCGGCCGCGGAGTGTACGAGCCAGCTTTCGCCGCGGCGCGGGTGGACCTGTTCGTGGACCATGAACCAGGCGGTGAGGAACACCGTCGGGATCGCCGCTGCAGCGTCAGCGTCCAGCGTGTCCGGACAACGGAACACGCGTCCGACATCCAGCACGATGCGGCTGGTATAGCCACCGAACAGGGTCACGCCGATCGCGCGGTCGCCGGGCCGCCATCCGGTGACGCCCTTGCCGACCGCCGAGATGCGTCCGGCGACCTCGAAGCCCGGCGTGATCGGATAGCCGTGCAGTTCCTTCGCCGAGGCGTAGAGTCCCATGCGCACGATGCCGTCGGCGTAGTTGACCCCGCAGGCCTCGACCGCGATCGCGACTTCGCCGGGGCCGGGCTCGGGATCGGGCGCCCCGACGAGGCGCAGGGCGTCGTAGCCTCCCGGACGGGCGATGACGATGCGCTGCATGCAAGCGGGCTAGGGCGGAGCGCCAGCAGCGAGCCGGCGCGGACGCTTTGTGGCGACAGGGCGGCTCGATGCTCCGCGCACCGGCGGCTCAGGGCTGCCGTGCGCGTGCTTCGGCGCCGAACTTCGCGAGCGACTGTGCCGCCTGCGCGCGGATCTTGTTGCGCAGGAGGGGGGTCCAGCCGAGCAGCAGGCCCGCAGGCCCGAGCGCCTGCGCGGCCCAGCGCCAGAGATCGAAGGTATCGACGTGATTGACGATCAGCCCGTCGCGGAAGGCGAACCGGGCGTTGACGCGGTTGACCACCCTGCGACCGCTGCCGCTGAAGGTGTACGTCGCAACCCAGTTTGCGCGCCCGGTCGCTGCGTCGGCTTCGATGCCGCTGGCTTCGACCGCAAGGTCCTTTCCGCGGGTGCAGAGCATGCGCCACATGTCGCCGATCGCTCCGCCTTGCAGCGAGAACACGGGGTCCTCGAAGCGCGCATCGGGGGCGTAGCACGCCGCCATCGCCTCGCCGTCGCGTCGGCCCAGTGCCGTGTACAGGCGCCGGATCGTTTCGATGTTCGAGCCGCTCACGGGCGACGCGGCCGCTGCGAGGACGGGTTGCTGACCGCCGCGTCCGCCGCGATCGGAGGCGGGGTGTGGTGCGTGGCGTCCGCGACCGGCGCCGCCGTCGGCACGATCCGCGGCAGCCCTGCCAGCGTGGCGCGCGCCGCATCGCGTTCGGACGTCGAGACCTGCAGGTCCCAGATCCGGTTCGGCTTCCAGGGCGGAGTGGGCGAGGTGATGCCGGCAGGGCCCTCGACGCGGTCGTCGACGAACCAGGGCTGGCCCTCGCGCAGGTACAGGCGTGCCATCTCCTGGGCGTTCATCGGCCGCGAGCCGATGCGCCCGAGGATGGCGATCTGGTGCCCGGTCTCGTCCACCGCCCGGTCGCGCTCCAGCGGGCGCGACAGCGACAGCGCGGTGCGGCGGGTCGGATAGGTGGCGACCAACTGCGGCCGCGGTTCGGCCGCGAAGCCGTAGAACGCTGGCTGCGACTCGGGAGAGGTCAACTGCACCACGCGCAGCCCGTTGCGACCGTCGGCGACGTAGAGGAAGGGCGAGGCGTTGGTCGAACCGACCATCACGTCGCGCGCGTCGGAGATCTGTCCGCCGGCGTCGAACATCTGGAACAGGGCGGGCGACTCCGGCTTCGTGACGTCGACGATGGCCACGCCTTCAGCGCCATTGGCGACGAAGGCGTAGGTGCGGGAGACCGTCAGCTTGCGCGCGTCGCGCAGCGGGGCCAGCGCGCCGGGCACGATGCGCGGGCTCTCCGGATCCGTCACGTCGACCGGCTGCAGCCCCTCGCGGGTCGTCACGAACAGATAGCGGAACTGGCGCTGGGTGGCGCGCACGTCCGGCAGTTCGATCGTCGCCACGTGGCGCGGGCGCAGCGGCTCTTCCATGTCGAGCACCACCACGCCGGCCGGCGTGGCGACGTAGAACCAGGTGCCGGCGATGGACAGATGCCGCGCGCCGGTCAGCAGGCCACCTTCGTTCCAGGTCAGCGCGCGCGACAGGTTGTTGTTGCGCGGCTCGAAATCGTACAGCGTGTCGACATTGACCAGGATGAGCCCTTCCTGCGCGTCGGTGATGTACGCGTACTCGTACAGCGGGTGCATCGGCTGCTCGAGGTTGGTCTTCTGCATCAGCTCCGAGCGGCTGCGCGAGGGCTGTACCGGCTGGGTCGTGGGCAGCACCACGCAGGTCGCGGCCGGCGACTCGAGTTGGATGTCCTGGCCGAGTTCGGAGAACGGGGCGGTGATGATGCGCTGCGAGATGCCCTTGTTGGCGATGCTGGCCACGTCGTAGACCCGCGTTCCGTTCGCGCCCTCGGCCACGTACAGGTACTCGCCGCGCAGCTGCAGGCACTGCGCCTCGCCGGCGGAGTGGCGGTAGCCTTCCTTCAGCACGCGACCGTTGGATTCATGCCGCTCGTACCAGTCCGGGTAGGCGTAGCGGTGCAGGTAGGAGCCGATCACCGCCTGCGGCTCGTCCCACTCGGTGACCACCGCGGCCGTGATCTCGCCCTCGCCGCCGACCCAGGCGTTGAAGCCCACGAAGTCGACGAACTTGGTGCCCTGCAGGAGCAGCTGGGCCATGATCGCGTTGTTGTCATTGTCCTTCGAGAGGTGGCAGTCGGTGCACTGCTTGGTCTCGGTGCGGCGTTCGGTGTGGGGGTAGTGGGGGGCAAAAGCCTGGCTGCTGTAGCCCGCGGCAGAGATCGGGGGCTGCTGAATGTAGATTCGCTCGCGGTTGATGTTGGTGGACGACAGGATCAGCGCCGAGGACGAACGCACCGGGGCGATCTTGTAGTCCTTGACTTCGCCGTGCACGCCCAACTGGAACATGTCGTCGCGCGCGACCTGCGGGTTGTAGGTCGCATAGTTGCGCGTGGTGCCGCCCTCGTAGTGGTGGCGCTCGCTCATCCAGTTGGCCTGGATCGGCAGGTGGCAGCCGCCGCAACTGGTGGTCCACGAGGTGTGGCAGGTGTAGCACAGCAGCTTGTCCTCGCCGTGCGCGCGCTGGTCCTTCGGCACCTGCTGGCCGAACTCCAGCGTCTCGGTGTTCTTCGACATCGTGTGCGCGCGGTCGGCCTTGGCCGAATAGGCGCCGTTGCCCTTGGCCGAGACGTCCTTGAGCAGGGTCATTTCCCACTCGAGGCCCGGCGTCACGGCCGAGCGCTGGATCAGCCTGCCGTCGATCCACTCGAAGCGCTTCTTGCCGTCCGGGTTGCGGATCAGCTTGAGGTCGCGGCCGTACTTCGAGGCCATCGGGCCCGACGTGCGCAGGGTCGGGTAGGCGTCGGGCGTGCCGTGGCAGTCCTGGCACATGATCTCCACGCCGGCGGCGACCTCGCCGACGATGTGGCCGTTGCTGTGGCCGTCCTGCTGGAAGTGGCAGTCGACGCACTGCATGCCGAGGTCGACGTGGATGCTGGACATGTGGACCGACTTCTCGAACCGCTGCGGATCGTCGGCGGCGACGAGTTTGCCCTCCGCGTCGAGCAGGTTGCCTTTGCGGTCGCGCTTGAAGATGGCGCGGAAGTTCCAGCCGTGACCGTGGTAGTCGGCGAACTGCGTGTCCTGCAGTTGCGGGTTCATTTCCGCGACCTTCTGCAGGAAGTCCGGCTCGGCCCAGCGACCGCGGATCGCCGCTTCCTCGGGGTTGCGCTCGTTGATCGCGCGGATCTGCGAATCGGTGGGGTAGCGCTGCTCGGCCGGCCACATGCTCGGCGCGTCGGGCTCGTAGTCCCACATGGTGTAGCCGAGCATGGTGTTGATGAACATGTTCGGCTGGTGCATGTGGCAGATCATGCACTGGCTGGTCGGGATGGCGCGGGTGAAGACGTGCTGTAGCGGGTGGCCGGGCTCGCCGCGCGGAATGGTCGGGTCCTTCTGCGTGGACAGGCCTTCGTTGCCGAACTTCGCATAGATCGCGGAGTGGCGCGGGTCGCGGTCGTTGGCGTAGACCACGTGGCAGGCCGTGCAGCCGGAGGAGCGGAAATCGCCAGGATTCTCGTTGGTGCCGAGGAACCACAGGTGCGGGTCGTTAAGGCGCGTCTTGTGGATGTTGAGCGCCGGCACCGCGATGCGGTTGCCGGTGCCGGGACCGCGGTTGGACTGCTTGATGTCGGGACGGCCCGGTTCCTCGAGGCGCTGGATCAGGCCCAGCGAGTTGGGCAGGCCGGTCTCGGGGAAGGTCGAGTTGATGTTGCGACCGCCACGCTCGAATACACGGAAGATGTCGGCCGGGGGGATCACTTCCCAGGCCGGCAGCGGGTAGAGGATCGGCAGGATGCCGCGCTTGGCCATCTCGGGCGTGACCTCGACCGGGTTCTTGATGCCGCCCCATTCGTGGTTGCGGCCGTAGTACTCGCCGAGGATGTAGCGCTTGTAGGGCAGGATGCCGTTGTTGTACGACGCACCGCCCCACAGCATGGCGCTGGTCGACATCAGCGAGGTCTTCGTCGCGCGCACGATCGGCAGGTGGCAGGCGCCGCAGGCTTCCTCGGCCACGCGCAGGTCGCCGGGGTTGATGAAGCGCACGAACTCGGGCGACTCGTCGTTGAGGTGGGCGAACGAGCCTTCCGGGTTGCGGCTCGCGGGCCACAGCCAGCGCTGCGGGAAACGCGGCAGCACGTGGGCCTGCTCCATCGCGGCGAGGTAGTCGGGCGCGTAGTGGGCGGTCGCTTCCTCGCCAGCGTGCGTGTGGTCGTTCTTGCCGTACTCGGCCTTCACCGGATCGATCGGGCCGATCGGTTTGCGGCCGCCGTGCTTGCCCTCGTAGCCCGGCGGCGAGTTCACCGAGGCGTCGCCGCCATGGCAGTCGGTGCAGCCAAGGACGACCGCGCTCGACGCATGCATCGACTTGGCGTCGGAGTCCGTGTGGCAGGTGAGGCAGCCGTGGCTCTTGGCGTCGGCCGCGTCCTGGGTCTGGAACGAGGGCGCCGGCGGATGCGTCGTGTACGAGCGCTCGACGGGCTTGGGCCCGGCGCCGAAGACCTGCGGCGCGAATGCGAGCACGAGGACGGCGAGGGCGGCGGGAAGGCGGATCCGCATGGTGCCTGCTCCGTCAGTACGTGAAGGTGAAGTTGCCGAGGACGGAGTAGTAGATGTCCTCGTCCGAGCCGTACAGGTCCTTGATGCCGTCGCCCGGGAACAGCGCGGCGCCGGACAGGCGCAGCACGATGTTCTGGGTCATGAACGGCCGCCAGATCCACGCCACCGACGCGTCGGTGCCGATGCGGTCGTCGATCGGGCTCTGGTTGCGCGCGACTTCGAGCGTGGTGGTGTCGTCGAACCACAGTTCGTTGAGGTTGAACGACACGCGGTGCAGCGGGGTGATGTCGAAGTCGCCGCCGATGCCGATCAGCTTGAGGCCGGGGTTCTCGAAGTTGCTCTGGCCCTGCTCCTTGGACGGGCGCAGGTTGGGGATCATGCCGTTGCGCTGCGAGAGCGTGACCAGGCCGCCGCCGACCAGCGGGATGTTCTGCCGGATCCAGTACGAGGTGTCGGCGCCGGCGAAGATCGGGTTTTCGAAGATCGCGTCGAAGCCGTGCGACTTGTCGTCGAAGGGATCGTCGTCGCCGGAGGAGTAGGCGAGTTGCGCGCGCAGACGGATCCAATCGTAGTCCTTCGAGACCTCGGCGGCGAAGAAGCCGGCGTCGAGGTCGGTTTCGCGCCCGGTGAAGGTGTTGATGTTGTCGCCGAACAGGTAGTAGCCGGAGACCGTGAAGTTGAAGGTCCTCCAGTGGCCGTCGCCGTTGTAGCCGACGTAGTAGGCGTCGTACTCGCGCAGCCCCTCGAAGCCCAGCGAGGCCGGGCGCTGGATGAAGCCGTTGGAGTCGAAGAAAAACTCGTCCTCGCGGTTGCGGTTCCAGACCACGGTGGCCTGCGAGGTGTAGCCCAGCACCGGCCAGTCCTGGCGGTACAGGTTGGCCACGATCACATCGTCGTCGCGCAGCGGCTCGGTGGGGTCGTTGAGGCCGGAGTTGAGGTCCTTCTCCATCCGGCGGAACCACGCCAGGTTGTACTGCCAGCGGTTGTTGTCGCGGTTGCCGAACAGGCGCAGGCCGAACTGCAGGTCCTGGAACAGGAAGCCGCGGAAGTCGGTGGAGAACGGCTGCACGCCGAAGCGGATCGCGTCGAAGTCGTAGCGGTCGCTGACGTCGCGCAGGTGCTTGTCGACGAACAGTTCCTGCAGGCCGACGAAGCCGTCGTCGCGCATGGTGCCGAGGCGCGGGTCGATGTTCAGCACGCGCACGTCCTGCACGTCGACGCGGTTGTACTGGAAGCCCAGGGTGAGGCGGTACTCCCACTCCGGCGGCTTGAAGGTCGTGTCGCCCTTGAAGTAGATCAGGCCGACGAGAAACGTCTGGGCGAGGATGGTCTGGTCGACGCCGGAGAAGATGTCGTTCTGGCCGGGGTCCTCGCTGGAGGTGATGCCGGTCGGGAACGGCGTGCTGCGTGGTTCGACGATGGTGTCGGCGATGCCGAGCAGGGACAGGAACCAGTCCTCGCCGTGGATCGGCTTGTCGCCCTTCCAGAGGTTCTGGTTGTACGGGTCGTACCACGGGAACTTGAAGCCCAGCGACTCCATGATGCGCCAGCGATCGGGCAGGGGGACGAACTCGCCTACCTGGTCGACCGGCGCGGGGTCGATGGCGTCCGGATTCTGCTCCTGGAACTGCGGCGGCCGCTCGGCCGGGTGGCCGGGGCGGCGGCGCAGGATCGGCGAGGTGAAGGGGTCGTAGGTCGGGGCAGGGAGCACGCCCAGCAGCTCGAGCACGCCGGCCGGTGCGGCTTCGAACGGCTCGGCGCGGGCACCCGTCGGTGTGCAGGCCGCGCCGGCGAGGGCTGCGAGGACAGCGAGTTTCGGCGCGCGCATGTCAGATGCCCTCGCACACGTTCTGGGCGGTCGAGTTCAGGAACGGCCCCTGCGGGCACTGCACGTAACGCAGCCGCGCGCCGCGCGGCGCGAGCTGGTCCGAACGCCGCGTCGCAGGCGCGTGGCCGATGCCGGTGTTGAGCGCGGACGTCGCGTTGGCCAGGCCGAGGAAGGACACCATGTCGTCCTGGTCGATGCCGTCGCCCGACACGCCGATCGCCCCGACCAGGCGATCGCCGCGGTAGATCGGCACCGCACCCGGGAAGATCTGGATGCCGTTGGCCGCCCGCTTGTTGCCGAGTTCGGTGCAGTTGCCCACCGGGAAGGCGGCGAGTACCTGCGCCGGCGTGAGCGTGCCGTCGCGCAGCCCGATGTAGGCGCCGAGGATGGTGCCGATCCGGTTGTTCACCAGGTCGAGCTGCAGCCCGACGTTGAACGGGCTCCATTCCGGGAACGGCAGGCTGATCGGGCCGTTGGCGGTGCCGACGATGCCGTCCGGGAAGAACGGGCGCGCGATGTTGCCGATCGCGCGCGGCGTGAACGCCCATTGCCCGTCGCCGAAGATCATCGGCAGGCCGAAGAAGCCGCGCGCGTTGTCGAGGTAGGACACCAGCGCCCGCGTGCTGCCGCTCGGCGTGCCGTTGGGCCCGAGGTCGACCGCGCGGGGCGTGGCGGCGAGGTTGGCGTAGAACGCCGCGCTGGAGAACAGCGCGGCAGCGCGCGCCTTCTGCAGCGAGACGTCGGTGCCGAACACCGGCGCGTCGCGGGTGCGGGCCACGGCCAGAATCTCGCCCTGGGTGTCGACGATCGACACCGTGACGCGCATCTGCGAGTCGGTGGGCCGGCGGATCTGCGCGCGTGCGCGGTTCGCCACTGCGATCGCCTGTCGCGCGACCTCGCGCACCTCAGCCGCGGTGAGCCCGCCACTGCTCTCGGTGCCCGCGCGCGGCCTGAAACGCGGCTGCCCGTCCGGACCGACCAGCACGAAGGCGTCGAGGCCGGGGTAGTCGGTGGCATCCGCCACGTAGCCGGAGGCAGCGGTGGTGAAGGCGGTGCCCTGCAGCAGGCCGCCGGCCGCGCCGTAGAACAGCGGCACGTCGATCAGGCGGCCGGTGGCCGCGGCGAGGCTGCCGAAGGAGGGCGCGGACTCCGGGCTGCGCGCCAGTTCGGAGAACTCGACATCGGTGAAGCGGAACGTCTTGCCGTCTGCGGTGATGCGGTCGCCACGGCGGTCCAGCGGGGCGCCGAAGCCGAAGGTGCCGGCCCAGGCGATCGCCTCGTCGAGGTCGCTGTCGCGGTTGGCGATGAAGGGGTCCAGCGTGTACTGCGGATCGGCTGCGACGCCGATGCCGCCCACCACCGTGCCGCCCTTGTAGAGCGGGAAGCCGCCCGGGTCGGCCGACAGGCCCAGCGGCGAGGGCTTGGGGCCCACCGTCAGCGCGCCGGTCGCGCCCGCCAGCGAGAGCACCGGGCCGGGCAGCTGGACCAGGTCGGAGCAGGCCAGTTGCGAGAATTGCACGCCGAACAGCGGACCCGAGGGCGCGTCGGACTCGCCCGGGTTGAAGTTCTGCTGGACGATCTGGCTGGCCGTCCGCGTCGAGAAGGCGTTGCCCTCCGACGACAGGTAGGCGCCGGTGACCGCCTTCGAGATCGCCGCCAGTTCGCTGGGCGTGATCTCGATGCCCTCGAGACCACCGTTGAGCCCGCGGTTGGAGGTGATCGTGACCTGCGTGCGCGCGCCCGTCATGCGGTACACGCCGAGCACGTTGCCGACCCGGTCGACCACCGCGATGGTGGCCGGCGCGCTGCGCGCCTGCGCCTCGTTCACCGCCTGCGCGATCACGCGCCCGACGTCGGCGCTGGTCAGCAACGAGCCCGGCCCGACGCACGACCCGGTGCAGCCGGCATCGTTGGGCGTCGAGGCGGGCGGCGCAGTGCCGACGCTGGAGCCTGAATTGCCGCTGCCGCTGCAGCCGGAAGCCAAAGCACAGGCCACGAGCAGCGCCGCGGCCGATCCATGAATCCTTCCCATCGAGGACACCTCCCCAGGGTGACATCCCGCCGCGCCGCATTTCCCCGACGGCGCGCCAGGATCGCCGCATTGATGCGGCCCGTCGATGATAACCCAATCACATGCCGTTCACGCCAGCGCCCGGCGCGGGCGCAGTGTGTGGTCCGGTCAGCGGGCGCCACCGGCCGTCGTCGCTTCGGCCTTGGCCCGCTGCTGGAGTTCGGCGAGGATCAGGTGGTCGGAGTCGTGGTAGCCGTGGCAGCCGATGCAGGTGGTCGGCACCTTGTCGGTGGCGGCCTCGCCGGCGTGGCACTGGCGACAGTTTTCGACGCCGGGGATCAGCAGGTCGGTGCTGGCCTTCGAGGTCGCCGCGTCGTGGCAGTCCGTGCACTGCATGGTGGTGTGGCTGGCGTGGGTGAAGCGCGCCTTGGCGTACCAGATGCCGGCCACGCGCACCGGGGCCACGCGCCACGGTTCGCCCGCTTCCCGGCCCGGCGAGACCGCGTGGCAGACCGTGCAGGCGCTGCCGGTGAACAGGGTTTCGGCCGTGCGCCGCGCCTTCTCGCGTGCCCAGGCCAGAGCCTCGAACTGCTCCTGGCGGGTCAGCGACTGTCCTGGCCGACGGCGCTGCTGCACGATCGTCGGCGAACCGGCGTCGCTCACGCCGCCCTCGAGCGCGCGGCGGGCGTAGAACTCGTCCAGCATGTAGATGATCTCCGGCACCTTGGCGTGCGGTACCTGGCGGCCAGGCTCGGTGACGTCGAAAGTCAGCGCGTGGCACTCCTGGCACATCGGCTCGAAGTCGACCGGCTGCATGCCCGCGCCGCCCGCGTCCGGCTTGTGGCATGACGCGCAGTCCAGAACCTTGTCGCCGGTCGGCGACTGGATGCCCTTCGGATCGAGGTGCACATCGTGAGGAAACTTGAGCCCAGAGCGCTCGGCCAGTCCCGGGGTGCCGAGCAGGGTGCGTGCCGGGGTGTACTCACCCTCGGCGTTCCAGGCCGGCAGGTCGACCCTGAACTGCGGATGGTCTCGGCCGAAGTCCGACACGTTGGCGAGCAGGCTGGTTCCGGCAGTGCGCTCCTTCAGGCCCTGGTGGCAGTCGGCGCACAGCACCTGGTCGCGCACGATCAGCCCGTCGGTACCGTTGTGGTCGCGGTGGCAGTGCGCGCAGCGCGCGTTTCCCAGCTCCGGCAGGTTGAACGTCACCGGGTCGGCGTGGGCGGCGGTGGCCGCGTGGCATTTCGCGCAGGACTCGTCCCGCACCCAGCGGAAAGGCTTGTCGTGGCACTGCGTGCAGTCGCTGCCGAAATAGTGGTGTGCGTCCTGCAGCGGACCGCTCTGCCACGCGTTCTGGCTCGGCACGAGCGGGGTGTCGGGCAATTGTGCGCGCAGGATCGGCATGAAGTGGGTGGCCATCGGCAGGCCGAGGAAGAACGCGGCGACCAGCGTGAACAGGACCCATGAAGGCGCGCGCCGGGCCAGCCAAGTCTGCGCGAGGCTGGTCGGCTTGGCTCTGGCGCGCGCCTCGGCGTTGAGGTCGGTCTTGTCGATCGTGGACAACTCGACGCCGGCATCGAAGTCGGTTGGCGGTTCGAGCAGCTGCAGGTGCGCGGTGCCGATCTCGACCACCGCGCCGGCACCGACCGTTGCGGTGTAGGTGATCCGGCCGTCGACCTTGATCCCGGCCAGGATCAGCGACTCGACCTTGTAGCGACCGGCAGCCACCGCGGTGATCCGGGCGTGCTCCAGCGCCACCCGCAGGTCGGAAATGAAGATCGCCTGGTCGGCGCCGCGCCCGACGGTCAGCACGTCCCCGTAGTGGATGTCCTCCTCGTAGGCGACAGAGCCCTTGCCCTTGCGGGTGACGCGGCGGATCAGCCAGCGCATGGCGGTCTCCGGGCGGCGGAAATGCGGCAGGCGAGGGCGTGGCGCATCGGCTGCATCACCAGTAGAAGAACACGACGACGACGTGGGCGACCAGCGCCGCCAGCAGGGCAAAGGTCAGCGGCACGTGGAAGTAAAGCCAGATCTCCATCAGCGACTGCAGCTGGATGTCGCGGGCCACGCGGCCGGCGAGCGATTTCTTGCGCGACAACAGGTCGATCAGCCTGCGCAGCGCTTCAGCCTGCTTGTCGTCCGCATTGGCGGCGAGGAAGTCGACCATCGCGAACATGGTCGGCATTTCGCGCGTGGCGACCTTCTGCGCCTCGTCGCCGGCCTGCTCGCGGGCGTCCAGCATCTGCCGCGCCTGGGCCAGCGCGAGGTTCGACGAGTCCCTGGCGTTGAGCAGCGACCAGACCCCGCCACCGAGCCGCGTGTTTTCGATCGACCGCAGCACGATGGCGTGGATCTTGCGGTCGATGCCGTCGGCCAGCGCCAGCGCGTTCTGGTCGATGTCGGCGATCTCGTCCAGCATCGCCTGCCGCGTCGCGCTGTCCCGGTTGCGGGTCATCAGCGAGGGGTAGCGCAGGTAGGCGTAGACCCCGAAGAAGCCCGACAGGATCACCGCCAGCATCAGCACCAGGGCGAGGGTGTGCACGTTCCAGCCGAACTGGAAGCCGGAGTGCAGCAGGGCGATCAGGATCAGCGAAGTGCCCAGGTAGACGTGGGCGGACAGCCAGCCGCGCAGCGATCCCACGCGGTTGGCGTAGGTGCGCTTGCGGATGCCGAACGAGGTCAGCCAGAAGATCAGCAGCGCGCCGATCGTGCCGAGCGTGTAGCCGAGCCAGGTGCCGCCGTTGGGCGGGCCGATCGGATCGTGCCAGACATAGGCCACCAGCGAGCCCGTGAGCAGCACCAGCGCGACCCAGAGCCAGCGCTTGCGGGCGTGGGTGAGGAAGGAGTCATGCATGGCCGCCGCGCCCCGCTCAGCGCCGCGACTGCGCATAGGCCGGGAATTCCTCCGGCGAGATGCGGATCGCCGCGCCCGTGGGGCAGGCGCGCACGCAGGCCGGGCCGCCCTTGAGGTCCTTGCACATGTCGCACTTCACGGCCTTCTTCTCGCTGCCGCCTTCCTTCTTCCTGTCCGGGTCGTAGGGCGCTTCGCCGGGGCCGCTGCCGGCGCCGAACAGCAGCCACGACAGCAGGCCGGGCTTGCGCGGCGGCTTGCTGGCCATGTGGATCACGCCGTAGGGGCAGTTGCGCTCGCAGTTGCCGCAGCCGATGCAGTTGTCGGCGATGAAGACCTCGCCGTTCGGCGCGCGGTGGATCGCATCCGGCGGGCAGTCCTTCATGCAGTGTGGGTGCTCGCAATGCCGGCAGGACGTGGGCACGTGGACCTGTGCGAAGGTCGGTCCGGCCTCGCGGTCGAGGCGCGAGGTGCCGCCGTGGGTTTCGGCGCACGCCTTTTCGCAGTTGTCGCAGCGCACGCACAGGGATTCGTCGATCAGCAGGATGTCGGTCGCTTCGCCGGCGCCCTGCGCAATGAGGAAGGAGATGATGTCGCCGCCGGTGGGCATCGCCTGCATCTGCAGGTTGGCCGCCGTGCGCTGCCGGTACTCCGCCTGCAGGCGCATCTTCAGCACCGGGTTGCGCGCCACGAGCTTCTTGAACGCCTCGCCGTCCAGGCGCACGGTTTCGGTGGCGATGGCGGCCCGCGCGGTGGCGCTGCGCTTGCTCTCGCCCAGCAGCGCCATCTCGCCGACGTAATTCCCGGCCGGCACGTAGGACAGCACAACCTCCTTGCCGCCGATCTCGCGCGAGATGGTCAGCGACCCGACCCTGACCAGGTGCAGGCTGTCGCCGCTCTCGCCTTCGCTGAAGACCACGTCGCCGGCCTTGAAACGCTCGATCCTGGCGCTCTCGACCACGTCCGCGATCTGCTCGAGGGTGGACTCCGGTGAGAAGCGTGACAGGATGGCGCGCGCGATGAACACCTCGTCGATCTCGCGCTTGACCGCCTCGACCGAGGCGATCAGGCGATTCATCGATCGGCGAGGGGTCTCGACCAGCACGCAGCCACTGCCGGCGACCACGGTGGCCGAACGCCGCCGACCGGAGATCAGGCTCATCTCGCCGAAGAACTCGCCGCGGCGCAGGGTGATGCGGCGGCCGCCGTCGACCTGCACCTGCACTTCGCCGTCGACGATCGAGTAGAACGAGTTGGTGTAGTCGTTGCGCTCGAAAACCGCTGCACCGGGCACCGGCGTGCGGATCTCGGAGTCGAGCATGAACTCGCGCAACTGCAGCGGCGTTATGTGCGACAGCAGGCGCACGTTCTTCTGGATGCGGTCGAGCGCGGCGGTCACGCTGGCGAAACCCGGCATCGACTGGAACTTGTCGCGAAGCAGGGGTTCGTCGGCAGGCTCGACCTTTCGGCCCTCGATGTACTCGATGACCTCGTAGCCCTGGTTCATTGCCTGCTTGATCAGCGGATAACCGCCGAGCGCGCCGACGATGTACATGCCCTTGACGTTGGATTCGTACTGCGGGCTGATCGCCGGCACCGCGGCCGGGTCCTTGCTTGGAAACACGATCCCGCACGCCTCCACGAAGGCGCGCGGTGCGGTCGCGCCGAGACGGGCGATCACCCGGTCGCAGAGGATCTGCGCCTTGCCCTTGTCGGTGGCCAGCACCATGCGCATGCGCTTGCGCGAGCCCTCGGGCAGGGCGGTGACCTTCTCCGGTGCCGAGTTGTACCAGCACTCGATGGATCCGTCCTCGATCGCCTTCAGGATCGCCTGCTCGTTGCCCTTCTTGGCGCGCGAGAATTCGTCCTTGCGGTTGATGATCACGACGTTGTTCTGTTTCGCGAGCGCCACCGCGTTCTCGATCGCCGCGTCGCCGGCGCCGACCACCACGATGGTCTCGCCGCTGTATTCCTCGGGGTCATCCAGCTGGTACTGGACGAAGGGCAGGTCCTCGCCGGGTACGCCGAGCTTGCGCAGATTGCCCTGCAGGCCGATGCCCAGCACCACGTAGTCGGCCAGGAACCGCGCGCCGTTGGCGCAGGCGATCTCGAAAGGGCCGGGCTCGGTCCTGCGGATCTTCGACACCTCGTGGCCGAACCTGACGTTGACCTTGAGGCGGGCCACGCCGTCGTCCCAGGCCTTGAGGATGGTCTCCCGGGAACCGGCCCTGAACGGCAGGGGCGAGCGCAGCGGCAGGATGCCTGGCTCATCCATGACGTGCTTGCCCTTCTGGTAGCGGAAGATCGTGTTCGAGAGGTGGGGGGACGCCTCCAGGAGGACGTGCGAAACGCCGGCTTCTGCGGCGCGGGCGGCGGCACTCTTGCCGCCCGGGCCCGAGCCGACGATCGCGATCTTGTAACGCTCGGACACCTTGGCAGCCCCTGCAGCACCCCAGTCGAGTGTAGCCCACGCGTGAGGCCGGTGTGTGCGCGTGCGTGCCCGACCGGGCTATGATGACGTCATGCTAGGGACTCTCAGCCCATGACCTTCTACCGCCGCCTCGGTGAGGGCCTGCCGGAACGCCGCAGTCCGCCCCGTGATGCGTTCCAGGCCGACCCGAAGGCCCTCAGACGCTGGATCGAAGAACTGCCACTGGCCAACTCGGCGGTCGCGTCGCGAATGCTTTTCCAGGCGTTGCGCGAGATGAACCAGATGACGATCGACCCGTCGACCCGGCTCGCCGCTCTCGAGGCGCTGCGCGTGCCGATAACCGGCGTTACCGATGCCATCGACCGCCAGGTGGTCGGCGCCAGTTTCCCGGTGCCGCCGCCGAAGGCGCAGCTCGCGACCCTGGGCCGCGACCTGCAGCGCCAACTGGCGCTCGGCTTCCGGCTGGCGGTCTACGAATTCTGCGCGCCGGACGGCAAGGTGCCGTTCCTGCGCGGCAAGGCGGTTGCACTCGCACTGGAGCGCGCGATCGGGCATCTGGGCGAGGAGCTTTGCAAGGGCTACCTGGTTTACGCCGCGCCGCCGGAAAGCGTGTGGCGGATGATGAATGCCCTTTTCGCGTTCGCTCTCGCCAGCCGACTCGACGACAAGGCGGTCGACGGCCCGGTCTCGGGAACGTCCGGCACGCCGCGCCAGGCGTTCACGCATGCGCTGCTGATGGCCGTCTCGAATCCCTATCGCCTGACGCAGAAAGAGATCCATGAAACCGCGCAGGCGACGCGCGGCTGGGCGGCGAAGGCGGTGCTGCGCGGTGCCGTTCCCGGCGAGGCGGTCTTCGCGGTGCCGCTCGACGAGGACCGGGGGCCGGGCTACCTGCCGGAAGAGCGCAGCAGCAGCGGCGCGGCCCGCCTCGCACTCGACACCGCTCCGCTGCAGGAGGAACTCGAACGCCAGTTGGCCAATGCCGAGGGCGCGGCGTGCGGACTGCCCGTCGCCGGGCGCGCCGGCAATGCCGCCATGATCAGCGCGGATCTCGTGCGCCGCCTGCTCGTCAACTGGCGCTTCGTGCCGGAGCGGGCGCAGCGTCGGCTGCCTGCCGGTCACGAACTCGACACCCTGGTCGGGCTGCACGCCGTGCATTATTTCCTCGCCGGTGGCCTCGACTTCGAGACCGTGCTGCGCCGCGCCTGCGGCACTGCGGTGCATGCGACCGAACGCCAGCGCGGCTCGGCGCGCAGTCCGCACGAGGCAGGACGCGTCGATCTGCTGCGCGCGCGCGTGCTCGACCAGGGGCTGGGTGGATGCCGGGTCGCGTGGGAGCAGGGCGACGCGGTGCGCGCGCGGGTCGGCGAGATCGTCGCGCTGTCAGTCGCGCGGACCGACCTCGATCCGACCGCGGTGCCGCATGATGAGCGCGACTGGATGCTTGGCGTGATCCGCTGGCTGCGGGTGGACGCCGGAGGCATGGTGGACGCCGGGGTCGAGATCATCGGGCGCGAGGCGCGCGCAGCGGTGGTGCGCGCGCTGGACTCCCGCCGCCATCCGCGCCCCTCGCTGCGCGGGGTGGTCCTCCAGGCGCCGCGCATGCGCGGCGGCCACGCCGCTTCGATCGTGGCGCCCGCAGTGCTGGAGCGCAACGCGCCGGGCTACGAGTACCGCGCATTGCCGTCTCGTTGGGGCGTCGAGGAGGTCGAGGTGGGCGAGTTGCGCACGATCGAGGTGGCGGAGCAGACCTCGGCCTTCCTTCGCATTGTTCTGCCGGCGGCGGAGCGCGATCCCGACACCCCTGCGCGCCCGGCCGCGGTTTCGCAGTCGTCGATCGCGGCATCCTGAACGGGCACGGGCGGACACCACGGACGAGCGCATGGAGCATCCTTACATGCGACGGCGCCGCAGCATCGCGGTGAAGGTCGGCCCGGTCGTGGTCGGCGGCGACGCGCCGGTCGTCGTGCAGTCGATGACCAACACCGACACCGCCGACGTGAAGGCGACCGCGCAGCAGGTGGCCGAACTCGCGCGTGCGGGCAGCGAGAAGGTGCGCATCACGGTGAACAACACCGAGGCCGCGGCCGCGGTGCCGAAGATCCGCGACCGGCTCGACATGATGGGCGTGTCGGTGCCGCTGATCGGCGACTTCCACTATAACGGCCACACGCTCCTGACCGGCGAACCCGCCTGCGCCGAGGCGCTGGCGAAGTACCGCATCAACCCGGGCAACGTCGGCTTCGGCAAGAAGAAGGACACCCAGTTCAGCGCGATCATCGATATCGCGCTCAGGCACGACAAGCCGGTTCGCATCGGCGCCAACTGGGGTTCGCTCGACCAGTCGCTGGTGGTGGCGATGATGGACGAGAACGCGAAGCGCGCCGAACCGTGGGACGCGGGGACAGTCGGGCGCGAAGCGCTGATCCGCAGCGCGCTCGATTCCGCCGCGCGGGCGATTGAACTGGGCATGGGCAGGGACCGGATCATCCTCAGCGCCAAGGTCAGTGGCGTGCAGGAATTGATCTCGGTCTACCGCGACCTCGCGGCGCGCTGCGACTTCGCCCTGCACCTTGGCCTCACGGAAGCCGGCATAGGCAGCAAGGGCATCGTGGCCAGCACCGCGGCGCTGTCGGTGCTGCTGGCGGAGGGCATCGGCGACACCATCCGCATCTCGCTGACCCCGGAGCCGGACGAGTCGCGCACGCGCGAGGTCATCGTCGCGCAGGAACTGCTGCAGACCATGGGCCTGCGCGCTTTCACCCCGCTGGTAACCGCTTGCCCGGGCTGCGGGCGTACCACCAGCACCTTCTTCCAGGAACTGGCCAAGACCGTCCAGGACCACGTGCGGACCAAGATGCCCGAGTGGAAACTGCGCTACGACGGCGTGGAGAACATGACGCTGGCCGTGATGGGCTGCGTGGTCAACGGCCCCGGCGAGAGCAAGCACGCCAACATCGGCATCTCCCTGCCCGGCGCCGGCGAGGCGCCCACCGCGCCGGTCTTCATCGACGGCGTCAAGACCCACACCCTGCGCGGCGAGGGCATCGCGCAGGAGTTCGTCGGCATCATCGAGGACTACGTGGGAAGGAAGTACGCGCAGCGGGGTGGGTGACGTTCACGAAGGCTCCAGTCGCATGCCAGTTCCTACCTACGACCCGTTCATCGAGCCGCTCATGCGGTATCTGGCGCGCCATCCCGAGGGGGCTGTCGCCAGAGAGGCTCATGAAGCCGTTGCTGAGGCGCTCGGATTGAGCGAAGCGGACAAGTCGGAACGAGTCCCCAGCGGGTTGCAGCCCATTTACAAGAATCGGGCGGGCTGGGCCCACGATCGACTCAAGCGTGCAGGTCTTTCCAGCGCGCCCCGGCGAGGGTTCTGGAAGCTGACGCCGAAGGGAATCGAGGTGCTTACCCAGAACGGCGGCCCTTTTCCCGTCGAACTCGTCGATCGGTTGGCTACCGAGTTTGTCGAGGTTCGGCTCCGTCCTGAGGCCGCGACCCAGGAAGACAGGGTCTGTTGAAATTCAAGTGG
>DHLY01000024.1 GCA_002405525.1 Proteobacteria bacterium UBA4656
TGGTGAGCGACAGCCGGGCGCCCCGCCGGGCGTCCGCGCGGCCCTGCCAGTAGCCTATCAGGAGGAATGACGATTTGCTGGTGAGCTCCCAGAACTCGACCAACAGCAGCAGTTTGGCCGCCAAGACGAGACCGAGCATCGCGCCCATGAACACCATGAACAGCGCATAGAAGCGCGCCATCGGGTCGTCGGCGGAGAGGTAGTAGCGCGCATACAGCACGACCAGCGCGCCGATGCCGAGCACCAGCATGGCGAAGGTCCACGCGAGGCCATCGACGCGCAGGCCGAAGTCCGCGCCCTCGAAGGGCAACCAGGGCCACGAGAAGCGTGGGATGTCGCCCGCGAACACGGCCGGCCCGGACAGGGCCAGCAGCCCCGCAGCGAGCAGGGTCGCGCCGCCGGCGATCGCGGCCGCGGTGTTGCGTCGCCCGTCGGGCAGCGCGAACAGCGCGAGCGCAGCGAGCCAGGGCAGCGCGAGTGCGGCGAGCAGCTGCGACGGCATCAACGATATCCGGGCCGTCCGGCTCGCCGAGCGCGCGCCGTGACCACGAGCGGGGTCGCCATGATCCGTCTCCTCCGTGAGACCCCGATTTTACCCTGCGGGGTGCCTTGCATGCGACCGTCCACCGCGTCGACAGTTCCCGACGCCGACCGGATCGCCGCGCCGGGGGCGGTCGGCGCTATCGTTCGCGCTGGAACGCCGCGCCCTGACCCGGGGTCTCCTCGATGAACACGGAGACGGCGAGGATGTTCGGCGACTGCAGCTCGTCGCCGAGGTCGGCGTTCAGCAGGTCGAAATACGCGCGCGCCAGCGTCTCGCAGGAGATGTTGTCGGTGTCGAGCAGCACCACCTCGTCGGCGGGCAGCACATAGCGCTTGCCGCAGAGCCGGAACTCGAACTCCTGTCCGTCGTCGCGCAGCGTCTCGTGGTGGGGGTTGCGCGTGGCGACCAGCACCTTCTCGTCCCAGGCGGCGGCGATCTTCCGCATGCCGGCCTTCAGCCGTGAGAACGGGATGGTGGCCTCGAAGGAGGCATCGCGCACCCGCACGGTGAGGCTGGGGACATAGTTGTGCCCGTGCAGCGCCTCCTTGGTGCCGTCCGGGAAGACCGTCATATGGCTGGAGGCGAACTTCAGCGCTTCTTTTCGGACGCGGATTTCGTAGGATTCGGACACCGCATCATCGTAGCAGAGGCCCGTCATGCCCGAGAAGGAAACCCCGTCGCCCGTCATCCTCGTCACCGGCGCCGGCAAGGGCATCGGCCGCGCCGTCGCCGAGGCGCTCGCGGCGCGCGCCCGTGGGCGCGCGGCGAGCGGAACGGGACCCGCTGCACCGGGAGTGAAGCTGCTGCTCGCCGCGCGCACGCAGTCCGACCTCGCCGCGCTGCAGGCGGAGCTGCAGGGCGACGGCGTGGACTGCGCCATCGCGGCGGGCGACCTCGCCGAGCGGCCGCTGCAGCCCGTCGAGGCCTGCCTCGAGCGCTTCGGGCGCATCGATGCGCTCATCCACTGCGCCGGGGTCGGCCGGTTCAAAGATTTCCTCGAGCAGACGCCGGAGGACCTCGAGTTCACGGTCCGCACCAACATCACCGCGACCTTCCTGCTGCTGCAGCGGGCCTATGCCGCGATGAAGGCGCAGACGCCGGGCGAGGGCGGCATGCGCGGCCAGATCCAGGTGGTGACCTCCATCGCCGCCGACCAGCCTTTCCCGCAGAGCTCGACCTATTGCATGAGCAAGTACGCGCAGCGCGGGCTGCTCGATGTCATGAAGCTCTACGGCCGTCAGGACGGCATCCGCATCCTCGAGGTGCGCCCGGGTGCGACCTACACGCCGATGTGGGGCGAGATGCCGCCGGACCAGGTCGTGCGCATGATGACCGCCGAGGACATCGCGCAGCCGATGGTCGACGCGTTGTGGCTGTCGCCGCGCGCTGCGCTGGAGCACATCACCCTACGGCCCTTGCACGGCGATCTTTGAACAGGCTCAGGGCTCCCCGGCGGGCTTGACGGGTCCGTCGGACGCGCCCGGGCCCGGGGATGAGCCGGGACCTGGACCGGCGCCGTCATCGCTGTCGTCGTCGGACAGCGAACCGAGCGCGCGCGCCATCGAGGCTGCATCGCCGCCCGACATCGTCTCCAACCGCGCGAGGAGGTCCCGCAACCGGCTGGCACGCTCGCCGCCGTGGGGATCGTAGGCCACCGGGAGCAGGGCCGCGCGCGCATCGGCGATCCTGCCTTCGATCAGACGGCGGTGGGCGAGTGCCAACGAGACCTCGTCCGCGTACGGCGCCAGCCCGGCGGCCTGCTCCAGCGCCTCCACTGCGTTGGCGGTCGGCTCCTTGCCGCCCGATGCGTAGCTCAGATAGAAGCGGTAGAGCGGCACCGGATGGTCGTTCTCGACCTTGTTGAGGGCCATGAACGCGCGACGGGCGGTGCGCATCGCGCTCTCGTCCCCGGAGGCGCGGGCCTTCCGGAACAAGGCATAGCCTTTGTGGACATGCGCGTTGATGTTGCCGGGGTCGATGGCGAGCGCCGCATCCGCCGCGGCGATCGCGCCGTCATCGTTGCCGGCGTCGTACTCGGCCTCCGACAACGCCGCCAGCACGGGTGCCTCCGTCGGGAATCTGGCGGCGGCCGAGCGTGCGTCGGCGGCGTTGGTCTTGCGGACCTGCTCGGTCGCGACGCCGCGCTTCGATCGCATGACGATCCGCATCACCGCGGTCTCGCCCTGGCTCAGGGTGCGCAAGGCGACCGGACCGATGGGCAGCTTCGCCGGCTCGAACTTCAGGTACTTGAAGTCGTCCCGGGCGAGATAGTCGTTCAGCGCCTTGTCCAGCGCGATGAGGTCGCCGAAGGCCGCCTCCGCCGCCTCGCGTGACGGCCGCCCGGCCTGCATGGATGTGATGTAGGCGTTGAGCTGCGATCGACGACCGGGTTCGAAGGTGAGGAAGTGGTACAACAGCCAAGCGCGCGCGTAGAAGTCCGCATCGTATCGGGTCCGTTTGCCCCGGCGCTTCTCGTAGTGCTCCGGATCGAGCAGGTCCGTGGCGGTGACGGCGTTCCCCGCCAGCAGCTCGGCCGCACGGTGGTTCGCCGGTCGGCCGAGCATCACCGACCCGTCGGCCGCGAAGCCTGCCGAGGCGAAGAATTCGGCCGATCCCTCGGTCAACCAGCGCGGCGCGGCGAACCGGTTGTTGGCGAAGAAGAAGTGGTGGGCGTATTCGTGCAAGAGCACGGTCATCGAGAAGTCGAGCTCGTCCCTGCTGCGTGAGGGGGTGAGTTCCGGCACGAAGGCGACGGGACCCTCGATCCGCGGGATGTAGAAACCGGCGACGTTCCGGGGCGGGCGCCCATCGAGCGTGTACAGCGCGCCCAGCGACTCCATGCCCCCGGTCACATAGATGGTCACCCTCGCCGATCTGGTCGGCGTCGTGCGCGGAGTCCCGGTGGTGATGGATACGGCCGCCGAGAACCGCTCCAGCTGCTCGGCGAAGCGGCGCAGGTTGCGCTCGCTGGTCTCGCCGTAGATGACGAAATGGTCGGTCGAGGCCTCCAGCCATTCCGCACGCGCGGTGGCCACGCTGGACAGGAGCAGCAGCACGGCGAGCGACTTGCGCATAGGACCCCGGGGAGGCATGGATGTATGCCTGATGGCCATCAAAATATGGCGGGAGCCGGTCCGATGCAATACCGTGGACGGCTCATCCGACCGACCCTGCGCACGAACCGCCCACGAGCCGCTCCATGACCGATATCCCCGCCCTCGGCTCCTTCGCCCCCGGCCTGCGCGCGCTCGTGTTCGGCGCGGGCGGCGG
>DHLY01000133.1:0-24403 GCA_002405525.1 Proteobacteria bacterium UBA4656
GCCAGCATCAGGATCGGCTGTCCGCCGAGGAAGGCCTCCAGCACGAAGCCCATGCTGCCGACCGCCACCAGCTGCGGGATCACGATGAAGAAGTTGAAGATGCCCATGTACACGCCCATCTTCTTCGCCGGCAGCGCATCGCACAGCAGCGCATAGGGGATCGACAGGATCGAGGCCCAGGCGAAGCCGACGCCGACCATCGGCAGCAGCAGCCAGTCCGGGTCGCTGATCCACTGGAAGGACACCAGCGCCAGGGCGCCGAGCCAGAGGTTGACGAGGTGCGTCAGGCGCAGGCCGATCGCGCGCGCCAGCGGCGGGATGACGATCGCGGCCAGCGCGGCGAAGCCGTTGTAGGCGGCGAACAGCACGCCGACCCAGTTGGCGCCGCTGTTGTAGGCCTCGGACGTGGTGTCGGTGGTGCCGTAGTGCACCGCGGTCACCGCCGCCGTGGTGTACAGCCACATCGCGAACAGCGCGAACCAGGAGAAGAACTGCACCACCGCGAGCCGGCGCATCGTGCCGGGCATCGCGCGCAGGTCACCGACGATGCTGTCCAGCAGTTCCGGCGCGCGACGACTGGCGACCCAGGCGAGGAACAGGCCGTAACCGACCGCAAGACCGGCCAGCACGTAGAGTTCCTTGTGCGAGGCCTCGCGCCAGGCCTCCAGCCACTGCACGCCGAACGCCGCGGCCACGCCGATGCCGATCCAGGCCAGCGGCTCGCCCCAGCCGACCGAGGCGGCTGCGCGCACCGGCTCCGCCAGAGGACGCGCGCGCTCGAAGGCCTCGAGCTGGTCCGGCGGATACTCGCGCGTGCTCAGCACGGTCCAGCCCACCGCGAGGAACAGCACCACCGCGCCGGCGTAGAAGGCCCAGCGCACGGTGTCGGGAATCTCGCCGGGCCCCGCGGTATTGGCCACGCCCGCCTTCTCCAGCAGGAACGGCAGCATGCTCGCCACCACCGCCCCGATGCCGATGAAGAAGCTCTGCATCGCATAGCCGCGCGGACGCTGGTTGGGCGGCAACTGGTCGCCAACGAAGGCCCGGAACGGCTCCATCGACACGTTGATCGAGGCGTCGAGGATCCACAGCAGGCCGGCCGCGATCCACAGCGCGCCGGCGTTCGGCATGAACACCAGCGCGAGGCTGGTGCAGACCGCACCCCACAGGAAGTACGGGCGGCGGCGGCCGAGGCGCGTCCAGGTGCGGTCGGAGTAGTGGCCGACGATCGGCTGCACGATGAGTCCGGTCAGCGGTGCCGCGATCCAGAGCACCGCGAGCTCGTCCATCTCCGCGCCGAGGGTCTGGAAGATCCGGCTCATGTTCGCGTTCTGCAGCGCGAACCCGAACTGGATGCCGAGGAAGCCGAAGCACATGTTCCAGATCTGCCAGAACGAGAGTTGCGGGCGAATCGCCGGACGGTGGTGGGGACTGGACATGCGCTTTGCTCTGTTGGACGGATGTGCAGGAAGGATTGCGGCTCGCGATTCAGGGCCCAGGGTATAGGGCAGAGGGTATAGCCGACGGTTGGTCAGCGAACTGCAGGGCGATGGTCGACGGGAACGGCTTCCTCGCGGTTGCGTTGAAGGGCGCCTCACCCTTCGCACCTCGCTATACCCTGGGCCCTATACCCTGATTGCAGGGGGCCCAGGGCCCAGGGCTCAGGGCCCAGTCAAGAGCGCGCCCGAAGCACTGCTCCTCTGGCCCCTGGGCCCTGAGCCCTCGCTCCCTACCCCGGAGCGACGACCGCCACCCCGCCACCGCGCACTATCCAGCGCGACAACAGCAGGATGAAGGCCACGGTGGCGACGAGGGTGATGAACATCAGGTGGATGTAGTGCAGCGGCGTCCAGGCGAAGGTGAACACGGCGTACAGCGCGGCACCGAAGGCGAGGCCTGCGCGCGCCGCGCGGCCGTCGACGCCGGAGAAGGCGATGGCGACGATGAACACCGCCAGCACCGGCATCGAGTACAGCCCGTTCAACTGCTGCAGCAGGGCGATGATGCTCTTCGCATCGGCGTACAGCGGCACCATCAGCACCGGCACGATGGTGTAGAGCACCGCCACCCACTGCCCCACGCGCTTCACGTCGGCCTTCGGGTCGACGTACTTCAGGTGCAGGTCGCAGGTGTACAGCGCGGACGCCGAGTTGAGGCAGGAATTGAACGACGACAGCACCGCGCCGAAGATCATCGCCGCGAACGCGCCGCTCATCCACGGCGGCAGCACGTCGGCGACCAGCCGGCCGTAGGTCGCGTCGCCGGTGTCGCCGTACAGCTTGTAGGCGATCACGCCCGGCACCACCACGATGGCCGGCAGCAGCAGCTTCATCGCCGCCGCGGCGTAGATGCCCTTCTGCGCCTCGCGCACGCTGCCGGCGGCCAGCGCGCGCTGCGCGATGACCATGTTGGTGCCCCAGTAGAACACGTGGATGAACAGCATCCCGGTGAGCAGGGTGTGCCAGGGGATCTCGGAGTCGTCCGCGCCGACCAGGGTCCAGCGCTCGGGCGGGATGCCCGACACGTCGAAGCCCACCGCGTCGAGGGCGAACCACAGCACCGCGCCGCCCATCACCAGCAGGCCGATGCCGTTCCAGGTGTCGCTGACCGCGATCGCGCGCAGGCCGCCGAACGCCGCGTAGGCCAGGCCCGCCAGCGCGTAGGCGGCGGCGATCGCGATCACCGGCAGGTCGGGCGCGAACATCTCGCGCATGAACACCGCGCCGGTGTAGAGCACCACCGGCAGCAGGATGAAGAGATAGCCGAGCAGGAACAGCACCGACACCGTGGCGCGCACGCCGGCGTCGCCGAGGCGCTTTTCCAGCAGTTCGGTGGTGGTGGTGCAGTTGTAGCGGTAGTACATCGGCACCAGCACGTGGGCCAGCACCAGCAGGCCGGCCGCGGCGCCGAACTCCCACCACGCCACCAGCATCAACTGCGCCCCGTTCATGCCGACCAGCTGCTCGCAGGAGATGTTGGTCAGCAGCAGCGAGCCGGCGATGAACGGCCAGGTCAGGCCGCCGCCGGCGAGGAAGTACTCTTTTGCAGGGTCCTTGGCGTGTAC
This sequence comes from Proteobacteria bacterium UBA4656, assembly GCA_002405525.1. Taxonomy (GTDB): domain Bacteria; phylum Pseudomonadota; class Gammaproteobacteria; order Xanthomonadales; family Ahniellaceae; genus UBA4656. The sequence goes on from DHLY01000133.1 coordinate 3,065, forward strand.
AGCGCCGCGGCACTTCCACCACGTCGCCAAGGCCACTGCGAGGGTGAGCGCGACGAACACCGCGATCTGGACTGCGTCACTGCCGACCATCGGCCACCCCCGGGACGGCGATCATGCAAGGTGCTGAAACTAATGCGGTTTCATGCCACGTCTGCGATGAATACGTTTGCACCGGCATGCCCGCGGCGGCACCCCCGGCCTAAGCTGCCGCCTCGCCAGACGCGGGCCTGTCGCCCGCCGGGAGCGACACCGGATGCCCACCACCACCGCCGCGCCGCCGGCCGTCCTCGGCGACGAGATCGCCGCCCGCTTTCGCGCGCTCGCCGACGGTCAGGCCGGCCCGCTCGACGCCCGCACCGCCCTGCGCTGCGCGGCCGACGCCTGCCGCGACGTGCTCGCACGGCGCTTCGCCCGCACCCAGGCCGAGGACGCTGCCCGCGGCCGCAATGCCTGCCGCCGCGTGCACTACCTTTCGATGGAGTTCCTGATCGGCCGGGCGCTGGGCAACGCGCTCGCCGCACTGGACGTGGAAGGCCCGCTGCGCGCCGAGCTCGCCGCGCGTGGTCTCGACCTCGCCGATGCGTTGGAGGCCGAACCCGACGCCGCGCTCGGCAACGGCGGCCTCGGACGGCTGGCGGCCTGCTTCCTCGACGCCTTCGCCGAACTCGGCCTGCCGGCCTTCGGCTACGGACTTCGCTACCGCTACGGCATGTTCGCCCAGAGCACGCCCGACGGCCGCCAGGCCGAGGCGCCCGACGACTGGCTGCGAGACGGCTCGCGCTGGGAGTTCGAGCGGCCGGAGGTCGAGTACACGGTCTGCTTCGGCGGCCGCGTGGAATCCGACCGCGCCGGCGGCAGCCGCTGGGTGCCGGCCGAACGGGTCGTGGCGCGCGCCTTCGACTTCGTGGTGCCGGCCCACCACGGCGAACGCACGGCCACGCTGCGCCAGTGGCACGCGCGACCCGAGCGGCCAATCGACTTCGAGGCGGTCTGTCGCGGCGACTACGCGGCCGCCGCGCGCGATCAGGTGGCGGCCGACGCGCTCAACTGGGTGCTCTACCCCGACGACAGCCACGAGGCCGGCCGCGAACTGCGCCTGCGGCAGGAAGCCTTGCTCGTTTCGGCGTCCCTGCAGGACCTGCTGCGCCGCCACCTTGCCGAGCGCGGCACGCTGGACGACCTCGGCCGCCGCAACGCCATCCACCTCAACGACACCCACCCGGCACTGGCGCCGGCCGAACTGCTGCGCCTGCTCATCGACGGGCACGGCATGGCCTTCGACGACGCCTGGCGGATCACCCGCGAGGCGGTGTCATACACCAACCACACCCTGATGCCCGAGGCGCTGGAGACCTGGCCGCTGCGCCTGTTCGAGCGCCTGCTGCCGCGTCACCTCGACCTGATCTATCAGGTCAACGCGCGCTTTCTCGCCGACGTGCGCCGCCGCTTCCCCGGCGACGAGGCGCTGGTGCAGCGGGTGTCGCTGATCGACGAATCGGGCGAACGGCGCGTGCGCATGGCCGCGCTCGCCGTGGTGGCCTCGCACCGGGTCAACGGCGTGGCCGCGCTGCACTCGCAGCTGATGGTGGAGACGATCTTCGCCGACTACGCGCGCCTGTTTCCCGACCGCTTCCACAACGTGACCAACGGCGTCACCCCGCGGCGCTGGCTGGCGCAAGCCAACCCCGGCCTCGCCGCCGTGCTCGACGCGCGGATCGGCGGCGGCTGGCGGCACGACCTGTCGCAGTTGTCGCGACTGCGCGCGCAGGCCGACGATCCGGACCTGCACGCCGCGCTGGCCGCCGCCAAGCGCGCCAACAAGCGGGCGCTGGCCGCGCGCATCGCGCGCGATATCGGCATCCGGGTCGATCCGGCAGCGCTGTTCGATGTGCAGGTGAAGCGCATCCACGAATACAAGCGGCAGTTGCTGAACCTGCTGCAAGTGGCCGCGCGCTATCGAGCCATGCTGGCCGCCCCGCACGGCCCCGACGGCCGCGGCTGGTCGGCGCGAGTGGTGGTGATGGCCGGCAAGGCGGCGACCGCCTACCACGCGGCCAAGCAGATCGTGCGTCTGGCGCACGACATCGGCCGCGTGGTCAACGCCGACCCGCGGCTCGACGATCGGCTGAAACTGGTATTCCTGCCCAATTACGGCGTCAGCGTCGCCGAAGCCATCATCCCGGCCGCCGACCTGTCGCAACAGATCTCCACCGCCGGCACCGAAGCCTCGGGCACCGGCAACATGAAGTTCGCCCTCAACGGCGCGCTGACCATCGGCACCTGGGACGGCGCCACGATCGAGATGGCGCAGGCGATCGGCGTGGACGACGTGTTCGTGTTCGGGCACCGCGCCGAGGGCATCGCACGGCTGCGCGAGGTCGGCTACCACCCGCGCTGGATCGCGCAACAAAATCCGGCGTTGCAGGCCGTGCTGGACGATATCGCGGGAGGGCTGTACAGCCCCGGCGAGCCGCAGCGCTATCGCGCCGTGGTCGACGACCTGCTGCACGTCGACCGCTACTTCCTGCTCGCCGACTTCGCCGACTACTGCGCCGCGCAGGCTCGGGTGGACGCGCTGCACGCCGATCCCGCGCGCTGGCAGGCCGCGGTGGCGCGCAACATCGCCGGCATGGGCGCCTTCTCGGTGGACCGTACCGTACGCGACTACGTCGCCCAGGTCTGGGCGCCGTCCACCCTGGCCCCGCCCGCCGGCGGCAGTCGCGGCTGACCGATGCTCGGGGGAGGCGACGTCGCGGCGCTGGTCGGGGCGCGCCATCCCGATCCCTTCGCGGTGCTCGGCCTGCACGTCGCGGGCGGGCGCTGGTGGCATCGGGCCATGCTGGCGGGCGCGACCGCGGTCGATGCCGTCGATGCCGCGAACGGTGCGCTGGTCGCCACGCTGTCGCCGCGCGATCCGGGCGGGCTGTTCGAGGGCGAAGCGCGCGGTCGTACGGCGCGCTACGACTATCGCCTTCGGGTGCGCTGGGCCTCCGGCGCCACGACCGTACTGGCCGACGCCTACGCCTTCGGCCCGCAGCTCGCGGAATCCGACCTGCATGCCCTGCGCGAAGGGCGCCACCCGCAGCCCTACGGCGTGCTTGGCGCGCATCCGATGGTGGTCGACGGAGTCGCCGGCACGCGCTTCGCGCTGTGGGCGCCCAACGCGCGCCGCGCGAGCGTGGTGGGGTCCTTCAACCAATGGGACGGCCGCCGCCACCCGATGCGCCTGCGCCACGCCGCGGGCGTCTGGGAGATCTTCATCCCGGGCGTCGCCGCGGGCGACCTCTACAAGTTCGAACTGCTCGGCGCGGACGGCGCCCTGCTGCCCTCGAAGGCCGACCCCTATGCGTTCGCCGCCGAACTGCGACCCGGGACCGCCAGCCGTGTGGCGCACCTGCCGCAGCCGGTGGCGCTGCCGCCGGAGCGCGCCGCAGCCAATCGCCGCGATGCGCCGATCGCGATCTACGAGGTGCACGCCGCATCGTGGCGGCACGCCGCCGGCGGCTTCCCGACCTGGGACGAACTCGCCGCCGAACTTCCCGACTACGCGGCCACGCTGGGCTTCACCCATGTCGAACTGATGCCCCCGGGCGAGCACCCCTTCGACGGATCGTGGGGCTACCAGTCGCTGGGGATGTACGCGCCCAGCGCGCGCTTCGGCCCGCCCGAAGGTTTCGGCCGCTTCGTCGCCGCCTGCCATGCGAAGGGACTCGGGGTGCTGGTGGACTGGGTGCCGGCGCATTTCCCGGCCGACCCGCACGGACCGGCGCGCTTCGACGGCACCGCGCTGTACGAGTACGCAGACCCGCGCGAAGGGTGGCACCAGGACTGGGGCACCCACATCTACAACTTCGGCCGCAACGAGGTGCGCGACTTCCTCGCCGGGAGCGCACGCTTCTGGGTCGAACGCTACGGCGTCGACGGCCTGCGCGTGGACGCGGTCGCGTCGATGATCTATCGCGATTATTCGCGCAAACCCGGCGAGTGGTTGCCCAACGCGTTCGGCGGACGCGAGAACCTGGAGTCGATATCGCTGCTGCGCCGGATCAACACCGATCTCGGCGCAATGGCGGGCGCGATCGCGGTGGCCGAGGAGTCCACCGCCTTCCCCGGCGTCAGCGCCCCGGTCGACGCCGGTGGGCTGGGCTTCCACTACAAGTGGAACATGGGGTGGATGAACGACACCCTGCGCTACATCCACGAAGACCCCGTGCACCGCCGCTGGCATCACGACAAGGCCACCTTCGGCCTCGTCTACGCCTTCAGCGAGAACTTCGTGCTGCCGATCTCGCACGACGAGGTGGTGCACGGCAAGGGATCGATGCTGGGCAAGATGCCGGGCGACGACTGGCAGCGCTTCGCCAACCTGCGCGCCTACTACGGCTTCATGTGGGGCCATCCGGGCAAGAAGCTCCTGTTCATGGGCCAGGAGTTCGCCCAGCCCGAAGAGTGGCGCCACGACGCGACGCTGCCGTGGCACCTGCTCGACGACCCGCGACACGCCGGCGTACAGCGACTGGTCGGCGACCTGAACCGCCTCTACCGCGCCACGCCCGCGCTGCACCGGCGTGACTGCGAGGCGGCCGGCTTCGAGTGGCTGGTCGGCGACGACGCGGAGCACAGCGTGCTGGCCTGGGCGCGGCGCGACGGCGCGGGCGGGATCGCGATCGTGGCGTGCAACTTCACCCCGGTGCCGCGCCACGGCTACCGCATCCCGCTGCCCGACGATGCACCCGTCGGATGGCGCTGCGCGCTCAACACCGACTCGCACCACTACGGCGGCGGCGACGTCGGCGACGGCACGGCGACGATCGCCGCACAGGCAGTGCCCGACCGCGGGCGCGGGCGCTCGCTGCCGGTCACCCTGCCGCCGCTGGCCGCGGTGTTCCTGCTGCCGGCATGAACGCCCGCGCGCTGGAGCCCGGCCGGCCGGAAGTGCTCGGTGCCACGCCCGACGCCGCGGGCGTCAACTTCGCGGTGTTCTCGCAGCGCGCCAGCGCCATCGAACTGTGCGTGTTCGACGACGCTGGTGCCGAGCGGCGACTGCCGTTGCACGGTCCCGACGACGGCGTCTTCCACGGCCTTCTTCGCGGCGCGCGCGCCGGCCTGCGCTACGGCTTCCGCGCACATGGCGAGTGGCGCTCCGAAAGCGGCCGCCGCTTCAATCCGAACAAGCTGCTGCTCGACCCCTGTGCGCGCGCCATCGAGGGTCGCTTCGCCTGGCAGGACGAACACTACGGCCACACGCCCGGGCATCCCGAGGGCGACCGCATCCCCGACCCGCGCGACAACGCCGCCACCGCGCTCAAGGCCATCGTGCTCGACGACCCGGGCGTGGCACCCGGCTGCGCCAACCGCCCGCGCCACCGGCTGCGCGACGTGGTGCTGTACGAGCTGCACGTGCGCGGCTTCACCATGCAGTTGCCCGGCATCCCCGACGCGCTGCGCGGCACCTTCGCCGGGCTCGCGCACCCGGCGGCGATCGCGCACCTGAAGCACCTCGGCGTGACCACGCTGTCGCTGCTGCCCGTGACCCGCTCGCTGGACGAGCGCCACCTGGTCGAGCGCGGGCTGACCAACTACTGGGGCTACAACCCGATCGGGCTGTTCTGCCCCGATCCGCGGCTGGCGGCAGACAAGACCCCGGACGGCGTGGTGGCCGAGTTCCGCGCCATGGTGCACGCCCTGCACGAGGCCGGCATCGAGGTGGTGCTGGACCTGGTGTTCAACCACACGGCCGAGGGCGACGAGCGCGGCCCACTGCTGTGCTTCCGCGGGCTCGACAACGCGTCCTGGTACAGCCTGGTGCGCGACGACCGCAGCCGCTGCGAGAACCACAGCGGCTGCGGCAACACCCTGCGCGTGGTGCACCCGCGGGTCACCCAGTTCGTGCTCGACGCGCTGCGCTTCTGGGTCTCGCGGATGGGCGTGGACGGCTTCCGCTACGACCTCGCCAGCGTGCTCGGGCGCACGCGCGCCGGCTTCGATCCGTCGGCGCCGTTTTTCGTCGCCCTGCGGCAGGACCCGCTGCTGGCCGACGTGCACCACATCGCCGAGCCTTGGGACGCGGGCCACGGCGGCTACCAGCTCGGCCGCTTCCCGGGCCGCTTCCTGGAGTGGAACGACCGCTACCGCGACGCGGTGCGCGGCTACTGGCTGGGACTCGGCACCGGCCGCGGCGACTTCGCGCGCCGCATCACCGGCTCCAGCGACCTCTTCCACCACGGCCACCGCCGCCCGACCGCGAGCGTGAACTACGTCGCCGCCCACGACGGCCGCACGCTGGCCGACGTGGTGGCGTACACGCAGCGCCGCAACGAGGCCAACGGCGAGGGCAACCGCGACGGCCACGCGCACGAGGTGTGCGCGAACTTCGGCGTCGAGGGACCGACCGACGACGTCGGCGTGGCCGAGGACCGCCGCCGCGCGCGGCGCGCGATGCTCGCCACCGTGCTGCTGTCCCAGGGAACACCGATGCTGTGTGCCGGCGACGAGGCCGGCAACTCGCAGCAGGGCAACAACAACGCCTACTGCCAGGACAACCCGACCGGCTGGGTCGACTGGCAGGGCCTGCGCGACGACGCCGACACGGTCGAACTGGTGGTCCGCCTCCTCGGGCTGCGCCGCGCCGAACCGCTGCTGCGCCACGACGGCTGGTTTCCGCCCGGCGAAGCGCCGGCCGAGGGCCCGCGTGTGCGCTGGCACGCGCCCGAAGGCCACGTCATGCAGGTCGCCGACTGGCACGCGCGCGACACCGGCGCGCTGGCCTGCACGCTGCAGGACGACGCCGACGCGCCGCCGCGGCTCGCCCTGCTGTTCAACCCGGACCCGCGGCCGGTGCGCTTCGTGCTGCCCGAGGGGCCGTGGACCGGGCTCGTCGACAGCAGCGCGCCCACCGCCCGCCGGCCCGTCGCCGGCCCCGACCATTGCACCGTCGCACCCGCGCGCAGCGTGCTCGTTCTCGCGCGCCACCACGTTCCAGCAGGGGATGTTCCATGATCGACCTCCACCAGCGCAGCGCCGGCGTGCTGCTGCACGTGACCTCGCTGCCCGGCCCGCACGGCATCGGCGACTTCGGCCCCGACGCGTACCGCTTCGTCGACTGGCTGGCGTCCTGCGGCCAGCGCCTGTGGCAGTGGCTGCCGACCAACCCGATCGGCCCCGGCGACTCGCCCTACCAGAGCGTGTCGGCCTTCGCCGGATCGCCGCTGATGGTGGCGCTGGAGCCGCTGGTCGAGGCCGGCTGGCTGGCGCCGCCGCAGGCGCCCGAGGGCGGCTTCGACACGCGGCGCGTGCGCTTCGCCGACGTGGTGCCGTGGCGGCTGGCGCGCCTGCGCGAGGCGCACGCCGGCTTCCGCGCGAAGAAGAACCCGCGCGAGTTCGAGTCCTTCGCCGCCTGGCGCGCGCGCGAGGCCGGCTGGCTGGACGACTACGCGCTGTTCATGGCGCTGGAGACCGAGCACGCCGGGCAGTGCTGGTGGCAGTGGCCCGCCGCGTTGCGCGACCGCCAGCCGAAGGCGCTGTCGACCGCGCGCGCGCGGCTCGCCGCCGAGATCGACTTCTGGTCCTTCGTGCAGTGGTGCTTCGACACCCAGGTCGGCGCGCTCAAGGCCCATGCCAATGCCCGCGGCGTGGCGATCATGGGCGACCTGCCGATCTTCATCGCCCACCACAGCGCCGACTGCTGGGCGCGACCGGACCTGTACTTCCTCGACACTCAGTGCCAGCCGACCGTGGTCGCCGGCTGCCCGCCGGACGCGATGGCGCCGACCGGCCAGCGCTGGGGCAACCCGCTCTACCGCTGGGACCGCATGGCGGCCGAGGACTACGCCTGGTGGAGCGCCCGCCTGAAACGCGCGCTGAGCCAGGCCGACGTGTTCCGCATCGATCACTTCCGCGGCTTCGCCGGCTACTATGAGATTCCCGCGTCCTGCCCCACGGCTGAGCAGGGCACCTGGGTGCCGGGGCCGGGCAAGCCGCTGTTCGAGTCGATTGCGCGCGCGCTCGGCGACCTGCCGATCGTGGCCGAGGATCTCGGGCTCATCACGCCCGACGTCGTCGCGCTGCGTGACGCATTCCAATTCCCCGGCATGAAGATCCTGCAGTTCGCCTTCGGCAGCGACGCGACGGATCCCTTCCTGCCGCACAACTGGGGCCGCCGCTTCATCGCGTACACCGGCACCCACGACAACGATACCGTGCGCGGCTGGTGGGACACGGCGAGCCCGCGCGAGCGCGCCTACGCCGGCGCCTACCTCGCCTGCGGCCGCGAGGACGCGCACTGGGCGATGATCCGCGCCTGCTGCAACTCGGTGGCCAACGTGGCGGTGTTCCCGCTGCAGGACGTGCTCGGTCTCGACGGCACGCACCGCATGAACGTGCCCGGCACGCTGGGCGCGCACAACTGGACCTGGCGCTTCGAGTGGCCGTGGATCGGCAGCGAGGCCACCCGCGTGCTGGGCCTGATCACCGCCGCCAGCGGGCGCGCGCCGATCGGGCTGGTGGGCTTGCCGGGCTGAAGCACTCCGCCACGACCGCTGTTCCCGCAGGGGGGGCCACGCCCGCGCAGACGCCACGGCGTCCGCCCCCCGACGATACCCGGCAGCGCGGCATCGTCAGGGATTGCGTGCCGCAACCTGCGGGAGCGAGCAACGCTGGCGACCGCGGCGCCGCAAGCCGAATGCACCTGCCAGTCTGCACCGACATGCTCCGACCCGCAGTCAGCCATGGCGTTCGCTGACGAGGGAGCTGCTGAGCAAACATCCACACCCGCGTTGTTTCCGTGCGCGTCCGCGCCCGCGTTGGCCGCCTTGGCCGTGGCACCACCCCGCCCGGCGACGCGCGCCTTGCCGGCCGGCCGCACCACTTCCGGCGCGGGTGCGAGGACTTGTTCAGAGGCTTCGATGAGGGTTTGTGTGACCGGATTGCGCTGGTATCCCATGCGTTGAACACGTTTTGAGAGTGCGCGGGGCGGAAGCGATGCCTGCGAATCGATCGCGCAAGCGATTGATTCGCGGTGAGCGGCTCCCGATCCGTGGCGGACTCGAAACGTCGGGAACGTGCGGAAAGCTGCCTTCGCCCCGTGCCGCCAAGGCCATCACGACAGGAGCCGACCCGACCATGAGCCCATTCCGATTCGCAGCCCCCGCCGCCCTGATCCTGCTGGCCGTGAGCGCGGCCGCCGCCCAACCGCTCGGCACCGCGTTCACCTACCAGGGCCAGCTGACCGAATCCGGGCAGCGCGCCAACGGGCTCTACGACCTGCAGGTCTGCCTGTTCGATTCACCGACGAGCGGGATGCAGATCGCCTGCGCGCCGGACTTCCCCGACGTGCCGGTCGCCGACGGCGTGTTCGCCGTCGCCCTCGACTTCGGCGCCGCGCCCTTCAACGGCCAGCAGCGGTTCCTGGAACTGCGCGTGCGGCCCGGCGTCAGCACCGGCGCGTACACGCTGCTGGCGCCGCGACAGCCGGTGCGCGTCACGCCCGAGACGCTGCGCGCCAGCGCCGCCAGCGCGGCGCCCTGGTCGGGCCTCACCGGCGTGCCGGCCGGCTTCGCCGACAACGTGGATGACGTCGGCGCCGGCAGCGTCACCAGCGTCACCGCCGGCACCGGCCTGACCGGCGGCACCATCACCGGCAGCGGCACGATCGGCATCGCCAACGGCGGCGTGGGGTCGGCGCAGATCGCGGCTGGCGCGGTCGGTTCGGCGCAGATCGCCGATGGCGGCGTCGCCGCGGCGGACGTCGCGGCGAACAGCCTCGGCACGGGGCAACTGGCCGACAACGCAGTCGCCACCGCGGAGCTTGCCGACAACGCGGTCGACAGCGCGGCGGTGCAGAATCTCGCCATCACCCAGGCCAAGATCGCTGCCGGCGCGGTGGGCTCCACGCAACTGGCCGCCGGCGCAGTCGGCCTGTTGCAGATCAACACCGCGCAGGTGCAGGCGCGCATCGCCGGCACCTGCACGGTGGGCGAGTACTTCCGCGGCATCAACGCCGACGGCAGCGTGGTCTGCGAGCCGGTGCCCGGCGTGCCGCGGATCACCACGGTCGACGATCCGGCCAGCATCGTGGGATTCTTCACCTCGATTGCCATCGGCTCCGATGGCCTGCCGGTCATCACCCACCACGACGGCACGGCCCGCACCCTCAAGGTCGCCAAATGCGGCAACGCCGCCTGCACCCGCGGCAACACCCTCACCGCCGTCGACGATCCATCAATCAACGCCGTGGGCGATTACCCCTCGATCGCCTTCGGCTCCGACGGCCTGCCGGTGATCAGCTACCACGACCTCACGGCCGCCGCCCTCAAGGTCGCCAAGTGCGGCACCCGGAGCTGCCAGTGAGCCCGCGCAGGTGCAGGGACGTGGCGGCCCGCAGCGGGGGTCGCGCTGCGCCTGGCGGGGTCGGCGTGCCGAGCCAGGCTGCGACATCGCGACGCGACGCGGCACGCGTCGTGGCGCCGCAAGACGCCATCATGGTGCGACCCGCCACCTGGCTCGCCGCCGCGCTCGCGGCCTTGCTGGGAGCGGTCGCTACCGCCGCGCCAGCCGCCGACGGGACCTACGGCCATCCACCCGACTCGCACGCGCACGCGGCCCCCGCCGCAGATGCCGAATCCACCGCGCCACCCGGCCCCGACGCCGGCCCTGACGACAAGGGCATGGGCTTCGCCGTCCCCCGCCGCGTGATCGCCGGCGGCGGGGGGGCGTCCAGCGGCGGGGTCTTCGCCATCGCCGGCACCATCGGCCAGGTCGACACCGACCCGCTGCATCCGGCCACCGGCGGGGCCTTCGCGATCGGCGGCGGGTTCTGGCCCGGCGTTGCACCCGCAGCACCGTGGCCCGACCCGGTGTTCGCCAGCAGCTTCGAGCCCGCCACGCCCTGAGAGGCGGAAAAAGCGGCCGCTCAGGCAGGCCATGGATGGCCCGCGCGCCGGTCGTGCGGGCAAGGGCATGATTCGCGGGAGCGAGCACGGGCACACGCCGGACTCGTGACGTTGGGACCGTGCAGGAATGCACCTACTCAACAGCCTGCTACGATAGGGGTGATCGACGCCGCACGGGGCATTCGCCCGCTCGTGAGGTGGGCGCGCACTCCGTCCAGGCCGCCACCGGGAGGTGGTCCATGCTGACCCGACGTCGTTCCCGCGCGCTCGGCGCGCTGCTGGCCGGGCTGGCGCTCGGCGGCCCGCTGGCTGCGCTGGCGTGCACCGGATTGTCCCTGAAATCCTCCGACGGTGCGGTGATCGCGGCGCGCACCGTCGAGTGGGCGCTCAGCGACGCCTCGCACGACCGCCTCGCGGTGTATCCGCGTGGCCACCGTTTCGTCGGGCAGACGCCCGACGGCAAGAACGGCATGCAGTGGAAGGGCCGCAACGGCTTCGTGTCGCTGATGGCCTACGGGCAGGAGTACGGGCCCGACGGCCTGAACGAGCACGGCCTCTACGTCGGCATGTACTACTTCCCGGACTTCGCCAGTTTCGCACCCTACGAGCGCCGCCACGCCGCGGAATCGATGAGCGTGGGCGACCTGATGCAGTGGATGCTGTCGTCGTTCCGCAGCGTGCGCGAGGTGCGCGACAACCTGCCGCGGGTGCGCGTGGTCAACGTGCAGGACGAACGCTTCGGCGGCGCGCCGCTGCCGTTCCACTGGAAGGTGGCCGACCCCGGCGGCGAGGCGATCATCATCGAGATCGTCGACGGCGGCAAGGTCGAAGTCCACGACGCCTTCCTCGGCGTGGTGACCAACTCGCCGGGCTACGCGTGGCATCTCACCAACCTGCGCAATTACATCGGCCTGTCGCCGGCCCCGCGCCAGCCGCTGTCGATCGACCGCGTCAAGCTGTCCCCGCTCGGCGCCGGTTCCGGGCTGATCGGCCTGCCCGGCGACTTCAGCCCGCCGTCGCGCTTCGTGCGCGCGGCGGCCTTCACCGCGTCGGTGCGGCCGCTGGCCGCCGCGGAGGACGCGGTGTTCGAGGCCTTCCGCCTGCTCGACAGCTTCAACATCCCGCTCGGTGCGATCGCCGCGCCCGGAAACATCGCCCAGGACATCGACGGCGCCACCCAGATCACCACCGCCTCGGACCTCAAGAACCGGGTGCTGTACTTCCACACCATGTCGGACCGGCAGATCCGACGACTCGACCTCGGGCGGATCGACTTCGACACGCCCGGCGTGCGGGTCGTCGACGACGGCGCGTCGCGCACGCAGTCGGTGCGGGATGTGTCGGTCGGCGGCGCGCGCTAGGGAGCGTCCGGCGCGGCTTGCCGATCGCGCCGGCCGGGTCGCGCCGGGCCGACCGGTAAGCGACCGCCCCGACCGCGAACCGCGGGCTTGACCTCGCGCAATCGCCGCCGTGCGAAGCGCGTTAGTCTGCGGTCTCTCCAGACCGGAGCGTCCGATGCTTCCCCTCAAGCGGGTCCGCGGCGTAAACCTCGGTGGCTGGCTGGTGCTGGAGAAATGGATGACACCGGCGCTGTTCGACGGGCTCGCCGCCACCGACGAAACGACGTGGTGTGCCGAACTGGGCGCCGACGCCGCGCCGCGCCTGCGCGCGCACCGCGACTCGTTCATCACCCGCGACGACTTCGCCTGGCTGGCGGCGCGCGGCATCAATGCGGTGCGCCTGCCCGTGGGCCACTGGGTGCTCGGTCCGCCGGTGCCCCGGCATGCCAGGTACGGCAGCTCGCCGTTTCCTTTCGTCGAGGGGGCGGACACCTGCGTCGATCGCGCGCTGTCGTGGGCCAGGGCCTGCGGGTTGTCGGTGCTGCTCGACCTGCACGCCGCACCCGGCTGCCAGAACGGATTCGACAACGGCGGGCTGCTCGGCGTCTGCGACTGGGCGGCGCATCCGGAGTACGTCGACTTCAGCGTCGAACTACTCGGACGGATGGCCGCGCGCTGGGGCGCACACCCGGCGCTGGGTGGCATCCAGGTGCTCAACGAGCCGCGCTGGGACATCCCGACCGCAGTACTGAAGGACTTCTACACGCGCGCCTATCGCGCGATCCGCGCGCACGCGCCCGAGGGCCGGGTCACCGTGGTGTTCCACGACGGGTTCCGCCCCGCGTCGGAGTACGCGGGCTTCTTCGACGCAGCGCCATTCGAGGACGTGCTCTACGACCTGCACCGCTACCAGTGCTTCGAGCGCGCCGACCTCGAGCTCGACGTGGCCGGGCACATCCGCAAGGCCGGCTTCGATTGGGCCCGCGAGGCGGACGAGGTGCAGCGCACGCTCGGCATCCCCGCGATCTGCGGCGAATGGAGCCTGGGCCTGGACCTGAAGGTGGTGTCGCTGTGGGCGGCGGGGCCCTACGACCACGCGCTGGACCGGCTCGACCGCTTCGGCGAGGACGTCGCCCTGCGCGCCTACGCGGCGGCCCAGTTGAGCGCGTTCGAGCGCTACCGCGGCTGGTTCTTCTGGTCCTATCGCACCCTGACCACGCCGGCGTGGTGCTTCCGCGATGCGGTCGATCGCGGCTGGCTGCCGGAACACTACGACTGAGCGGAGCGCCGCGGCGTTCCGATGTCGCGAGCGCTGCTCGCTCCCACAGAGTCTCGCTTGCACGTCAACGATGCTCGCTCGCACGATGCCGGTTCCCTGTGGGAGCGAGCGCAGCTCGCGACCGCAAGATCGGGGCCTTGCCGCGCGAGACGAATGCCGCCGCCGCGAGCCGCGCGCGCTCCTACCCCGGGCTGCCGGACGGCGCGGGCTCAGCGCGCGCGCCGTACGTGGATCGTGCGGTCGTGGAGTTTCTCGAGACCCGGATGGAACGAGATCGTCACCAGGGTGGTGTCCGGCAGTTCGTGGCGCAGCATGTCGAGGATCAGGCGCTCGCCGCGTGCATCGAAGGCGTCGCTGGCCTCCTCCATCACGATCCAGTTCGGACGTTGCAGCAGCACCCGCGCGAAGCCCAGGCGCTGGCGCGCGCGCAGCGGCAGCACGGCGTCCCAGTCCGCGGACTCGTCGAGCCGCGGCGCGATCCAGGCCACGCCGGCGCACTCCAGCGCCCAGCGGATCGCCGGCAGGTCCCAGGCTTCCGGCGGCTCGGGATAGCACAGTGCCTCGCGCAGCGTTCCGGCGGGCAGGAACGGCCGCTGCGGCATGAAGGCGATCCGCGCGTGTGGCGGCAGCTCGACCACGCCCGAACCCCAGGGCCACAGGCCGGCGATGGCCTTGAATAGGCTGCTGGTCGCGGCGGGATCGCCGGTCAACAGCACGCGCTCGCCGCGCTCGATGTTGGCCGCGAAGTGCTCGAGCACCACGTGGCCCGCGGGGTCGTGAACGGTGAGGTCGGCGACTGCGAGCCGCGGCTCGATTGCCTCGCGGCGCTCGATGCGCGGGCCCTCGCCGGCGCCGCCGTTCAGCGCCTCGACGTCGTTGTACAGCGACAGCACGCGCTCGGCGGACGTGCGGCAGCGCGCGATCTCGCCGAGGTTGTCCACCGGCCATGACAGCGCCGATGTCACGCGCTGGAACGCCTGTGCGGCCTGCATCAGCACGCCGAGCGTCATCGCGCCGGCGATGTACTGCGGCGCGGCGACCAGGATCGGGAAGATCGGCAGCAGGGCGCCATACGCCGTGGAGAACGACACCAGCCCCAGCAGCGCCCACGACTGACGGTCCCAGTCGCGCGCCACATCGGCGAAGCGCACGCCGGAGCCGAGCCGCTCGCGCGGCTCGCCGTGCACCAGGGTGATGGCCTCGCCGTGCTCGCGCACCCGCGCCAGGCCGTAGCGGAAGCTGGCCTCCGCGGTCTGCAGCGCATCGCTGGAGCGCACCAAGGTGCGACCGAACAGCCAGCCGAGCAGCGCGCCGCCGACCGCGTACACGAACGCCAGCGGCACCATGTATCCCGGCACGTCGAGCGTGGTGCCCGGCACCCGCAGGGTGCCCGATGTGGTCCACAGGATGTCGATGAACAGAAACAGGCTGAGCAGCGAGAACACCAGGGTGTGGCCGAGTCCGATCGCGCTCTCGGTGGCGATGCGGATGTCCTCGGCGATGCGCGCATCCGGGTTGTCGTGCTCGCCGGCGACGAACTGCAGCCGGAAGTGGCGACCATCCTCCAGCCAGCGCCGCAGCAGACGCTCGGTCAGCCAGCGCCGCCAGTCGAGCTGCAGCCAGCGCTTGATCATCAGGTGCGCGGCGGTGACCGCCATCGACACCAGCAGGATCAGGGCGAACACGCCGACCTGCAACAGCACGCCGGACACCGACTTCTGCTCCAGCGCGTCGAACAGCTCGCGGTTCCAGAAGTTGCCCCACACAGACAGCGCGACCTGCGCCATGGTCAGCAGCAGCAAGGCGAACACCGCCACCCGCACCTTGCGTCGGCGCGCGGAGATCCAGTACGGGCCGGCCAGGCGCAGGATCTGGCGCAGGAAACCGCGCGGCGGCGGCGCACCGCGGGGCGCGGCCTGGGCAGCGGTCGCACCGCTTCGGGCGTCGGTCATGGCCCGACCTCAGCGACCGGCGGACCGGCCGGCGACGAACTGGATCGAGGGGACGCGCGCCGGCACCGTTCAGGACGCCTGCACGCCTGCGCCCGCGGCGCCCGGCGCCTGGCGGCCGGCATCCGCCTGGCGCAGCACCACGCGGTTGCGGCCGGCGGCCTTCGCCGCATACAGCCCCGCATCGGCGCGGCGGAACAGTTCGTCGGCGGTGGCAGCGAAGCGGACGTCCATGTCGGCCACGCCGATGCTGACCGTCAACCCGGCGCCGCCGACGGTGTCGGCCTCTACCGCCGCGCGCAACTGTTCAGCCACCGACATCGCGGCATCGGCGCCCGCACCGGGCATCATCACTACGAACTCCTCGCCGCCATAGCGGAACGCGAGATCGGGCTTGCGCACGCAGCGCTGCAGAATGCCGGCGAGCGCCCTGAGCGCGCGGTCGCCTTCGGCGTGGCCGCGCGAATCGTTCAACTGCTTGAAGCGGTCGATGTCGACCACCAGCAGCGCCAGGTCCCGCCGCCGCGAGCGCGCGATCTCGAACTCGGCGGCGAACAGCTCATCGAAGTGGCGGCGATTGCCGAGGCCGGTCAGCGGGTCGGTGATGCCGCTGCGCTTGAGTTCGTTCATGCGGACGCCGAGCGCCACCGATAGCAGCACGAACTCGGCCAGCGAACCGACCTGGAACCCATGCTGGGTGAGGGCGTTGTGCGGCAGCAGTCCGTAGGTCTTGAACATGTAGACCAGCACCCCGAGCAGGAACACGCCGAGGCCCGAAAGGTAGAAGCGCGCCGCCACCCGACCGGCCGCAACGCCGTGGATCGCGGCCACGATCAGCAACGCGATCGTGGCCAGGGTCAGCGCAGCCAGCGGCTGGATGGCCGCCCGGTAGGAGGCTGCGAAGGCCAGCGGAATACAGGCCAGCAGCAATCCCTGCAGCACCATTGCGAGGCGCTCCATGCGTGGCGCGAGTTCGGCGAGGCCGAGGATGGCACGAGAGAACTGCAGCAGGAAGAACAGCGCCAGCGGCAGCAGGATCAACTGGCTGAGGCTCGCCAGGCGCGGACTGTCCGGCCACAGATACTGGAAGGACAATCCATTGTAGGCCGCCATGTAGCAGCCGTAGGCCACCAGGTAAACCGCGTAGTGGCCGAAAGCGGCGTCGCGCACCAGCACGAACAGCAGCAGCGCCGCCAGGGCCAGCAGGGCGATGCTGCCGTAGAAGCCGCCCCACATGAGCTGCGCACCGGCGATCTCCTCCAGCAACCGGTCGGCGGCGTGCAAGGACAGGCCGAGGTTGAGCGAGCCTTCGGTCTGCAGGCGCACGTAGATGCGCTGCTCGGCGCCGGCCGGCAGGTCGATCGGCACCAGGAACTCGTGGTGTCGGATCGGCCGCGAACCGAACGGCAGCAGGTCGCCGGTGGCCACGTGCTGGCTGCCGCCCGCGCCGTCGTCGGTCCACAGGTCGAAATGGTCGGTGAGCGGGTAGTCGTGCCGCACGACCAGTCGCAGCGGACGCGCACTGGTGTTGCGCAGGGTCGCGCGTGCCCACCAGGCGGATTCGTCGAAGCCCAGCCCGCGCTGCGACTCGTGCGCGCGCTGCAGGCGGCCCGCGGCGTCGGCGGCACGAACCTCCGCGATGCCCAGTTCCCGACTGCGATCCTGCAGCAACAGCAGGTGCGGCAGCAGGTCGGTGCTGCGGAAGGACGCGTCTACCTCCAGCACCGGGCCCTGCGCGCGCGGCGCGCCCGGCGCCGACAGCAGCGCGAGCGCCCCCAGCAGCAGCCCGGCGAAGCGGCAGGACATGAACCTTCGTACGGGCGGCGGCCGGCTGGCGGACACGATGGGCACCTGCGTGCGGACGCCCCGCGCGGGTCGCGAGGCCGCAAGCCCACCACTCTACTGCGCGGCGTCGGAACTGTCAGCCGGCGAAGGCCCGCGCGGTGCACCGGCGGCCAGCGCCGCCACCGCCGCGATGCCCGGCAGGAAGAAGTAGTCCCCGCCGCGCAGGCGCACGAACTGCGGAAGCCCGGCGCAGACCACGGTCGGGCGCAGCCCGTCGCCGGGCACCACGAACCGCGCCGGCGGCACCTGCACACCGACCACCGGGTCGCGGTCGTTGCCCTGGTTCTGGTCGTTGCCGAAGTTGAGCCACTGCTGGGTCACGAACTCGAATTGGCCGGCGAACGAGGTGTTGAAGGCGATGAACATCAGGCCTTGGCCGGCGTCGCCGTTGACCGCCGCCTGCGGCACGCCGTGCGGCACCGGACGGCCGTAGGTGATGCCGTTGCGCAGGATGCGGTGGCGATCCACCAGCACGGTGCCGAAACCCATGCTGTCGCGCGGGTTGGCGCGCCGCAGGTGGGCGCCCAGCGGGCAGCGCCGCCCCTGCGGATCGTCGCCGAAGGTGAAGCCGTTGAGGGTGGACGGATCGGCCAGCGGCGTGCCGTCGCGATGGCGACCGAAGAAGCGCGCGGCGAGCGCGTCGGCCCCGATGCCGGCGCTGGCCGCGACGCCCGCGACGTAGGCCCGGAATCCATCGACGTCCTGCGCCAGCTTGCGCAGCACCATGAACGAGCCGTTGCGCGCCAGCGCCTCGGGCTGCGGCCCGGGCGGCACCTCGCCATCCACGTCGACCTGGCCGAGCAGGAATTCACCGGCCGGCAGCGGCGACCAGGAGCCGTCCTTGTTCAGCATCCCGATCCCGGTGGCCGGGCCATCCTGCGGCATGCCGGCGACCGGCGGGTTGCTCACGCCGTCGCGGAAGCCGAAGTGCTCCAGCACCACCGGCCGGGTCGGGTTGGAGGCCGGGTCGTCGATGTGCATCGGCCGCGCGGGATCGGCGTAGAAGCGCGACACGTCCTCGCCGCCCGCGCGCACCAGGTGCGGCGTCGCCGACAGCCAGGCCTCGAAGTCGCGCGCAAAGTCCCCCAACGCCCGCGCGCTGCGCGCATAGGCGCCGACCCAGCCGTGCACGCCACCGCCCTGCCACGCGTCGTCCCAGCCCTGCGGGTCGTTGGGCCCGGTGTCGCCGTTGAGCGGCGCGCGCGCGCGCATGCCCTGGCGGAAATCCTCGGGGAAGGAGTCCAGCATCGTGGGATCGAGGCCGAGCGCGGCCAGCCCGCGATGGGTGAAGGCCACGTTGACTGCGATCGTGGTGTCGGAATCGTCGAGGTGCAGGCAGTGCGCCAGCGGCGGCAGACGCGCCAGCAGGGCGCGGCCGGCGTCGGGCGTGTCCCAGCGCAGGTACCAGAAGCGGCCGACCGGCCAGTGCCGGTCGAAGCCGCCGAACTGGGCCTGGATGTCGGTCAGGTCGAGCACGGGTGCGGCCATGGTCAGAGGCCTCCCGGGCGCGTGGCCGTGGGACGCTCGAGCTCGCCGCGCGCGGCGCGGAATGCCGCCTGCGCCGCGGCATCGTCGAGGCGCTGGGTCGCGGCGGCGAGCGCCCCGAGGCATTCCTTGCGCGCGATCGCGGCCTGCACCTGCGCCACGCTGGCGGGAAACGCCGCGTAGGGCAGCTCGCCGCCCATCCGGCAGCGCGCGATGTAGCGGCGCAGGAACACCGCCCCGCGATAGGGCGGGTAGCCCGTGCACTGCCCCCAGGTCGCATGCACGAATTCCGGATCCGTGCGGTACAGCGCATCGAGGAAGTCGTCCACGCCGCCGTCGAGCTCAGCCACGCACAGCAGCCAAGCCGAGCGCAGGTGCACGCCCGAGGTGTCGCCCATCGCGGGCTTGAGCGCGTCGATCACCTGCATGCGCACCATGTGGGCGCCGGGGCACTCGCGGAACGGACTGCCGTACTGCGTGTGCGCGGCGAGCGCGGCGCGGATCGCGGCCAGTCGCGCGCCGGCGGCGTCGTCCTGGCGGTCGATCGGCGACAGCGCGGTGAGGAACGAATGCGGCGCGGGCACGCGGCTCACGAGCGCAACTCCAGCGGCGCCTTGCTGTGCGGCGACGGGATCTCCTGCAACTGCGCGCCGGTGTCGCCCAGGGTCGGGGCGACCGCATCGAGGAAGACGCGCCAGCGCCGCGCGAAAGCGGTCGCGTCCTCGCCGTCCGGCGTGGCGGCGAGGAAAGCGTCGAGCCGCGACGAGAGTTCCAGCGCGCAGGCGATGTCGCGCACCGAGGCGCCCGGATAGGCGTTGTAGTAGAGGTCCAGCGGATACTCGAAGTAGCGGATGTAGCGCTTGAACGGCCGCATCGGCCACGCGCCGGGAAAGCCGCGCGATGTCCACCACAGCCAGTCCAGCCCGCCGCGCACCCCGGCCACCATGCCGAAGGCGTCGATGTACTGGTCCCAGGGGCCGTTGAAGTTGGTGGTGAACACGAACCAGTCGTCGTCCAGCCGCTCGACCGGCTGCCGCGTCGAGAGCTGCGGCAAGCGCCCGCGCTTGACCAGCAGCCAGCGCGCGAAGTGAATGAAGGCCAGTTCCTTGACCACGCCGAGCCTCAGACGGCGGAACACGGCGAGGATCGCCCACACCAGCGGCCGGAAGATCGGGCGCACCGGCGTGATCACCGTCATCGGCGTGGCCTTGCCTTCGAACGACTGCTGCATGAAGGTCATGGCTCAGGCCCCGTACTCGAGCACGAGGTTCCAGGGGAAGTTGCCGTTCATCACCAGGGGTCCCTGCTGGCGCGGCCGGCGACGCATGATGGCCATGAAGATCTCCATCATCATCGCATCCGAGATCGCCCAGCCCACGCAGTAGTGGAACTGGTAGCCGTAGACCATGTAGACGTCCTCCGAGCGGTTCGGGTCGAAGCGCTTCGGGTCGGCGATGCGGCGCGGGTCCATCATCGCGGCCATGAACGAGATGTAGATCAGGCGCCCGGCCTCGATCGTGCGCTCGCGCGTGGTGCCGACGCCGATCACCCGCGGCTCGGACGTGGTGCGCCACAGGCCGGGCAGGATGTAGTTCATGCGCAGGGCCTCGTGGACCACGCGCAGGATGGCGTCGTAATCCGTCGCGGCCGCCGCCTGCAGCGCTGCATCCAGCGCCGCCGGCTCGTTCATCACCACATCGAGCACGTGGCCGTTGGCATTGGTGTTGGTCGGCAGGTAGCCGACGATCATGCCCATCAGGTAGGAGCGCAGGTGCGCGTCGTCGGTGATCTTCAGCGCATGGCAGCGCCCGATGATGGTGTCTTCCGGCAGCGGGTTGGCGCGCGCGGCGGCGATCGCCTCGTCGATCACTTTCCAAACGCCGGCGATCGCCTGCTTCGCGGTCGCGATCTTCTCCGGCGACAGGGTCTGCGGGCCGAACAGGTATCCCGCGATGTACATCGCGCCGTCGCGGAACGGCGCGATGTCGGCGGCCTTGACCGGGATGCCGTAGTAGCGCTCGATCACCGCCAAGGTCACCGGCAACATCAGGTCGTGGATCGCGTCGATGCGCCCGCCTGCGCGGTCCAGCGCCGCCTCGCTGGCCTCCTTGGCGATCGCGCGGACGCGCGGCAGGTCTTCATGGCGCCAAAGGGCGTGCACCTGGGCCAGGGTCTGCCGGTACTCGGGCGTGTCCTTCATCGCCAGCAGGAAGGTCGGCACCCAGTCGAGGTGGTCGACCATGCGCTGATAGGGCACGGGGAATTCGTCGTGGCGCGAGCAGATCTCCTGCACGTCGTCGAATCGCGTGACCAGGGTGACGTGGGTGAACGGCACCCGGAACACCGGGGCGATTCCGCGCAGCAGCCCGAACAGAGCGGGCACGATGCGGCGCATCAGCAGGTCCAGGATCGCCTGGCCGATGCGGCCCGGGCGGTGGTCGGCGAGCGAGAATGGCTTGGCGTTCATGCGGCTCCGGAGCGGGACGCGCGGGCGTCGAGGAAGGCGTCAGTGGCGCGGCGGCCGGACTCGAACAGGGCCTGCTGCTGCGCGG
>DHLY01000133.1:24566-34219 GCA_002405525.1 Proteobacteria bacterium UBA4656
GCGATCCAGCGGCTGCGCCGAGACGTCGATCGATTGCGCGGCCAGGATCGCGCCGAACAGCGCGTGCACGTAGGCCGCCGGATGGTCCCAGTCGCCCGGGATCGGCACCGGCTTCGGGCCCGGCAGGAGGCGGAAACCGAGCGTGGCCTCGGGCGGGTCGTGCTCGTCGAAGGCGGCGATCGGGTAGTTCATCACCACCCCGCCGTCGACATAGAGGTGGTCGTCGGGCTCGCCGGCGGCGAAGCGCCAGGCCGGGAACATCAGCGGGATCGACATGGAAGCACGCACCGCGTCGACCACCGGCACGCGCGGCGTGGCGCGCGCGGAGAACTCGCGCGCGGTGCGCTGCGTAAGGTCGGTGGCGAACACGCGCAGGTCGCGGCCGGTGGCGGCGGCGAGCGCGGCGAACGAAAGCCGCTGATCGAGCCCGGTCGTGGCGAAAGCACCGGCGATCCATTCGTGCAGCGCCTCGCCGCGGTAGATTCCGTAGTGCGTCGCCAGGCGCAGCGGGTCGAAGTGGTCCTCCAATGCGGCATAGTCGGTGCCGGTGGCGATGCGCGCGATGGCCGCCGCGTCGCAGCCGATGGCGACCAGCATGGCGGTGAAGGCACCGGCAGACGCGCCTGCGATGCCCTGCACGGCGCAAAGCTCGGCGCGCCTCTCGAGCGCGGCCAGCGCGCCTGCGTAGGCAATGCCCTTGACGCCACCGCCCTGGAACACCAGGTTGGAGATCGCCTCCACCATGCTCCCCCAAGCTCGCCCCGGCGCGACTGTGCCACGCGCGGATATCGCATGCCATCGCCTGCGAACCCGGACGGCGGCGCGACGCGCGAGGTCGCTTCCGCCGGGCAACCCCGTGCGCGCGGCCGGCCCGGCGGGCGTCTCCGCGGCGATCCTGTTCCCGCAGCGGACGACCAGGACGCCCGGCGCCCGTGAAGAAAACCACATTCTGTTGTGCGTTCTTCCAGTCGCGAGTCCGGCACGGTTCCGGACTCGCTCCCGCGAATCATGCACCTGCGTGCATGACCCGCGCGCGGGCCATCCGTGCCCGGCACGAGAGGGGGTCTTCTTTTTCGCAGCCTCTCAGGCTTTCGCAGGCTCGGTCGATGGCGCGGCGCCCGGCGCGGCCTTGCCGCTGCGGGCCAGTTTCTTCTGCCGCTTCTCGTCCTGCTTCTTCGCCTTCGCAAGGTCGCGCTGGCGTTTTTCGAACTTGTAGTTGGGCGTGGGCACGGCAGCGGGATTCCTTGCTGGGGACCGACAGAATAGCGGGTCCGGGCGACCGTGGCCGGGCAGGCGCGGGCAGGCGCCGTGGCAGTGCTTGTCCTTGCGCCCGCTGCCGCAAGGACAGGGGTCGTTGCGCCCGGTCTTGGGCGACTCCCGCCGGAACGGCTCGACGGACGGTTCACCCTGCGACTGCGCGACCCGATAAAGGGTGTGCAGCAAGGCCGGGATGGCCTGCACCACTTGCAGGCGCTGGGCCAGCGTCGGCAAGGGTTCATCCGGGTCTTCGTCGGCCGGATCGTCGCCCAGGCCGAGCGTGAGGTTGTCGATGTCGAACAGGGCCTCGTCGAGGCCCTCCCAGTCGGCGACGCGTTGATCCCATGCTTCGGCGCGCAGGTCGCAGCCCACCCGGAACCCGTGCGCCCACAGGGCGCCGACCAGGAAGCCGGTGTCGTCCAAATCCGGTGGCCCTTCCGACCCGGCCGGATCGAAGTCCGGATAGGCCACCAGCGGCAGCCGGTCGTCGGTCGGTTCGCCGGAGGCAGCAGGGTCGCGCACGCGGTCGACCACGATGCTGTAGGCGCGCATCAGCAGCCCGGCCATCTCGCGCGCCGTCGATTTCGTCCGCGAAGGCATGGTCGGTGCCCGAGACCACGGGCATCCATTCGCCGGCCGAGACCCGTTCGGGGCCGGCGACCACCGCGCTGAGGAAGCCGTCCAGCGCCTCGCTGTCCGGCAGGCCGCCTACCGGCGCGCAGTGAACGCCGAGATATCGGTCGAGTCGATCGATGTCGACGGGGTCCAGCCGGGCCAACTGGGGAGCCTAGCAGGACGTCGATGCCGCACCAGCCTGCAGCTTCTGCCCGTCAGGCGGCCGAAGCCGCTGTCGAACGGATTTTCCCGGAGGAATCTCCCGGCATTTGGCGGGCCCCAGGGGCAGACCAGCGTCACTTCGCAGATGGCGAAGCGCCGGTCGAAGTGCGACCCGGCGAGGCGCATCGGCGCGCGACCGGCACCCGGCCACGCCGGCCCCACGCCGCGGCGCCCGCCTTGTCTGCTGCCTCGCCATCGCCCCCGGGGTTGCTCGTGCAGCACGCTTCGTCGGCACCGCTGTCCTTCTGCTGCGCCCGGGGCGCCTCTCGACAAGTCCCTGCGTCCGCGGTGTTTCCGTACGCCGCCGTACCCGCGTTGGACGCCTTCGAGATGGAACCACCATGCCCTTCGGCGCGCACCCTGCCAGCCGGCCGCACGACCTCCGGCGCGGACGCGGGACTTTTTCAGAGGCTCCCGGAGGCGCCACCGATCGCGCCGGCGCGGGCCGCGCAGCGCTCGATCTGGCTGCGGTAGGCGTCTGTGGCGCGCGCGAAGTCGGGGTCATGCGCCTGCAGCGCACCTCCGACCAGCAGCACCGCGTCGTGCCCATAGCGCTCGCACAGCTGCGGGAGCTGCGCATAGTCCATCCCGCCTGCAGGACAGGGAAATGCCGGCGCCAGCGCGCCCAGCGGCTCGCGGCAGGCCGCCGCCAGCCGCATCGCCTGCGCGGGGCTGAACCGGAATCGCCCGCCCGGCGCGACGAACACCGAGATGTCGGCTCCGGCCAGCCGCAGCAGCGTGCCCAGCGCCAGCCCGAATTCAATGCCGTTGTCGCCGGCCTGGGTGAGCGCGCCGGACAAGGCCGGATGCGCCATGTGCACCAGACCGTGCGCCTGCGCCAGATCGCGCGCAGTGTCGAGGCCGAGCACGTGCGGGCACAGCAGCACGCCGCGCAGGCCGACCTCGCGGACGAAGGCCGCGTACCGGTGGATGTCCTCGTGGCGGGCGGCCAGATGCGGGAAGTACAGCGTGCGTCCGCCGGTCGCGGCGTTGGCGCGCGTGACCGCGTCGGCGATCGCGCCGACCCGGGCGCGGAATCCGTCGAAGCCCTCGTCGACCAGGTTCTGGTCGTCCTTGACGATGTCCCCGCCACCGCGCACGAAATCGGCGGCCAGGTGGGCGAGCCGCTGCACCGGCAGGCCACGCGGCTTGACCGCGGTCGCCAGCAGCGGGCGGTCATGCGCGCCGGTCAGCGTGCGCAGCCCGGCAATGCCGAAGCCCGGGCCGCGGAACCCGGCCACGACTGCAGGCGGCAGATCGAGCGCCTGCAGCCGGATGCCCGGATACATCGAGACGTTGCCGTAGACCAGATTGAGCAACTGCGAGAGTTGCCCGCTGGCCAGCGAGGGCTCGAAGGCGATCCGCGCATGGAAGCAGCCGTCGTCGGCCGGCGCGACGGAGAGCACGTGACCGACCACCTGTTCCAGCAGGAAGGGATCGACGACCAGGGCCTCCGGCAGTTCGACCGTCTGCTCGTAGGCGATGAAGCGCGCGATGCGGGCCGCTTCCGCGGCGTCGGCGCGGATGCGGTAGGTGGCCAGGATGGGGGCGCTCATCGGATGCGGGGCTCAGGCCGGGGCGCGGGCATGGGTGATTCGTTCGTGGCCGGCGAGATCGATGATGGAAGCGACCTCGCGCAGGCCGGCATCGGCGAGCAGCGTCCGCGCCGCGGGCGCCTGGTCGAACCCGTGCTCGATCGCGATCCAGCCACCGGCTGCCAGGTGCGCTGGCGCTGCGGCGGCGATCCGCCGGATCGCGTCGAGGCCGTCCGCGCCGGCAGCCAGCGCCACCCGCGGCTCGAAGCGCAGGTCGCCGCGCGTCAGATGCGGATCACGCTCGGGAATGTAGGGCGGATTGGCGAGCACCAGGTCGAAGCGGCGGCCGGCGACCGGCGCGAACCAGTCGCCGTGAGCGAACACCACGCGCGACAGGCCCAGCCGCGCCGCGTTCGCGCGCGCGCTCGTCAGCGCCTCGGCACTGGCATCCACCGCCACCACCGCGGCCTGCGGTCGTTCCGCCGCCACCGCCAGCGCGATCGCGCCGCTGCCGGTGCCGAGGTCCAGCACCACGGCCGGCGCGCTGTGCGCGATTCGCACCAACGCGAACTCCACCAGCAGTTCGGTTTCCGGTCGCGGCACCAGCACACCGGGACCGACCTCGAGGTCCAGCGTCCAGAAGCCGCGCCGCCCGGTGAGGTAGGCCACCGGCTCGCCCGCCGCGCGCCGCGCGACCAGCGACTCGAAGCGCGTCGCGGCATCCGGGGCGCAGGGTTCGTCGGCGTGGGCGAACAGCCACGCCCGGTCGCAGCCGAGCGCGTGCGCGAGCAGCAGCTCGGCATCCGCTCGCGACGTGTCGCCGCCGAGCCGCGCGGCCGCGCCGCGCATCAGCGCGGCGATCGTCATCGTCAGCCTGCGGCCAGCGGGCCGAGCAGGCGCCAGGCCTGTTCGAGACTCGCCAGCACGAAGCCGGTGAGGAAGAACAGGTAGGCCCAGCGCAGGAAACGGTACTTGTAATGGGCGAGGTAGTAGCCGAGGCTGTACAGGTCGCGGGCGACGGTGTCGTAGACCACGCCGTCGGTGCCCATCCGCGCGGCGATCTCGCGCAGGAAGCGGTCGCGGTCGAGTTCGGCGAAGTGGCCGAAGAACAGCAGGTTGAACTGCGCAGGCAGGTCGTGGCCGACCAGGCGCAGCGGCCGGTACTTGGGCAGCACGGCGAGGACCGCCAGCAGCAGGGCGAGCATGGTGAACACGAGCAGGATGATCGCCGAGTTGCGCAGGTCCGGGTCGCCGAGCCGGCCGAGTGTCAGCGTCATCACGATCGACGACACGGTGATGATGATGTTGGCCTTGATGTCGGCCATCACCGAAAGCTGCACATGGTGCTGCTGCGCGGTGCGCAGCATGTTGTCGGCGGTGTTGCGCTCCGGCACGCGGGTGAAGGGATGGGCGGCGACGGTGCTGTCCGCGGATTCCATGGGCGCCACCGGGGGTGCGGGGTGATGGCGCATCATAGGAACGCCGGCCCGCGGGTGGCAACGCGGGCGATCGCGCTGGCCGCCGCGCTGTGCACCGGCGGCTGCGCCGGGACCCTGTTCGTGGCGGTCAATGCCGGCGCCCCGGAGCGCGGCCTGGCGGTGGAGCGCGGCGTCGCGTTCGCTCCCGAGCGCGGGATCGGCCTCGACGTGTTCCGGCCCCGGACCGCGCGCGGCGAAGCGCCGCTGGTGGTGTTTTTTTTCGGCGGTTCGTGGCAGAACGGGAACCGTGATCGCTACGCCTTCGCCGGGCGCGCCCTGGCCGCGCGTGGCGCGGTGGCCGTGGTGCCCGACTATCGGCTCTACCCGGCGGTGCGGTTCCCCGCATTCATGGAGGACGCCGCCGCCGCAGTGGCCTGGGCGCACGCCCACGCGCGGCGACTCGGCGCCGACCCGGACCGCGTGTTCGTCATGGGCCACTCGGCCGGCGGGCAGATCGCCGCCCTGCTCGCCACCGACCAGCGCTGGCTGGCCGGCGCCGGCCTCGGTCGCCGCGCACTGGCGGGCGCGATCGCGCTGTCCGGCCCGCATGACCTCCAGCCCGAAGGCTACCCGGACCTCGAAGACCTGTTCGGGCCGCGCGCGCAGTGGCCGCAGGCGCGGCCGGTGAACTTCGTCGATCCGGACGATCCGCCGTTCCTGCTGCTGCACGGCGCCGCGGACGACACCGTGTGGCCGGCGCAGAGCGAGGAACTGGCGCGCCGTCTCGCCGCGGCAGGCGTGCCGGTGCGCCTGCGCCTGTATCCCGGGGTGGGCCACGTGCGCCCGCTGCTCGCGCTGCGCTGGCCGCGGCTCGTCCCGGTGCTGGACGAGACGTTCCGCTTCGTTGCTGCGCCACGCGCGGGCGACCCGCCACCGTGACGCGGCACCGCGCGGCGAAGCGGCGACGGCCATCGACGAATCGCGTCCCCGGGCGCCGATTGATGGTCCATGCGTATCGGGGTAGCCTGCCGACGCTTTCCAGCAGCCGGCCGCCATGAACCTCCGCGACCTCCGCTATCTCGTCGCGCTCGCCGACTACCGGCACTTCGGGCAGGCCGCGGCAGCCAACTTCGTCAGCCAGCCCACGCTTTCGACCCAGATCAGGAAGCTGGAGGAGGAGCTCGGCGTCTCGCTCGTCGAGCGCTCGCCGCGCCGCGTGATGCTGACCGAGGTCGGTCGCGCGGTGGCCGAACGCGCGCGCTACGTGCTGCGCGAGGTCGACGAGATCCGCGAACTGGCGCGCCGCACCCAGGACCCGGAGTCCGGCTCGGTCCGGCTCGGCTTCTTCCCGACCCTCGGCCCCTACCTGCTGCCGCACGTGGTGCCGGCCGTCCGCGCCCGCTTCCCGCGTCTCGAACTGCTGCTGGTGGAGGAGAAGACACCGGTGCTGGTGCAACACCTGATCGACGGCCGACTGGACGCCGCCGGGCTGGCCCTGCCCCTGCACGACGATCGCCTGCATGCAGAGTTCCTGTTCGAGGAACCATTCATGCTGGCGGTGCCGAAGGCGCACGAACTGGCGCGGCGCGAGTCGCTGCGGGTGGACGACCTGGCCGACCGTGCCCTACTGCTGCTGGAGGACGGCCACTGCCTGCGCGAGCACGCGCTCGACGTCTGCCGCCTCGCCGGCAGCACCGAGCGCACCGGCTTCCGCGCCACCAGCCTGGAGACGCTGCGGCAGATGGTCGCCGCCGAAGTCGGCATCACCCTGCTGCCGGCGCTGGCGGTCAAGCCGCCGGTGCCGCGATCCGATGACGTGGTCCTGCTGCCCTTCAGCGACCGTGCCCCGAGCCGGCGGCTGGCGCTGGCCTGGCGCAAGACCTCGGCGATGGCGCCGTTCCTGCGCCGCCTGGCGGCAGTGATCCGCGATCTTCCCGTCGGACTGCTGGAAGCCGGCGCCCCGTCCGCGACCCCGGCAGCGACCCCGGCGGCGGCGCGCCGGCGCCGCGGCTGAGCCGCTCGCGCGCGCGGCGCGCCGACTGCTGCGATCATCGGCACCGATGCGAACCCTTCTCGCCGCCGTCACGGTCGCTGCCCTCGGCTACCTCCACTGGCAGGCCCAGCGACCGGTCGATCCCGGCCCTGGCGCCGTCGCGCCGCGACCACCCCTGCAGCGCGCGCTCGCCGACGCGCGGCCGCTCTCGCGCGACGGGTTCACGCTGCGCCCGCTGGCCCACTTCGAAGCCGAGGCCCGGGTCCTCGGGCGCCAGGACTACGGCTTCGACACCGAGTCGGCGCTGTCGCCGACCGACCTCGCGCTGGGCTGGGGCCGGATGTCGGATGCGAACGTGCTGGCCGGGCTCGAGATCCGGCAGGGCGGCCGCTGGTATCACTATTCGTGGCGATCCGCCGAGCCGCCGATCCCGCTGCCCGAGATCATCCGCTCGTCCGCCAACATGCACTTCATCCCGGCCAGCGACGAGGCCGCCGACGCGCTGGCCGCGGTGCGTGAAGGCCAGGTGGTGCGCTTCCGCGGCCTGCTGGTGGAGGCCTCGCGCGCCGACGGCTGGCACTGGCGATCGTCCCTCAGCCGCGACGACAGCGGCGGCGGCGCCTGTGAACTGGTCTGGCTGGAGCGGATCGAGGCGCGCTGAGGGGCTGCGACAAACAGCGTCTCAGGCAAGCCATGAATGGTCCGCGCGCCGGTCATGCACGCAAGCACGCAATTCGTGAGAGCGCGTCCGGACCTGTGCCGGAGTCGCGACTGGAGAAGCCCACAGGACGCGGCTCTTGACGCAGGCGCTGAGGGCCGGCTCCGCCGCGGCCCTCCGGATCACGCGGGGCCGAATCAGCCCGCCACCGCGCTCACCGGGCACGACACCCCGGTTCCACCGAGGCCGCAGTAGCCGCCCGGATTCTTCGCCAGGTACTGCTGATGATCGTCCTCGGCGTAGTAGAAGGGCGGCAGGGGCAGGATCTCGGTGGTGATCGGACCGTACCCGGCCTGCGCGAGGCGCGGTTGAAAGTCGTCGCGGCTGCGAAGCGCCGCCGCGCGCCGCGCGTCGGTCGCGCAGTAGATGCCGGAACGATACTGGGTGCCGGCATCGTTGCCCTGGCGCATGCCCTGGGTCGGGTCGTGGCTTTCCCAGAACACCTTCAACAGCGCCTCGAACGCCACCTGCGCGGGGTCGAAGACCACCAGCACCACCTCGTTGTGGTTGGTCCGGCCGCTGCACACCTCGCGGTAGGTCGGGTTCGGCGTGTCGCCGGCCGCGTAGCCGACCGCGGTGGTGTGCACGCCGGCGATCGACCAGTACTTGCGTTCCGCGCCCCAGAAACACCCCATACCGAACAGGACGCGCTCGCAGCCGGGGAACGCGCCCCGCAGGGGCCTGCCGTGCACGAAGTGCCGGTTGATCAATGGCATCTCCATGCCGCGCCCGGGCAACGCCTGCTCGCGTGGCAGAAGGGCGGCGGGTTTTCCGAATCCGAACATGGGTCACCTCCGGTAGCGGGCTGGAAATGGTGGTGCGGAGGGTGCGAACAAGGGGTGGGGGAAGCAGGGTCAAGGGTATGGGGCGGAGGGGATGGGCTCCGGTGTTGCGATGTGCGGAGCACAGGGCAACGCGCTGGTGGAGCGGGCGTTGGGCCCTGGGCCCTGAGCCCTCGGCAGCGCGCTATCCCTTCTCGTCCGCGCCGCCGCGCGTACTCGCCAGGAAGATCCCCACCAGCGACCCCGCCACCCCCAGCCAGTCCCAGGCCGCGGTGGGGCGGTCGAACAGCAGGACGTCGAGGACGAAGGACACGGTCGGCTGCAGCAGCAGCAGCAGGCCGACCAGCGACGCCGGCAGCAGCGGCAACGCACGGCCGATCAGCACCCAGCCCAGCACCTGGCCGGTGAGCCCGAGCGCGAGCAGCGCGCCCAGCGACTGCGGGCCAGGGATCACGAACGATCCGCCTTCCGCCACCACCATCGCACCCAGCATCGCCGCACACACCAGGGACATCAGCGCCAGTGCCTGCTCGCTGCCGCCCACACGCTGGCGCTGCTGCGCGTGGCGCAGGGTCAGGTTGAAGGTGGCGTAGGCGACGCCGGTGGCGAGCCCCAGCCATACGCCGATCCGGTAGTCGCCGCCGAACGCCGACCAGTCGCGCCCGACCAGCAGCCAGGTACCCCCGAAGGCCAGCGCCAGCCCGGCCGCGNNGATGCGCTCGCCGAACAGCAGCACACCAGCGAGCACCATCAGGAACACCTGGAAGTTGGCGAGCAGCGTGGCCAGCCCCGGCCCCACCGCGGCGATGCTCCGGTGCCACATCCACAGGTCGACGGCGAATGCGGTCGCCGGCAGGCACAGCCAGCCCAGGCTGGCGACGCCCGGCCAGCGGAGCCGGCGCAGTCCAGCCAGCAGACCGAGCAGCATCGCGCCGCCGAACAGCATCCGCCAGAACGCGGCCTCGGTCGGCGCGACCTCCGACAGGCGCACGAGGATGCTGTTGGTGCCGATCACGCTGGCCCCGGCCAGCATCATCAGCACCGCGCGCGGCGACGCGGCGGCGCTCACGGCACGCCGCGCAGCCTCACCGCGCAAGCCAAGGCACGACTTCC
>DHLY01000016.1 GCA_002405525.1 Proteobacteria bacterium UBA4656
GCTTCCGGAGACGGCAGCGTAGCGGCGCAGCGACGAGTCGCCGTAGATCGGGTACATCTCGTCGGGCGCGTAGTCGCGCAGCAGCCGCTGGCGCGTGTCCTTGTCGGAGTCGTAAGCGGCTGTCAGGAGCAGGTCGTCGCCGATCGTGCCCTTGAGGTAGAACGCGGCGCGCGCGGCGGCGTTGGCCTTGCCGTCGTTCCAGCTGCGCGACCAGGCGTCGAGCTGGCGCTCGAAGCCGTCGCCGTTGCGCGAGCCGCCGACCAAGGCCTTGTCGCGGAAGTCGACGATGCCCTCGACGAGGCCCGCGGCGATCATGTCGCGCATCTCGGGCACGAAAGACACGACCCCGGAGGCCTGACGGCCGCCGGCGGTGACGCGCACCATCACATCCTGCGCCTCGGCGGGCGCGAGCAGCTTGAAGCGCGCCACGCCGTCGACGATGGGCAGTTGCACGCCGGGCGTCGCGCGATCGGCGTCGCGGCCGCGCGGGCCGGCTTCGTCGGTGCGCGCACCGGGCAGCAGCAGGCGGCCCGCCGAATGCTCGAGCGTCGCGTATCCGCCGCTGACGGGCTTGCCGTCGGCATCGAACAGGCGCACCACGAATTCGACGGCGCTCTGGCCGTCGGCGGGCACGCCGTTGCGGTCGGCCTCGACGACGATGCGGCTCACCGCGCCCACGCCGAAGGCGCCCGGCGCGAAGGCATCGCTCGGTTGGCGCGGCAGCAGCAGCGCATCGGTCGGCAGCACCGGTGTGTAGGCCGGCGCCGAGACCGCCGGCGCCGACATCGTCGGCGTTGCGGGCGCTGGCGTTGCAGGTGCTGCGGAGGTCGCGGCAGCCACGACGACCGCGGTCGCGCTGGTCGCCAGCGGAGCTGACGGCTGCATCGCGGCTGCGGGCAGCGCGCGCACCGATGCCTTGGGCGGAGCGCCCCAGATCCCGAGACGATCGCTCACCTCGCGGACCGCATCGTCGTGGGAAGTGGCGCGCAGGGAATCGCGGTCCGGCACGCGCAACCGCGTGCCGACAGCGAGGCGTCCCATCTCGCCGCCCATGAACGCATCGGGATTGGCGCGATAGAGACCGACCATCGCCTGTGCGAGCGAGACATCATGGCTCGCGGCGACGCCGCGGGAGATCGCCATCAGGCCTTCGCCCTTGCGCACCTGGCGCCACGGCTGGCCTGCAGCGGCACCCGCCGCCGAGGGCGACAGCCCTTCACCGGTGTTCGGTGCGGCGACCGCGATCGGCACGGTGCAGAGGATCGCCGCGACGGCGGCGGCCACGGTCATATCGAGGCGCGGGGTGCGCGGGAGGTCACGGCGTGCCATGGGCACCTCCCTTCTGCTCGGCGTCCACAGGGGTCACGCGTTCTCCTTGCCGCGGCCGGACGGGTCCGATCACGGGGCCTTCACTCTCGAAGCGCAGCGCCGGACCGTCCTTGCGTTCGGTCTCCGGGGCGCGGATCTCGCCCTGCGCACGGCGGCCCTTCACCTGGTCGATGACCGGCGCCGAGCAGCTGCCCTCGATGAAGTCGGCGCGATGCAGCTCGCCGTTCTTGAGGTCGAGCCACAGGCTGCCGGCGTCGCCGAGGTTGCGGTTGCTGGAGGTCGTCATGCGCGCGCCGCGCGGCAGCGTGCGCGGGTCGACGCGCATCACCGTGCTCTTCGGCTCGAGACCGCAGACGCTGTACTTGCCTTCGCTGTCGGAGATCAGCGTGGTGCCGTCCGACATCACCATGCGCACGCCCGGGATGCCGATCTCTTCGGGATCCTGGACATGGTTGTTGTTGCAGTCGACGAACACCTTGCCCACGACGCAGGCCTCGGTGCCGAACACGCCGCCGGTGACGCGCACGCGGTAGCGGTCCTCGTTGGTGGCGACATTGCCGGGCAGCGGGTTGAAGCCCGCGTCGACGCAGCCGGTGGGCACGCCGCAGGCCTGGCCTTGCGCGCGGTTGATGCCGTCGCCTTCCTGCGCGCCGACGCCGACGCGGACGCGGTAGCGCAGCACGAGCTGCCGCGAGGCGCCCATCGGGCCGAGGTTGAAGGCGAGCGTCGGACCGACGCCGCCCTGCGGATCGGCGATCGGGCGGTCGTCCACCGTCGCGGTGCCGGCGATGTAGGTGAAGCCGGCGGGCAGGCGGTCGACGATGGTGGTCTGCCGCGGCAACGCGCCCGAGGGCACGGAGACCGTGATGCTGTAGCGCACGCTGTCGCCGATCTCCGCGACCGAACGGTCGCCGGTCTTGTCGAGCAGCACTGCGCCGGGCAGCGCCGGGTCGAGCGGGATGTGGTTGCGCAGGATGTTCGGCGCGGCCGAGCCCGACACCAGCGACAGGTAGTAGGTGGTCGCGGGGCCGACTGGGCCGGTGGGCGCCTCGGCCTGCGGCTGCACATTGAAGTAGGAGCCGGGACCGCCCGGCGGGGCGATCGGGCCGGCCGTCGGCGCGATGAGCTTCGACTCGAAGGTGTAGCCCGAGGGCGGCGTCACCGTGAGCGCGAAGGTGCAGCGCGGCGGTGCGCCCGGCGACAGCAGGAACTGGTAGAGGCCGTCGCCGCCGGTGCGCATCGAGATGGCGTTGCCCGCGATGGTGTAGCCGCCGAGGGTGGCACCGACGATGTCGTCGGCCGGATCCCAAGCCGGGCAGGAACCGAGCGGCGCCAGCGTGACGACGGCGCCCGGGATCGGTGTGCGCAGACCCGAGTCGTAGACCACGCCGCTGGGGTCGATGGGCAACGACTGCTGCACCAGGTTGCGGCCCGGCGCGAGACGGATCGAGAGCTGCGGTGTGGCACCCGTCTCGACGCAGGAGCTCTCGACATTGATCGGCTTGTTGAGCTCGAGGCAGTTCGCGCCCGAGGAGCCCGGACCGCGCTCGCCGTTCACCGGATAGCCGAACACCACATTCGAGTTCGGGTCGCGGAAGCGGACGCCGTACGGGATGTTCGGGATCAGGTTCTCGATGAGGTAGGTGCCGTCGGCTTTGGTGAAGCCGCGCGCCACCACCGCGCCCGGCGTACCGCCGGCGTTGGGCTGCGCGGTGGCGCTGGCGGCATCGGCGCCCTTCAAAGATTCGCGCTCGCCGGTCACGGCGTTCGGCCGCGACGGGTCGACACCGGTGACATCGATCACCTCGACGATCCAACCCTGCTTGGGCTGGTCGCGCGCATCGAGCTGGCGCTGCACGGTGCCGATGTCGTACCAGACGGTGCCCGACAGGCTCGCGGCCTGCTGCAC
>DHLY01000063.1:0-124 GCA_002405525.1 Proteobacteria bacterium UBA4656
GCGGGGTGTGCGCAGGTCGAGGTCCTCGAGGGTGGCCGATTGCGGCAATCGCGCCCAGCGCAGCCGTTGGGCGAGCCGGTGGGACTGGCGGTCGACGATCTCGTGCTCGATGAGCAGGCCGAGA
>DHLY01000063.1:416-1015 GCA_002405525.1 Proteobacteria bacterium UBA4656
GCTTGCGATGGCGCGGCAACATCGCTGGCGTGCGGGTGCAGGATCAGGTCGCGGATGGCGCGATAGGCGAAGAGCTTGAGTTCGAGCGCGCGGGCACAGGCTTGTTCGAGGCGGACGGGATCGAAGTCCTGGGCCAGTCGCAGCACGCCGAGGCAGCGGCGATGGGCTTCTTCCGGGTGCTGCTTGCGCTCGAACTGGGCGGTGAGCATGGCGGCGGTAGCGGGGCCGATGGCGGCGGCGCGCTGGCTGAGCTGGTCGATGCTGCGCGTGATAAGGGTGGCGTGGGCCGGGGCGCGATGGTCGGGCTGGGTGCTGATGCGGCGCGTTTCGTGGGCGCGGGCATGGGCGGCGACGAGCTTGGCCTGGTGGAAGACTTCGACCGTGGCCGCGGCGAGCCGGACATCGACCGTGCAGCCGACGAGGCCGTAGGGCACCGAATACAGGGATTGCTCGACCTGCACGTGGTCGTCGCGATGGACCTTGGCCTGGCGCCATTCGGCGAAGGCATAGGGACTGGGCGGTAGCGGGCGCAGGGCGGGCCGGTCGATGCGTTCGAAACGTTGCGCTCGCGATTCGGTGCCGCCGCGCAACGGCCGGTG
>DHLY01000063.1:1228-19333 GCA_002405525.1 Proteobacteria bacterium UBA4656
GCGAGCAGCTCGCGCTCGACGATCGGCACCGCGGTTTCGACCTTGGCCTTGTCGCGCGGCTTGCGCACCCGGGCGGGCAGCACGGCGATGCCGTAATGCGCGGCCAGATCGCCGTAGGCGCGGTTGACGTCGGGGTCGTAACGGCACGCCCGGGCGATGCCGGCGCGCAGGTTATCGGGAACGATCACGTCCGGAATGCCGCCCAGGAACGCGAACCGGCGCACGTGCGAGCCCAGCCAGTCGGGGTGGACTGGCTCACCGTGGCTTCGGCGTAGATGGAGTGGCTGGCGCCCGGCGCGGCGACGAAGGCCTGCGCCGGCTCGGTGGCGCCCGTGCGCGGGTCGACGACCGGCACGGTCAGCCCGGCGTAGTCGACCAAGACCTTTTCGCCTGCGCGATGCTCGATCCGCATCACCGGGTCGCGCGTCGTGCGCCAGGCGTCGAAGTCGGGACAGAACGCGCTGTAGCCGCAGCCGTCCGCGTGGACGTCCCGGTACTCCCGCCACGGCAGCTTGCGGGTCACGCCCTTGCGGCGCAGCTCCGACTCCACCTGCGCGAAGTCGGGGACCGGGTAGGTCGCCCGCGCCTGCGTCGGGTACAGGGCCGCCGCGAGCGCTGCGTCATCGAACTCGGCCGGCAGCGGCCACGCCAACCCCGCCTGACGGGCGCGCCGCAGGCACTCCTGCACCGTCGAGCGCGCACAGCGCACGCTGTCGGCGATCTGCTGGTCGGTCAGCGGCGACTCCGCCTTGAGCCGCAGCACTTCACGAATCCTGCGCGTGGACAACCTCTTCTGCGCCACCGGTCGCTCCTCCCCGAGGAAAAAGCGACCACGGTAGCGGGGTCGTCCCGCCCGACTGCCAGCCCGACATCCCGTGGAATGTCAGCCCGGCATGCCGTGGAATCTCAGCCCGGCATGCGTGGAATCAGGGCCCGGCTTGGGATGGAACCCGCAGCGTCTGGGCTACCTGCCACGCGGCACGCTGGCGCTGGATACCAGCCTGTTCCGCCATCCCGGCGCGCCGCCGCCGCAGGGCGACCTGTTCGGCGAGTGAGCCTTGGCGCGGCCCCGCCAGGCCCCGCTTCCTGAACGGCAGGCGCACGCGGCTCGCCAGGGCCGGCACCATTGGGCGGCAGTTCAGACGCGCGGCCTAGACTGCATTGTGACCGGCGCCGATCCCGTTGCGCCGCGAACCCGAGGTTGAGATCGCCATGCGCAAGTTCGTCGTCCTGACCCTGGGCCTGTTGCTCGCGGCGGCCTCCGCCACCGCGACGGCCGGCGGCTACCACGATCGCGGATGGCGCGACCACCGCTACGACCATCGCTGGGATCGCCGCGACCGGCCGCACCGCGATGCCTACCTGGTCGGCGGCCTGTTGCTCGGCCTGGCCGCGGGCGCGGCGCTGGCGAACGATGACGACGGCTGGCGTCGCGGCGGCTATCTCTACGACAGCCGCTACGACCACGGCTACTACGGGGGTTACCGCGGGGATCGCTACTACGACCGCGGGTACTACGGCGGTGGCTACTACGGAGGCCGCGAGGTCGTCGTATACCGCGACCGGCCGCGCTGGCACGGCCGGCGCTACTACGCGCCGCCGCGTCGCGTGGTGCACCACGACCACTACTACCGCGACCGCCGCTGGTGATTGCCCTCGGGCGCCGGCACCCACCGGCGCCCGCGGCAGGCGGGGTGGTCGCGTCCGCCTGCAGGAGCGCGCTGGCGTGCCACCGCAGGACCGGAAGTCGTCGCGGCGTGCATGCTCGCGGTCGCGCGCTGGCACGCTCCTTCAGGGGATCGCCGCGCCGCCCAGGCCTAGCCGTGGCGCAGCTTCATCGCCAGGATGAAGCCCGACAGCGCCAGCGTGACCACGTTGGCGACGATGATCGGCGCGCTGCCGATCAGGATGCCGTAGGCGAGCCAGCAGGCCACGCCGAGCACGAACACCACGTACATGCCCAGCGACACGCCCTCGGCGCGGCGTTGCTTCCAGGTCAGGACGGCTTGCGGCACGAAGGCTACCGTCGTCAGCGCGGCGGCGCCGAAGCCCACCACCTCGACCATTCCCATCACGCGCTCCTTCCGCGCCGCATCAGTACGGCGACCAGCACCGCGCCCGCCGCCAGCACCGCCACGCCGGCCATCGCGCCGGTGCGCACGTACGCCACCGACGACCACAGCAGGTAGCCGCTGGAGGCGAAGAACAGCAGCGGCAGCCACGGGTACAGCGGGACCTTGAACGGCCGCGGCCGGTCGGGTTCGCGCCGCCGCAGCACGATCACCGCGATGCCGGACAGCACGAGGAAGAACCAGTACACGGGGGTCACGTAGTCGATCATGGTCTTGAAGCCGCCGCGCTCGATGGCGCCGAAGGCGATCAGTCCCAGCGCGACCACGCACTGCGCGGCCACCGCCAGCCGCGGCACGCCGCGCTCGGCGTCCCAGGTGCCGGCGCGGCGCAGCGCCGGCAGGTCGCGGCAGGCGGCGTAGGTGGTGCGCGCACCCGCGATCAGCAGCGCGTTCATCGTGGTGATGGCGGTGATCGCGACCACCGCCACGATCGCCACCTCGGCGATCGGCCCGAACGCCACCTGCATCACGTCGGCCGCGGGCGCCTTGCTGGCGGCCAGGCCGTCGAGCCCGAGCACGCGCACGAAGCCGGCGTTGACGATGAGGTACAGCACGGTGACCAGCGCCATGCCGCCGACCAGCGCGCGCACGATCCCGCGGCGGGCGTCCTTCATCTCCGCCGACAGGGTGGCCGCGTCGCTCCAGCCGCCGTAGGCGAACAGCACGAAGATCATGGCCAGCCCGAAGGCCGGCGCCGCGTCCATGGAAGCGGCCACCGCGTCGCCGGGCAGGGCCGGCGGTGCGCCGGTGGCCGCCTGCCACGCGCCCGCGGCGCCGATCGCCAGCATGCCGCCCACCACCACCGACATCAGGCCGAGCTGGGTGCCCAAGCTGAAGGCGACGCCCGCGAGGTTGAGCGCGACCAGCAGCAGCAGCGCGGTCGCGCCCGCGATCGCGCTGCCGTGCACGCCGAAGCCGGCGACCTCGGCGATGTAGTCGCCGAAGGTGAAGGCCAGCGCCGCGGTCGAGCCGGTATGGATCACGGCGAAGCGCGACCAGGCGAACAGATAACCCATGCGCTCGCCGAAGGCGCGGCGTAGGAACTGGTAGTCGCCGCCCTGGTCGGGATAGGCCGAGGCGAGCTCGGCGAAGCAAAGCGCGCCGATGATCGACGTGGCACCGCCGATCAGCCAGGCCAGCGCGAGCATGCCGATGCCGTCGACGTTGGCCGCCACCGAAGGGGTGGCCATGAAAATGCCGGAGCCGATCACCATGCCCACGCATACGGCCATGGCGTGGCCGACGTGGAGCTGGCGCTTCGGGGCGGGGTCGGTCATGCGGGAGGGCGCGGCGGGCCAGCGACGAGTCTACGCACCGCGGCGGGCCGGCGCACGCGCTGCACTGCCGCAGCGCGGCCGGCGTGCGGCGCCTTCACCCGGCGGATACGCCCGGGTTCTTGACAGGCTGATGGCGGCGCGGCCATGCTGCGCCGCATGATCCGCGCCGCCGCCCGCTGTTGCTGCCTGATGTGCCCCGGCACAACGCCCGGCCGCTGGATCGTTCGCTGACGTAAGCCCCCCAGAACGATATCCCGGTCCGCGGCGCCGCAGGCCCCGAGGGACCGCGTGTCCACGGGGAAGGCGGCACCGGACCCCAAACCGGAGCCTCCCCGATGAAGCCGATCCACCGCACCGCCCTCGCCAGCGCGATCGCGCTGGGCCTCGCCGCGCCCGCGTACGCCGCCCCGCAGGCGGACGCCACCGAGCTCGAGCAGATCGTGGTCACCGGCACGCGCGCCAAGGACCGCACGGTCCTCGAGTCCGCGGTGCCGATCGACGTGATCACCCGCGACGACCTGCGCCGCGCCGGCGCGGTCGGCCAAGAACTCGGCCAGGTGCTGCAGAACCTGCTGCCGACCTTCAACTTCCCGCGGCAGTCGAACTCCGGCGGCGCCGACCACGTGCGCGCCGGCCAGTTGCGCGGCCTGAGCCCCGACCAGGTGCTGGTGCTGGTCAACGGCAAGCGCCGCCACACCTCGGCCATCGTCAACCTCGAGGCCAAGATCGGCAAGGGCACCAACCCGGTCGACTTCAACTCGATCCCGCTCGGCGCGATCGCGCGCATCGAGGTGCTGCGCGACGGCGCCGGCGCGCAGTACGGCTCGGACGCGATCGCGGGCGTGATCAACATCATCCTCGACGACGCGCCCGCCGGCGGCGAGGTCGGCTTCACCTACGGCGCGCACCGCACCGATTTCGAGCCGACCGACGACACCTTGACCGACGGCCAGACGCGCTCGTTCGACGCCGAGATCGGCATTCCGCTGTCCGAGCGCGGCTTCCTGCGCTTCGGCCTCGACTACACCGACCGCGCGCAGACCGAGCGCGGTGGCCCCGACGGCATCCCGTTCTTCGAGGAGCAGACGCCGGCCAACCTCGCGCTGGCCGGCCGCGTGAACTACCGCCCCGGCGATCCGGCGGTCACCGCCTACAACGGCTGGTTCAACGGCCTGCTGCCGGTCGGCGAGGCCTTCGACCTGTACGCCTTCGGCACCTACAACGACCGCGAGTCGGAAGGTGCGGCGTTCTTCCGGTACCCGGATTCGAGCCAGAATTTTCGCAGTGTCTACCCGCAGGGCTACCGCCCGTTCACCACCGGCGACAACAGCGACACCGCCGCCACCGTCGGCGCGCGCGGCAGCGGCAGCGCGTGGTCGTGGGACGCGAGCCTCGGCTTCGGGCGCAACGCCTTCGACTTCGGCGTGGCGAATTCGCTCAACGCCAGCCTCGGCCCGACCAGCCCGACGCGCTTCGACCTCGGGCGCTTCGTGTTCGACCAGTTGACCGCGAACCTCGATGCGACGCGCGACCTCGACCTCGGCGCGAGCGATCCGCTGCTGCTGGCCGTCGGCGGCGAACTGCGTCGCGAGACCTACGACACGCGCGCGGGCGATCCGGCATCGTATGCCGCGGGTCCGTTCACCGACCGCCCGGTCGGCGCGCAGGCCGGACCCGGCCTGTCGCCGGCCGACGAGGCCGAGGCCTCGCGCACCGTGGTCGGCGCCTACGCCGACCTGTCGGGCAACCTCACCGAGCGGCTGTTCGGTGGCGCGGCGCTGCGCTACGACCGCTACAACGACTTCGGCGACGCGGTCACCGGCAAGCTGTCGGGCCGCTACGAGATCGCGCCCGGTTACGCGATCCGCGGCGCGCTGTCGAACAACTTCCGCGCGCCCTCGCTGGCGCAGGACAGTTTCAACTTCACCGTCACCTCCTTCGGCAGCGGCGGGCAGCTGCGCCGCGTGCGCACGCTGGCGCCCAGCAACCCGATCGCGCAGGCGCTGGGCGCGCAGGAACTCGACGCCGAGACCTCGCGCAACGTCTCGCTGGGCTTCACCGCGCAGCCGCTGGACGGCTTCGACGTGTCGCTCGACCTGTTCCAGATCGAGGTCGACGACCGCATCACGCTGTCCGAGCGCATCGGCGGGCCGGACGTCAGCGCCTTCATCCAGCAGCGCTTCGGCGTGGCGGGCATCGACTCGGTGAACTTCTTCACCAACCTGGTCGACACCCGCACCCGCGGCGCCGACCTGGTGGGCTCGTGGCGCAACGAGGTGGGCAACGGCGCGCTGACCGTGACCGGCGCGTTCACCTACGCCAAGACTACCCTGCGCGACGTGCGCGACAACCCGCCGCAGCTCGCCGCGCTCGGCTTCGACGACACCCTGTTCGGGGTCGAGGAGCGCAACACCCTGCTCGGCGCCGCGCCGCGCCAGCGCGCGGTGGCCTCCGCGACCTGGGCCAACGACGACTGGACCGTGCTCGGCCGGGTCACGCGCCACGGCAGCACCACGCGGGTCTTCAACTTCGGCGGCGGCTTCGAGCCGGCACAGACCTACGGCGCGAAGTACCAGCTGGACGCCGAGGTCGAGTACCGCTTCGACAACCGGCTCTCGCTGGCGCTCGGCAGCAGCAACCTGACCGACGAGTACGCGGACCTGTCCAGCGACGACATCAACTATTTCGGCAACCTGCCGTACGACGTGCTCTCGCCGATCGGCTTCAACGGCGCGTACTGGTACGCTCGCATTCGCTACGCCGTCGATTGATGCCTTGCGACCGGGCGGGCCATGCCCGCCCGGTCGCCGCCGATCAGGCCTCGGCCTTGGCCTTGCGGGGACGCGCCGGCTTGCGTGCGGCCTTGCGGCCGGTTTTCCGGGCAGGCCCCGGTTTGCCGCGGCGGGTCTCGGCGGGCCTTTCCGATGCTTCCGGAGCGGAGCCACCGGCGCCTTCGAGGCGCACCTGGATCTCGCGCTTTCCGGCGCCGCGCAGCGCGGCCAGTGCGGCGAGCTGCTCGCGCCGAGGGGTCGCTTTCCGGGCTTCCCAGTTGTAGACCGACTGCCCGGTTACGCCGAGCAGCTTGCCGAGGTCGCCGGCCGACAGGCCGAGGCGGGCGCGCAGGGTCTTGAGGCCGCGTGCCTGGAAGCGCAGCTTGCCGCCTCCGGCGTCGCCGCCGCCCGGTGCCGCGGCAGGCGCCCGACGGACGCTGCTGCCGAGCGCCTTGACCTCCTTTTCGAGGCGTACGATCTGCTGTCGCAGCGCCGCGATGTGCCTGCGGTGCGCAGCGGCGGCCTTCTTCAGCGCGGCGTTCTGGCGGCGTGCTTCGCGACGTGACAGGCGGGCGATCTCTTCCTTGAGCAAGGATCCGATGTTGGGCATGGGTCTGCTCCGTGGCTACAAGCCCTTAAGGTAGCCGAGCGCGCCGGCCGAGGCCACTCGCGCAACGGCGAACCCGCTCCGTCGGGGCGCCTGGTGCTCGGCCGACCTTTTCAAAGCGTTACCTGCGGCGCAGCGCGCTGCTCGATCCGCGCGACCTCGTAGAACGGCTGCTCCGGAAAGCTCAGCAGTTGCGCCAACAGCAGGTCGGGGAAGCGCTGGATGCGGTTGTTCAGGTCGCGCACCGAGCCGTTGTAGTACCGGCGCGCGTACTGCAGTGCATCCTCGGCCGCGACCAGTTCCCGCATCAACTGGGCGAACTGCCCGTCGGCCTTGAGGTCCGGATAGGTCTCGACCAGGGCCAGCAGGCGGCCCATCGCGCCCGCCAGCGCGTTCTCGCGCGCCGCGCTGTCGGCGTCCGCGCGCGGCGAGCCGGCCTCGCCGCGCAGGCGCACCACGTCCTCCAGCGCGCCGCGTTCGTGCGCCATGTAGCCACGCACCGACTCCACCAGCACCGGCACCAGATCGTGGCGCTTGGTGAGCTGCACGT
Source organism: Proteobacteria bacterium UBA4656 (assembly GCA_002405525.1). Classification (GTDB taxonomy): domain Bacteria; phylum Pseudomonadota; class Gammaproteobacteria; order Xanthomonadales; family Ahniellaceae; genus UBA4656. The sequence continues at coordinate 8,566 of DHLY01000063.1, forward strand.
CGACGTCGGCGAACGCTGCGCGCGCCTGGTTGCGCGCGCGTACGAGGCCGTTGAAGGCGAGCACCGCCCACAGCAGCAGTGCTCCGGCCACGACGATTCCGATCCAGCCCGTGGTATCCATTCGAGCCTCCCGCGAGACAAGACGCATGAACGATAGCGCAGTCGGGCAGGGTGGTCAGCGCGGCTTGGGAAACAAGGCTTCCGCCGGGTTGAACAGGATCCACGAGGTGGCGATGAACTTGTCGCTGCCGCGAGGCCGGTTGCCGCGATGCGTGTGGGTGAAGAAGGCCGGCGCGATCAGCAGGTCGCCGGTGCGCGGGACGATCTTGCGCTGCTGGTAGAAGAACTCCGTCTCGCCCTCGGCGAAGCCCTCGTTGAGGTAGATCGTATACAGCAGCACGCGATGCAGGGGATCGACGCTGCCCGCCCTGGGATAGTGCTCGCAGTGCCAGTACGGGTAGCCGCCCTGGTCGGCGAGGTAGCGCTGCAGGTTGATGTTGCCCGGCCGGAAGGCGTACTGCAGCACGCCGGCGTAGCGCTCCGGCGGCATTGCGCCGAGCGCGTCCGCGTCGAGCCGCCGGTGACCGCCGCCGGCCTCGTCGCGCACGCCGATCGACAGCGGGGCGAGCAGGGTGTAGCGGTACTTGCGGACGTACTCGGCCAGCCCCGCGAAGGCCACCTGCTGGATCGCGGCATGGTGCTCGGCCCAGTCCGGCCGGCCGGTGATCTCGATGTCCCAGGAGTCCTTCAGCGAGGTGTCGACGCCGGACCCGGTGGCCCCCCGCACCGCCTGCCCGCCGCGCAGGAAATCATTCACGATCGCGGCGCAGCGCTCCTGCGGCAGGGCGGCGGGGTAGACCTCGATGAAGTCGGGGCTGTCGGATGTCTCCATCCGCGCATCATACGACCCGCCGTGGCCGACACGGCGACGCCCCGGGTGGATACGATGGCGCGAGACGGCGCGGCCGCGTCGTGCCTGCTGGCCGGTGGGCATGCGGTGACCGGCTTCGACCGCGCGCCCGCGTCCACCACCGACCGCGCCGCGGTCCTGGGCGACGATGCTGCCTTGCGTGCCGCGCTCGCAGGTCCCGACGCAGTGGTCCATACCTCCGCCCAGCACGCGCCGCATATCGGCGTGCTTTCGGATGTCGACCTCCAGCGCATCAATGTCGAGGGCACGCGCATGGTGCTGGACGCCGTGACGGCGGCCGGCGTGCGCCGCATCGTGCTGACTTCGACCACCGCGCTGTACGGCGCCGCGGCCGAGGGCATCCAGGCGGCGGCGTTCATCGACGAGGACACGATTCCCGAGCCGCAGACCATCTGCCAACACACCAAGCGCGAGGCCGAGGCCGTGCTGCGCGCGGTGGCTGTGCAGGCCGGGCCGGCCCTGCGCGGGCTGCGATCGAGCGCGTGTACGACCCCGCGCGCCCCATCGGCTGACTCGGCTGGCGCCCACGGCATGGCTTCGAGGCCGTGCTGGCGGCCTGGGATGCGGGCTCGCCGGCCGTGCTGCCGCCTGCGCGCGGGGTGAGCGCGCGCGATTGAGGGACGGCGGAGAACCAGCCGCGCCATCGCGTTCCCGACACGCCGCATGGCTGCGGTAGGCCCCGGCGCAGGGCGTGGCAGCCGGCTTCAATGCCGACCGGCGTATGGCGGCGGTCAGCGTGGGGCTGCGACGGTCAGTTCGCGACTTCGGCCCGGTCGCGCCCGCCGCTCTTGGCGCGATAGAGGACGTCATCCGCGCGGCGCAGCCAGTCCTCCCATGTCTCGCCCTGCTTGAGGCAAGCTGCGCCCGCCGACACCGTGACGGGGCCCAGTGGCGAACGGAGTTCGCCGCGAACGCGCTCGATGAGTCGGTCGGCGAAAGCCTGCAGTCCGACGGTCGGCTGGCTGGCCAACAGCAGCACGAATTCCTCGCCACCGAAGCGGAACAGGCGATCCACGCTGCGCACGTGGCGGCGCAACCCCGCGCAGAACTCGATCAGCACGGCGTCTCCGGTGGCGTGGCCGCACAGATCGTTGATCCGCTTGAAGTGGTCGACGTCGAGCAGCACGATCGCGGGAGTGGGTCCGCCGCGCGCCATCCAGTCGGCCGCCAACGCCAGTTCCTCCGACAGCGCGCGGCGGTTGTGCACGCCGGTCAGGGGATCGTGGATGGCGAGCTTCTCCAATTCGACGCGCTGCGCTTCGGTGCGGCTGGCGAGGATGTACGACAGAAGGCCCACCAGCAGCGCGGTCGCGATGAAAGAGGCCGCCTCCGCGCGGGACTCGAGCCCGCTGCCCTGCCACACCACGCAGGTGATGGTCGCCAGCGTCAGCGCGGCCGCCGAGTGCCAGCGCAGCAGGAAGAAGTTGCCCATCACCACGGCGTAGACCCAGAACAAGCCGGCCACGCCGAGCAGAGCGGAACTGAGCAGGACCCCCGCGTTGTAGAGCACGGCCAGCACCGCGCCGACCCGGCGCGCATCGCCGCGCCGCCAGGCCCAGGCGCAGGCGCCGACCACCAGCAGCACGATGCAGATGTCGAGCAGCGCGACCAGCCAAGCGCCGGTCTTCAGCCGGTAGACGCCGAACGGCAGGATCAGGGCCGACGACACCGCGCCGAACAGAACCACGATGGAAAGATGGAAGTCCGCGCGCAGACGGTCTCCGGCGCGCAAAGAGTGGGTCGGGGTGCCGATGGGAGGCATGCGCCGACTTTGCAGATTTCGTGCCAATGGCCGTGCCGCGGCCCGCGTGCATCCTACTTGATGCGCTGCCAGATCCGGGCCGCCCGCGGCGGCAGCTTCACGGCCTGGGTGCCCGACCCCAGCACGAGGCTGCCGCCGGCCAGCACTTCGCGGAACCGCTGCGAACCCGAAAGCCCACTGCCGGCGAGGGCAAATGTCGCCGCGACCGGCTCAGCACATTTGTTGACGCCGACGATCCCGCGCTGGCCGCGGCGGAACAGCAGGTGGCAGTGGCCGGCCGACAGCACCTGCATGTCCTCGCCGCGCATGGCGTTGCGGAAACCGATCATCGCCGTCAGGTCGGCGCGCCGCCAGGCGCCGTTCCAGCGGTCGCCGTCGTTGGATTCGTTGTTGTCGCTGTAGACCAGCGGCATGCCGCCGGCGCGGCCCATCACGTAGGCATAGGCGAGGGTCTCGTCGACCGGGTCGAGGATCAGGTCGCGGAAGATGCCGTTGTTGGGGATGTCATGGGTGACGGTGAAGGTGATCGCGCGTGCCGCCGGCAGGGCCTGGCCGCGCGCCGCCGGATCGGCCAGTCCGTCGAGCCGCGCGCCGAACGCGAAGGCGCTGCGGATCGCGTGGAACAGCGGGAAGTCGTAGGCCGAATGGTCGGTCCCGGCGAGGTACGGCGCGAGGTAGAGACCGTACTCGCCGTTGCCCTGTCCGCCGCCGGTGATGATCTCGCCGTAGACGTTGGCGCCGTCGCGGATCACCGGCGTGAAAACCGCCTCGATGTGCGCGAAGTCCATGTGCTTGGCGGCATCGACGCGGAACCCCGCCACACCCAGGCCGCGCAGCGCGGCGAGGTAGGCGCGTTGGGCCTCGATCACCCGCGGCGTCGCGGCAAGATCCGGCAATCCCGGGTCGCCAGGGCCGCCGCACAGGCGCCCGTTCCGCACCTGCTGCGGGTCGTTGTAGTCGACGATGCAGCGTGCGGGATGGAAGTCGGCGGCCGTGAACAGGTTGCCGGAAACCTCGCCGAACAGCAGGCGTCGCGCCTGCTGGGCGCCCTCGGCCCGATACTGCGCCAGCACGCGTGCTCCGGGATAGTCGAGGTCGTTGCGCTGCGCGCCCTCGTTGGCCATGTGGTTGAGTACCACGTCGGCGTGCAGGGCGACGCCGCGCGCGCGCAGCGCAGTGATCGCGGCCTCCAGGTCGGCGCGGTCGCCGAGCGGGTTGTGCAGCATGCGGTAGTCCTGCGGCTGGTACCGCTGGTACCACGGGGCGCCCTCCGAGCGCAGCGGCGGCGAGACGAGCACCGCGCGGTAGCCCCTGCGCGCGATCTCGTCGGCACTCGCCGCGACGTCGGCGTAGCGCCAGTTGAAGGCGTGCAGGATCACGTCCTCGGCGGCTGCGGGGGCGGCGGCGCACAGCGCGGCGGCGTACAGCAGCGCGCCAGCGAGCGCGCGTCGGAAGTGGTCGGTCATCGGCGAGGTCTCCGGGCGCGGCCCGTCCCGGGCCCGCCCGCATCATGCGCGAGGCGCGCGCCGCGGGGAATCGCCGGCGGCAGGCTGCAATCGTATGCAGCGCCGCCGAGACGCCTCGCACCCGTAATGCCGTTCGCAGCGGCAGTGCGCAGAGCGCAATGAGCGCAGCGCATCGTGCCGTGTCGACGGGTGCAGTGCGGCTCGCTGCGCTCGTTGCGCCCTGCGCCGCTCGATGGCGACGTCTACAGCCGGAGCCGCGTTTCGAACCGCTGCTCGCGGCCGTCGACCGGGTCGACGAAGGCCAGCGACGCCGCCAGAAGCTTGAGCGGCCGCTTAAGGTCGTCGGGTCCCGCCGGCAGGGCCTCGGGATACCACGGGTCGTTCGCGATCGGCGCGCCCAGCGCGGCCATGTGTACGCGCAGCTGGTGCATCTTGCCGGTGTGCGGGTGCAGCGCGTAGCGCCAATGCGGGGCTTCGCGTTCGAGGACCTCGACGCGCGTGCGGGTGTCGGGATCGCCCGGCAGCTCCATCATGCGGAATCCATCCGGATGCCGCGCGAGGCGACTCTCGCGCACATGCGGAAACGCGATGTCCGGCAGCGGCGGCGCCAGCGCCACGTAGGTCTTCCCGATGCGCCGCTCTCGGAACAGGGCATGATAGGCGTCGCGGCTCGCACGGTCCGAGGAAAACAGCACCAGTCCGGCGGTGCCGCGGTCGAGCCGGTGCAGGGGCGTCAGGTCAGGGTTGCCGAGCCGCGCGACCAGGCGCGCGACCAGGGTCTCGCGACGGTACCTGCCGGCCGGGATCACCGGCAGGAAGTGCGGTTTGTCGACCACCACCAGCCGGTCATCAACATGCACGATGGTCTCCTCGACCGGAATCGGCGCCTCGTCGAACTCGCGCAGGTAGTAAAGCGGCGCGCCGGCCCGGAAAGGCGCATCCGCGGCAAGCGTGCGGTCGTCTCCATCGCGCACGTGCCCGCGCGCGAAGCGATCGTCCCACAATGAAGCCGGCAGCTTCGGGTAGTGCGCGCACAGCGCGTCGCGTACCGTGGCCCAGGGGCCGGGCGGCAGGCGGGCGCGGCAGCGGAGCCATTCGGTGGGATGCGTCGCGCTCATGCCGGGGCAAGGCTGGGGTGGTGCAGGGTAGCGCGGCAGGCTTCAACCCGGCGCCGCCGCGCGGCATCCTTCACCCCGGGCCGCACTGCCGCGGCCGGACGGACACGCATCGATGGAACCCCAGAAGCCGGCATCGCCGGGCCGCCGACCCTCGACCATGGGTTGGCTGGAGTACGTGATCGGCGGTGCCGCGGTGGCGATCTCCGCGATTTCCCTGCAAGTCGCCTTGAACGCCAACCAGACGCAGGAACGCCTGCTCGCCGCCAGCACCTGGCCGCACGTGCAGTACGGCACCGGTAACGGGCTGGACGACGGCACCCCGGCCATCACGCTCAGCCTGGCCAACGCGGGCGTCGGTCCGGCACGGGTGCGCAGCGTGCGCTTGCGCCACGAGGGCGTGGTGATGCCCGATGCAGACGCCCTGCTGCGCGCGTGCTGCACGCCCGGTGCAGGCAACCTGACCACCATCACTTCGGACCCGGTGCAGGTGCTGGTGCCGGGCGACAGCACGATCTTCCTGCGCTACGACCGCGCCGGTCCGGACGATCCGGTGTTCACTGCGCTCAATAGCGTGCGCTGGAACGTCGAAGTGGAGGTCTGCTACTGCTCGGTGCTCGACGACTGCTGGATGCTGGTGACGCGTCCGCGCGAGACGCAGCCGCGCGAGCCCGCCCCGATCAAGCAGTGTCCGGTGGTGCCGCTAGAGGAGCGCTACAAGGGCTGAGGCGGGCAGGGCGCCGCGGCGCGCCGGGGCCCTCGCCAATCCCTGCAACTGCGTCGCTGCGGGTTGGCCTCTTCGGGGACGCCGCGGGGCGCGGCACCACCGCGCCCCGCGACGCGCACGCGGCCGCACGGCCCCACGAACGCCGCCGCCACGATGGCGACCGCCGCGGCGGCCGCCATCGTGCCAACGCGGTCGCTCAGCGACCCGCGCCTGCCGCCGCGGCGGCGTCCGGCTTGTTCTTCAGGTGCGTGTCGAGGAACGCCAGCACCTTGCCCCAGGCCTCGATCTGGTTGTCCTTCTTGGTGAAGCCGTGGCCCTCGTCGTCGAACACGACGTATTCGACCGGCACGTTGTTCTTCTGCACCGCGGCCACGATGTCGTCGGACTCCGGCTTGATCACGCGCGGGTCGTTGGCGCCCTGCAGCACCATCAGCGGGCGGTTGATCTTGTCGGCATGGAACAGCGGCGAGGTCTCGATCAGGAAGTCGCGCTGTGTCTCGGGGTTGCCGATCTCCTGGTACAGCGCCTGGCGGAACGACTCCCAGTACGGCGGAATGCTCTCCAGCGTGCGCAGCCAGTTGGAGACACCGAAGATGTTCACGCCGACGTCGAACTCGCCGGGTTTGAAGGCCAGCGCGGCCAGCACCATGTAGCCGCCGTAGGAGCCGCCGATGATGCCGATGCGGTTCGGGTCCACGTAGTCGAGCGAGGCGAGGTATTCCTTGGCCTCGATGCAGTCCCACAGCGGCTCGCGGCCGTGTCTGCCGTCGTCGGCGGCGAAGAAGGTCTTGCCGTAGCCGCTGCTGCCGCGGTTGTTGATGCCGAGCACCACGTAGCCGTTGTTGGCCAGGTACTGGATGGCGAACGAATGCGCACGCGTGGTCTGCCCGCCCGGCCCGCCGTGCACCCACACCAGCGCGGGCGCCTTGGCCTGCGCGGTGGCCTGGTGCGGCTTCCACAGGATGTTGGGGATTTCCATTCCGTCGAAGCTCTTGAAGCGCACGACCGAGGAATCGACCAGGTCGGCCGGGTCGATCACTGGGTTGAGCGACTTCGTCAACTGCTTCGGCTCGCCGCCGAATTCCAGCACGTAGAGATCGCTCGGCTGGCGGTCGCCGTTCAGGTAGAACGCCATGCGCTTCTCGCTGCGCGCGATGTTCACCCCGCGCACCTCGCCGGCCGGCAGCGCGGGCAGCGGCACTTCGGCGTTGCTCGCGGCGTCGTACATCCGCACCTTGGTGCTGCCGTCCTCGTTGATGCCCACCACGCGGTACTTGCCGGCGTGCGAGAAGTACGAGAACACGATGTCCCAGTCGGCCTTCTGCACCGGCTCGTGGGCCCAGGTGGACAGCGACACGCGGCGCAGCTCGGCGAACTCGCCGGCATCGTTGGCGGTGTAGTAGAGGTACTGGCTGTCGGGGCTGAAGGCCTGCGCGCCGAACTGCGCCTGGCCGGTGTGCTCGCTGACCTTGGTCACCTTGCCGGTGGCGAGTTCGGCCACGAACAGGTCGGAGTCGTTGGTGGTGTTGGACTTGCCCAGCGCGATCCACTTGCCATCATCGGACACCGGGCCCGGCTCGTAGCCGTCCTTGTTCTCGAAGATGCGCGTGGCCTCGTAGGTCTTCGCGTCGTAGCGGTAGACGTCGAAGTAGCGCGGGTCGCGGCCGTTGTGGGTGACGTAGAAGGCGCTGCCGTCCGGGGTGAACCCGGCGAAGTCGGCCTTGAGGTTCTCGCCGGGCGTCAGGTCCTTCTCGCTGCCGTCGGCTTCGATCACATAGAGGTGGTTCAACTCGTTGCCGCCCTGGTCGCGGGTGATCAGGATGCGATCGTCGGTCGGGAAATAGGCGACTGCGTAGTTGTTGTCGGTGCTGGAGTTCGTGACCGCGGTCCAGTCGCCGCCACCGGCGGGCATGTGGTAGGCGTTCCAGATCCCGCTCTTGTTGGACGAGAACAGAATCCGCGATTCGTCGGCGCTGAACGAGCTGCCGGCGACGCCGACGGTCTGCACGAACTCCTCGATGCGGTACTGCTTGGCCGGGCGCGCCACTTCGGCAACCGGCGCCGGGGCCGGCGCAGGGGCTTCGGCGGCGGGCGGCGGTGACTTGCCGCAGGCGACGAGGCCGACGGCGACCAGGGCGGCGAGCAGGGCGACGCGCAGCCGGGGCGCGCGGGGCGACGGATTCAGGTGCGACATGGGGTTTCCCCTTCGGGTGGAACGCCGAATGTAGCGCGGCGGGGCCGCGCGCGCGCTGTGCCGGAGGTTGGCCTGCGGCGCGGGGCGGGTCAGGCGCGCAGGTCGAAGCCGGCCTCGGCGACCAGCCGGCCATTGACCTGAACCTCGATGCGGTGCCTGCCCGGGTAGTAGCGGCGCGTGGTGATCGGCCGCACCGGGTGGCGACGTTGCAGCACGCGCTGCTCGCCGGCGCCCAGCACCAGATTCCAACCCTTGAACACCTTGGGCGACGTTCCGCCATCGGCGCGTACGTGGTGCACCACATAGTCGATCGCCAGCGCCTGCGGCTTGCGCGCCGAGGATGCCAGCGCGAGTTCGATCGTCAGCGCCTCGCCGAGGCGGATGCGCGCCGGTGCGACCGACAGCGCGGCGGTACCGCGCAGGCGCGTGTCGAGGCCCCACGCCGCCAGCACCCGGCGCTCGCCGCGCTTGATGAGGGTGCGGCTGGCGTGGCGCAGCAGGGCGCGGCGCTCGCGGCTCGCGCCCGGCAGGTGGTCCTCCAGCCAGCCGGCGACCACCGCCGGGTGGTCCTTGGCGATGTCGTTGAGGTGGTTGGCGACGCTGCGCCGCACGTAGTCGCTCGGGTCGTCCTGCAGTGCGGCCAGCAGCGGCAGGGTCGGCGCGGGATCGGCGACCAATGGCTTCAACACGATGCCCCACGGCAGGCGCGGACGGCTGCCTTCGCTGACCAGGCGTCGCACGTGCGGGCTCGGGTCGGTGGTCCAGACGGCCAGCGTCTCGAAGCAGTGCTGCGGATGGGCGAGCAAAAACGGGCGGATCGCGAATTCGGCGCTGAAGCGCTGCGTCAGTTCGCGCAGGCAGGCCAGCGCCCGCGCCGGTTCCTCGAGGCCGCGCCGCGCGACGAATTCGCCGAGCGGCCACACGATCCAGCCGGCGAGCCCCGCCTCCCCGGCGCGCAGCTCGCCCAGCGCCTCGTCGCCGCGCACCGGCGCCAGCGTCGCCTTGATCGCGGCTGCCGCTCGCGCGAAGTCGCCCGGCAGGGTGGCCTCCAGCGCATCGGCGATGCGCATCGCGCGCGCCTTCATCTCCAGCGCGTCGAAGCCGTCCAGCGCGAGGGCTTCGAAACGCGCGTGCGGGAACCCCGGAAGCGCGCGCGCGAAGTGCGAGCCGGCAAGCCGCACCAGGTCGGGAGAGAGCAGCCGCTTGAACGGTTCGGGCATCGGCCAATCTCCGGCGCCGGTCATGCCGCGCCCGATCGCGCCGTGCGCACCGGCTGCCGCCGGCGGTACGGCGCCATCACCAGGGCAGCGGCGTGCCGTTGGCGTGCCAGAACGTACCGCTGTGCTCGGCCCCGAGCGTGTCCATGCGCTCGATCAGGCCGGCAGCGGCCTGCGCGGGCGTGGCGTCGCCGCGGCCGCCGGTCATCGCGGTCTTGACGAAGCCCGGGTGCAGCACGAACACCATCGCCTGCTGTGCGGCGAGGTCGATCGCCAGCGAGCGTGCGCCGGCGTTGAGCGCCGCTTTGGACATGCGGTAACCGTAGTAGCCGCCGGAGCCGTTGTCGCCGATCGAGCCCATGCGGCTGCTGACCACGCCGATCCGCGCCCCGCGTGCGAGGCGTCCGCGCAGGGCGGCGGCGAGGCGCAGCGGGGCCAGGGCGTTGACTTCGAACTGCTCGCGCACCGATTCGGCGGCGTCCTCGGCCGGCAGATGGTCCAAGGATTCGGCGCGCAGGATCCCGGCGCTGAGGATCGCGCGGTCGACCGCGCGCGCGCCGATCGCCTCCATGATGCGCGTCACGCCCGCAGCCTCGGTCAGTTCGACGCCGTCGAGCACCTCGGCGCCGCTGGCGGCCAGTTCCGGCGAAGGCGCTCGGCAGCTGGCGAGCACCCGGTCGCCGCGCGCGAGGTGCGCCTGGACGAGAGCCAGCCCGATGCCGCGGGCCGCTCCGGTGACGAGGACGAATGCCATGGAACCCTCCTGCCAAAGGCGGGCATGGTAGTGCGCCCGGGGTGGGCGATGGGTGGAGGCGCGTGGAAAGGCTGATCATGGCGCGCGGGGTGCGGCAGCCTCGCTGTCGATGGATCGCGGAAAGGCACATGGCCGAGCAAGCCTTGATCGAGCAGGGGCCGGACAGTGCGCTGGCGTGGAGCTGCCGCCATCGCGGCTGCGGATGCGGGTCGGCCTGGTGCTCCAGGCGGCCTTATACCGGCTTGGCATCCCCGGTGCTGTTCACGCCCGGCGGCGGCGCGTCGTGGCCGATGGTGGTGCCGGCGTGGGCGGCTGCGTTCGTGATGGCGGAACTGCTGCGGTTCGGCCGCCCTGAGCTGACGTGGTCGCCGCGCGGGCCGCGCCTGCGCAAGCGACTCCTGTTGGAGCACGGTGCGCTGCCGTTCTCTCCGCGCGAGTGGCGACCGGGGACCGCGGCGCTCGTCCGGGTGGCGGCGGGACGCGGCGACAACGAGGCAGCAATGGGGTTAGTTTGTCTCGACGAAGCGGATGGGCCGCCCGTCAGCCTGTTCTGAACGCCGGACCAGACGGCCTCCAAGAGCATCGCGGGGGGGGGGGGGGGG
>DHLY01000063.1:19453-30802 GCA_002405525.1 Proteobacteria bacterium UBA4656
CCCCCCCCCCCCCCCCCTGGGGCCGCCGCGCTTGCCGCGAGCCCCTTGGCGCGCGGGTACGCGGCCTTGAGCTTCTTCAGCGCGCGGACCTTCACCTTGACCGAAGCCGGCTTGGCCGGGAACCAGCGCTCCTGGCCGGTGAACGGATCTTTGCCGAAGCGCTTCGGACGGGCCGCGACCGCCACCGAAGTGACCTTGAACAGGCCGGGCATCACGAACGTGCCGGCGCCCTTCTTGCCGACCGCGGCGGCGATCGTCGCCTCCAGCGAACCGAGCACGGCCTTGACGGCCTTCTTGTCCGCTCCCGAGTGGTCGGTGAGGTGGGCGACGAGCTGCGACTTCGACATCACGCTCTTGACGCTGGCCGCCTTCGGGGCGGCCTTGGCCGGCTTGGCGGCCTTCTTGGATGCTGCTTTCTTGGCTTTGGCCATGTTGAACTCTCTTGGCTTGGGTCTGGGGGTTCGTCCGCAGCGTGCGATCGCGGGCGGCCGTTTCGGCGCGCCAACATTAATGCATCTCGCGCCGGAATGCGCGCCAAACTGCTGAGAAAATGCGAAATGCAGCGGTCGCGCGCGGTGCGGACGGTAGGGGTCGGCGCCGTGCCGCGTGCGGTAGCGCACGTGGCGGAGCAGCGCAGGCGCCTGCGTCGCACGACCGCGCCACTTGCCGCCGGGCGTGGTCGACGCCGACACTCCGGGCTGCCTTCACGGAATCAGACGCATGGCCCGTTTGTCCTTCCCGACCGCGGCGTTCGCCGCACTTGCGTTGTCCAGCGCCGCTGCATCCGCGCCCGGCTGGTACCGGTTCCCCGCTGAGCGCGCCGGCACCGTGGTGTTCACCAGCGAGGGCGACCTGTGGACCGTGCCGCTGGCCGGCGGCACGGCGCGGCGCCTGACCACGCATCCGGCGGAAGAGTCGCAGGCCGCACTCTCGCCCGACGGGACCCGCGTTGCCTTCGTCGCCGCCTATGACGGCGTGCCCGATGTCTACGCGATGCCGCTGGCTGGCGGCGAGCCGCAGCGGCTGTCGTTCGACGGTGGGCGCGTCTGGGTGTCGGGTTTCGCGCCGGACGGCGCGGTGCTTTACGCCAGCGAGAGCGTGCCCGGACCGACTTGGCGCCGCGTGCTGCGCGCGGTCGATCCCGTGCGCGGGACGGTGCGCGAGTATCCGCTCGCGGACGCATGGGACGGCGCGTTCGCACCCGATGGCGCGCTTTACTTCACGCGCTTCGGGCTCGCGGTGACCGGCGACAACGCGCGCGACTATCGCGGCGGCGCAGTGGCGCGCCTTTGGCGCTGGGACGGCCGCGACGGCGAAGAATCGCGGCCGCTCGCGGCCGGGTCAGATGCCAACCTCTCGCGGCCGATGTGGTGGAACGCCCGCCTGTACGCGCTGTCCGACGTCGACGGCGTGGCCAACCTGTGGTCGATGGACGCCGAAGGTGGCGACCGCCGGCAACTGACGCTCCACCGCGACTTCGACGTGCGCATGCCGTCGATGGGCGACGGCCGCATCGTCTACCAGCACGGCGCCGACCTGCGGGTGCTGGATCTCGCCAGCGGCGAGGACCGCCCGATCCCGGTCGAGCTCGCCTCCGACTTCGAGCAGCGGCGCGAGCGCTTCGTGCGCAAGCCGCTGGTCTTCGCCGCCAGCGTCAGCTTCGCCGCGGCGGGCGACCGCGCGGTCCTCGGCGCGCGCGGTCGCATCGCGCTCGCCGGCACCGGACCGCTGCGCCGCATCGAGGTCGCGCTGCCCAGCGACGCGCGGGCGCGCAGCGCGGTGCTGTCGACCGACGGCAGTTCGGTTTACGCCATCGTCGACCAGGGCGCATCGAGCGAAGTCTGGCGATTCCCCGCCGATGGTTCGCCCGGGGGCGCGGCGATCACGCGCGGCGACGGCACGCATCGTTGGCGCCTGCATCCGTCGCCCGACGGTCGCTGGCTGGCGCACTCCGATCGGCAGGGCCGGCTGTGGATCACCGACCTGCGCGGCGGCGACACGCGCCTGCTCGATGAATCCGCGCATGCGCGCGACGATGCCTTCCAGGGCGTGGCCTGGTCGCCCGACGGTCGCTGGCTGGCGGCCGCGCGCCCGGACACCGCGCGCCAGATCGACCAGATCGTCCTGCTGGAGGCCGCGGGCAGTCGCAAGGCGGTGCTGACGACCGACAAGTACCCCAGCGAGTCGCCGGCGTTCTCGCGCGACGGCCGTTGGCTGTACTTCCTGTCCGACCGCACCTACCAGGCCACGCCATCGGGCCCGTGGGGCGACCGCAACACCGGCGCCTTCTTCGACCGCCGCGGCAAGGCCTACGCGCTGGCGCTGCAGGCCGGCAACCGCTTTCCGTTCCAGCCGCGCGATGAGCTGCTCCCGCCGAAGCCCGCCAACGGCGACGGCAGGCCGGACGCAAAGGCCACCGCCGCCACTGCGCTGCCCGAGGTCGAACCCGACGGGTTGGCCGGGCGCCTGCACGAAGTGCCGCTGGCGGCCGGCAACTATCTCGCGCTGGCCGCCGACGCCGAGCGCCTCTACGTGCTCGAGCGCGACGCCGCGCCCGACGCCAAGCCGGTGCTGAAGACGCTGGCGATGTCCGACGCTGCGCCGCAGCCGGAGGTGTTTCTCGCCGACGTGCAGTCGTTCTTCCTGTCCGCCGATGCGAACAAGCTGCTGCTGGTCAGGACCGGCAACGATCCCGCCGCACCGCAGGCGCCGGGCGAGATGCTGATCGTGGACACGGGCGCGAAGGCGCCGACGGACCTGTCGAAGGCAGCGGTGCGGATCAACGACTGGAACCTCGCCATCGATCCCGCCGCCGAGTGGCGGCAGATGTTCGACGACGCCTGGCGCATGCATCGCCAGTTCTCCTTCGACCCCGGCATGCGCGGCGTCGACTGGGATGCGCTGCGCGAGCGCTTCCGGCCGCTGGTGGCGCGGGTCAATGATCGCGCCGAACTCGACGATCTGCTGGCGCAAATGGCGGCCGAGGTCGGCCTGCTGCACTCGCAGGTGCGCGGCGGCGAGTTCCGCGCCGACCCCGAGGCGGTGGTGGGAGCGGCGCTGGGCGCAGCTTACGCGGATACGGACGACGGCGTGCGCATCGCGCGCCTCTGGCGCACGGAAGCCGAATTGCCGTCCGAGCGCGGGCCGCTGCAACAACCCGGCGTGGATGCGCGCGAGGGCGATGTCGTGCGCGCCGTCGACGGCCGGCCGGTCCGCACCGGGGGCGAGATCGCGTCGGCCCTGCGCCAGCGCGCCGGCCAGCAGGTGCTGCTCGAACTGCAGCGCGGCACGGCCGCACCGCACCGCACGGTGGTGGTGCCGGTGGCACTGGAGCGCGAGGCCACCCTGCGCTACGGCGATTGGGTGGCAGGCAACCGCGAGAAGGTCGAGGCCACCGGCGGCGGGCGCATCGGATACCTGCACCTGCGCGCGATGGGCGCCGGCGACATGGCGGGCTTCGTGCGCGAGTTCTACGCCCAGTACGACCGCGACGGGCTGGTGATCGACGTGCGCCGCAACCGCGGCGGCAACATCGACTCGTGGGTGATCGAGAAACTGCTGCGCCGCGCCTGGGCGTTCTGGCAGCCGCCGCGCGGCGCGCCGTACTGGAACATGCAGCAGACCTTCCGCGGCCACCTGGTGGTGCTCGCCGACCAGCTCACCTACTCCGACGGCGAGACGTTCGCCGCCGGGGTGAAGGCGCTGGGACTTGGGCCGGTGGTCGGCATGCGCACCGCGGGTGCCGGCATCTGGCTGTCGGACCGTAACCGCCTGGTCGACAACGGCGCGGCGCGGATCGCCGAGTTCGGCCAGTTCGACCGCGAGGGCCGCTGGCTGATCGAGGGCCGCGGGGTGGCCCCCGATGTGGAGGTCGACAACCTCCCGCACGCCACCGCGCGCGGCGGCGATGCGCAGCTCGATGCGGCGCTCGCCCTGCTGTCGAAGCGCCTGTCGGATCAGCCCGTGGTGCAGCCGCGCGCGCAGCCGATCCCGCCGCGCGGCACGCCGGGGCACGACGGGTCGCGGTGAGCGGACCGGTCGCGAAGACCCCGCCGCACGGCATCAAGCTGCGGGGCGCTGGCCCGTGCCGGTGTCCGCGGGGCCTTCGCCCGCGCGCCCCGTGACCGCCCGCGATCTGCCCGCTCGGCCTCAGTTGCCGTACAGGCGCTCGCGGCATGATGGGGGAACGCCGGCCGCTGCGCGCGGTCTGAACGCCCGCCTTCCCCCCGGACCCGTGTATGCACGCCGAACCGCGCCCCGTCCATCGACAGACTGACCGCTCCACGCTGCCTTGGTTGCTCGCGGTGCTGCTGTTCGCCGCCGTCGGCGGCGGTGGCGCGGTCTGGTGGTTTGCGCGTGGCGGGGCTGAACCCGCACCGTCACCGGTTCCGCAGGTCGTGTCGCCAGTGCCGCCCGCGCCCGCGTCGCCGCCGCCGATCCGGCATCCGGTCGAGCAGGCACCGGCCGCGGCGCCGGCTGCGCCCGTCGAGCCGCTGCCCCTGCTCGGCGACAGCGATGCCTTCCTCTTCGAAGCGCTGGCCGGCCTGCTCGCCGACGACGGCTGGCGCGCGCTGGTTGCCGGCGATTTTCTGATCCAGCGCTTCGTGGCCACGGTCGACAATCTGCCGCGGCGCAAGCTCGCGCCCCATCTGCTGCCGGTGACGCCGGCGCCGGGCACGCTGGCGGTCGAAGGCTCGGCCGAAGCCGCGACGCTGGCGCCCGCCAACGCCGCGCGCTACGACGCCCACCTGCACCTGCTGGAGGCCGCGGACCTGCAGCGGTTGGTCGCGATCTACGTGCGGCTCTATCCGCTGTTCCAGCAGGCTTACCGCGATCTCGGCAATCCCGAGGGCTACTTCAACGACCGTCTGGTGGAGGTCATCGACCACCTCGTCGCGGCGCCCGACGCCACCCCGCCCGTGCTGCTGGTCCGACCCAAGGTGTTCTGGGAGTTCGCCGATCCCGCGCTGGAGCAGCGCTCGGCCGGCGAGAAGCTGATGGTGCGGATCGGGCCCACGCATGCGGCCCGCGTGCGCGTCAGGCTCGTACAGGCGCGCGCGCTGCTGGTTGCGCCGGGGTCCGCGGGCGACCGCCCCACCGCCGTTCCGCAGCGCTGACGCGGCCTGCACGCCGGGGTCCGCGGCCTTCCGCCGTGGCCGCACGCCCGGCTGCGGCCGGCACTGCGTGCGGCACCCGCTGTTATCCTGACCGTCGCGTACCCTTGCCCGCGCGGGAGGAGTTCCGATGCGCTTTCCGCTGCTCGCACGCCTGATGTGGCCGCTCGCCGTGGCGGCCGTCGGGCCCGGCCAGGCGGCAGACACCGTGCGCTACGATGCGGACAAGTTGCGCGCCGCTCTGCGGTCCATCGTGCCCGCACAGGTCAACATCGACCGCGTCACGATGGTCGAGGGTCGAGCATTCCTGTCCGGCACGTCGACCAGCCAGGCCGAGGTGACCGAGTTCTGGCGCACGCTGAACCGGTCGGCCGACTTCCGGGACGTCGAGCTGCGTCGGGTCAACTGCAGCCGGGGCCGCTGTGATTACGAGCTGTCGTTGCGGGTCGACTGCGCGCACGGCGCGGAGTTTTCCGGCCCGCTGCTGTGCAAGCTGCCGCCCGGCAAGCCGGCCGTCGTGCATCGCTGCGTGGTCGACGGCGTGGTGACCTTCCAGGACATGCCCTGCGCGCCGGAACGCGGCGGCTGATCCGGCACGCCTGGAGCACCGGCGCCGGTCAGACGCCGCGCGCCGCGCCGCGGCCCGCCGACCGGAGCAGCAGCCAGCCGACCAGCGCCAGCACCGCGAGCCCCACCCCCTGTCCGAAGTGCAGGTCGGCTGGCAGCGCCAGCACGTCGGCGCGCTCGCTGATCACGATCGGCACCGCGATCGCGATGCCCATCAGGGCCTCGCCGGTGATCAGGCCGGCGGCGAACAGCGTGCCCGGGCGATGCACGCGGTCGCGGGCGGCCTCGTCGTGCGCGGCCACGCCGGCGCGGCGTTCGACCAGGTGCGCCAGCAGGCCGCCGAGGAAGATCGGCACCATCAGTTCCAGCGGCAGGTAGATGCCGATGGCCGCGGCCAGCACCGGCACCCGGAAGCTCGACCCGCGCGCCTTCAGCCAGCCGTCGAAGGCGATGATTGCCGCGCCCACCACGCCGCCGAGCGCGATCATGTCCCACGGCAGTTCGCCGCCGAACATGCCCTTGGCCACCGAGGCCATCAGGGTCGCCTGCGGCGCGTTGAGCGAGTTCGGATGTTCCGCCGTCGCCGGGCCGATGCCGTAGGCCTGGGCCAGCAGGTTCAGCACCGGCGCCATCACCAGTGCGCAGGACAAAGCGCCGATGCCGAGCATCAGCTGCTGCTTCCACGGCGTCGCACCCACGATGTAGCCGGCCTTGAGGTCCTGCAGGTTGTCGCCGCCGACCGCGGCCGCGCAGCACACCACCGCGCCGATCATGATCGCCGCCACCGCGCCGATCGGCGAATCCGCGCCCAGCAGCAGCATCAGCACCACCGAGGCGAACAGGATGGTGGCGATGGTGATGCCCGACACCGGGTTGTTCGACGAGCCCACCAGACCCGCGAGGTAGGCCGACACCGACACGAACAGGAAGCCGGCCACCACCATGATGACCGCCATCGGCACGCTCACCGTCCAGCGCCCCACGATGGCCTGGTAGAGCAGCAGCAGCGGGATCACGAACAGCACCAGTGAAACCAGCATCCACTTCATCGGCAGGTCGCGCTCGGTTTCGGAGACGTTCGCGTCGCTGCCCTTGCGCGCCGCCGCGATGCCGCTGCGGACGCCCGAGAGCAGCGACTTGCGCAGCGAGAACAGGGTCCAGATGCCGCCGACCAGCATCGCGCCCACGCCGAGGAAGCGGATCTTGTCGCCGCGGATCACGCCGGCCGCATCGGCTGCCGACAGGCCGGCCAGCCGCGCCGCCATCGCCGGATCGAAGCTCGGCGCGAGCCAGTGGTAGAGCGGGATCGCGATGTTGTACGACAGCACCGCGCCCGACAGCACCACGATGCCGATGTTGAGCCCCACGATGTAGCCCACGCCGAGCAGGGCCGGCGACAGGTTGGTGCCCATGTAGCCGAGGTACTTGCCCATGAAGCCGGCCACCGCGGCGTTGTCCGGGATCATGCGCAGGCCGCTTTCGGCGGCCAGCTTCACGAAGCCGCCGATCGCGGCGGAGAAGCCGAGGATCTTCAGGCCCGGGCCCGGGTTGTCACCCGCCTTGAGCACTTCCGCCGCCGCCTTGCCCTCGGGGAAGGGCAGCGGATCTTCCACGATCATCGTGCGCCGCAGCGGCACCGAGAACAGCACGCCGAGCAGGCCGCCCAAGCCCGCGATCGCCAGCACCCAGGAGTACTTGAAGTCCTGCCAATAGCCCAGGATCAGCAGGGCGGGGATGGTGAAGATCACGCCGGCGGCGATCGATGATCCCGCCGACGCGCCGGTCTGGACGATGTTGTTCTCGAGGATCGTGCCGCCGCCGAGCACGCGCAGCACCGCCATCGACACCACCGCTGCCGGAATCGCGGTGGCGATGGTCAGGCCGGCGAACAGGCCCAGGTAGGTGTTGGCCGCGGCGAGGATCATCGCCAGCACGATCGACAGCAGTACGGCGCGGAACGACAGCTGGCGCATGGCCGGAACGCTCATGGAACCTCCCCGGTGATGTTGACGGGGCCGCGCATGCCCCACGCACGCGGCCGGTGGCGCAGCATAGCCGCGCGAAGGCCCCGTCGCGCGAGCCCCTCTCCCCTCGCGGGAGGGGCAGGGGTGAGGGGCAGCGCAACGCGAAGGCGACGGGTCGGCGCGGTCGCGCCCCTTTCCTCCCCGATCCATCACCCGCAGCAGCACTCACCCCCGCGACGGCATGGCTATCATCGGCTGTCCCCCGCCCGCACAGCCGCCATGCCCGCCGATCCCTCGACCCCACTGCGCATCCTGATCCTCGGCGGCGGCACCGCCGGCTGGATGGCCGCCAGCCTCATGGCCAAGCGCTGGGAAGGCCGCCCGGTCGAGATCACCCTGCTCGAATCGCCCGAGATCGGCATCGTCGGCGTCGGCGAGGGCAGCACCCCGCAGTTGAAGGGTTTCTTCGACACGCTCGGCATCGCCGAAGCCACATGGATGCCGCGCTGCAACGCCACCTTCAAGACCGCGATCCGCTCCGTCGGCTGGAGCACCCGGCCCGGCTTCGAGGCCTACTACCATCCCTTCAAGACCGATCTCGACGACCGCAGCGCGCCGGCGTTCTACTTCAACACCGTGCTGCGCCGGCGCGGCGTGGACGTGCCCGCGCACCCGGACCGCTTCTTCGTCGACGCAGCCCTGGCGCAGCGCCGCCTGGCGCCGCACCCCGCGCATTCCTTCCCCTTCCGCGCCTTCTACGGCTACCACTTCGACGCCTACCTGATCGGCGCCTACCTGCGCGAATGGGCCACCGCGCGCGGCGTGCGCCACCTCGAAGGCACGGTCGCGCGCGTCGAACAGGCCGACGACGGCACGATCCGCGCCGTGCACGCCGATGGCGATCGCCGCATCGAGGCCGATTTCTTCATCGACTGCTCGGGTTTCCGTTCGCTGCTGCTGCAGGGCGCGCTCGGCGTGCCCTTCCTGCCGTTCGGCGCCAACCTGTTCAACGACGCCGCCGTGGCCCTGCCCACGCCGCACGACGAACGCCCCATCGCCCCGCAGACCACCGCCACCGCGCTGCGCTTCGGCTGGGCCTGGCGCATCCCGCTGACCAACCGCGTCGGCAACGGCTACGTCTACAGCACGCGCTACACCACGCCCGAAGACGCCGAACGCGAGCTGCGCGCGCATCTGCGGATCGGCGATGAAGTCCCCGCCCGCCACCTGCGCATGCGCGTCGGCCGAGTGGCCCAGCCGTGGTCGCACAATTGCCTCGCCGTCGGCCTCTCGCAGGGCTTCATCGAACCGCTCGAAGCCACCGCCCTGCACCTGGTGCAGGAAACCATCGAGCGATTCATGGAAGCCTTCGAAGGCGGTGGCCTCGGTCCCGCCAAACGCGACGCCCTCAACCGCGAGATCAACGGCCGTTTCGAAGGCGTGCGCGACTACATCGTCTGTCGCTACAAGGCCAATACCCGCAGCGACACGCCCTACTGGCGCGACGCCGCCGCGCTCGATGCACTGTCGGACTCGCTGCGCGGGCTGCTGCACTGCTGGCTGCAGGGCGGCGACCTGGCCGCCGAGATTGACCGCCAGGGCATCGGCCTGTGGTTCGGCGGCATGTCCTGGCACTGCCTGCTCGGCGGCTACGGTGTGTATCCCGATCCGTCGACGCTGCGCCCGCCGACCGCGCGGGAGACGCCGTTCGATCCGGCCAAGATCGAAGATTTCATTGCCCGTTGCTGCTTGAACTTCCCGGCGCATGAGGAGGTGCTGGCGGGGCAGGGGATGGAGTCTCCCGGATGAGTCGATGCTGCTCGAGCCATCGGTTCATGCATTGCGGGCGCGGCGCCAGCCAGTGTTTCGGAGTCGGCTGTTCCTTGCCCGATCCCTCGGGCCCTTTCGGCGCCGCGCAGGCGATGCCGTCGGGCTTGGACGGGACGCGCGCGGGCGCGACTGGCGGTGATCTGCCGATGCATCGCATAGGATGCGCCGCGAGCGACGGTGGAACCGGCGCGCCGGCGGCTGCCGCGGTCGCGCCGGACAGGCAAGTTGGCCCACACCGGCCGAATGGTGTCGGACAGCGAGGCCGAACGGGTCGGGGTATTGATGGTGATGCCCATCGCGCAGTTGCCGCCGAGCGACACCCGCGGGACCGACCGCAGGCATCCTCGGGTCGTGCACGAGCGCTCCCGGCGAGATCGTGGCCTCGTCGCATGCGGAAAGAATCTGTGCTGACCCCCGAGTCCGGGAATGTGCGTCCGAGAGTCCGAGGCGCATCTTGTTCACGGTGAAGCTCTCGGCGGTGCGGGGTTTTCGGGGGCTGCGGACGTTCCAGACGATGGCTGGGCGTCTGCAGTGACTGCTTTCGTGCTGATTGCGCTGGCTGGCGGCTGCAGCGCCATGGCCGCCGTACTGGCGGTTGCTCTCGTCGTTGCGCCCCGCCACATGCCGATGCCGCGCTCGGCGCTGCTCGGCGGCACCGCGATGCTGGTCGGGCTGACCCATACCGTGTGGCAGCACGTCGGCCTCGCTGCGCTCGGGCCGGATTCCGCACCGCCCTGGGTCTATGGGGCCGGGTTGTTCGCACAGAGCTGGGGCTTCTATGCCTTGCTGTCCGGCGTGTTGCAACCGACGGATCGCAAGCGTCCGGTGCTCTGGGCCAGCGGCCTGCTCAGTATCGGCTGGGCCTGGTGGATCCCGTCGTCATGGGCCGTTCCGGTGTCGCTGGCCATCGGAACCGGTTACTCGCTGCACCTTGGCGTGCTGCTGTATCGCTTGCGCGCGACGCGCCGCTGGTTCGTCGTGGAATTGCCGGTGGTGGGTGCATTCGCGCTCATGGGGGTGGCGGTGGGAGCGACAGGCGCTCTGGCGCCCCAGCACGTGGGCTGGGACGCGTTCGCGCTGGCCTATTCGTGGCAGATCATGCTGGGCTACCTGCTGGTGACGGGCCTGTTGCTGCTGGTACCCGATCTCGCGGCGAAGACCCAGGAAGCGGTCGCGAGCAGCTACGCACAAAGCGCCTTGGGCAAGGTCGACGTGCCCGCCGCGGTCGAGCGCTTGCGGGTCCTGTTCGAGTCGGAACACCTCTATCGCGATGAAGACCTTGGATTGGCCAAACTGGCCCGTCGCGTCGAGCTGACCCCGCACCAGCTTTCCGAACTGCTCAATGTGCGCTTCGGCGAAAGCTTCTCGCGCTTCGTGCGGCGCCACCGCGTGGCCGCGGCGAAGCGCATGCTGGTCGACGAGCCGCGGGCGTCGGTGTTGTCGGTCGGATTGTCGGTCGGATTCGGATCACAGTCGACCTTCTACGCCGCGTTCAAAGATGAAACCGGGGTTGTGCCGGGTGAATTCCGACGCCGGAATCTCCCGTCCGATCCGTCCGGAGCCCCGTAAGCCATTGATTCGGAAGGCACATGGTCACGGTGTATTCCGCATCGATCGGTTCGGACGCATGCACCGCCGGCGGGCGCCAAGGTGGCAGGGAACCCACCGCGGAGACCCGCCATGCCGACTGAAAGTTCTTTCTTCCTCTCCCAAGCCACCTACGGCCTGTACCTCGCGATTTCGATCGCTCTGACGGTCTGGGTGGCACGCGTCCTGACCCACACGGGGGAGACCTTCCTCGTCCGGTGTTTCGGCCATGACGCCGACCTCGCCCGTTCGACCAATCGCCTGCTCGTGATCGGTTTCTACCTCGT
>DHLY01000063.1:30974-54237 GCA_002405525.1 Proteobacteria bacterium UBA4656
GGCGCGCGCATCGGCGTGACCCTGCTCGTGCTCGGTGGCATGCACTTTTTCAACATGATGATGATTGCCCGTATGGGCCGCACGATCCGCGGATGGATCGCCAACTACAATCCGGGGCCGGAAGTCTCGTCGTCCGCGTCGCCGCCGCCACCCTTGCCCTCGGTGCGAGGCTGAGGCGGAGGCTGGATCTGGCGACTCGATCGGGGGGAAATCGGGACACCCGGAATGGTGGCAGGCCCGCTGTACCGACCGGCCTGAGTGGCAGCGGCGCCGGCTGACGAAACGTTCTCGTCAGCCGATTCCGGGGGTGTCCGGGTCTGCCTGTTGCTCGCTCCCACAGAGGTCGGTGCGGCGCACCGCCCGCGCTCCGGCTGTTCGCTTCGCCCCCGCCTATCCATTCTGGAAGGAAGGCGACTCCCTTCCAGGCGTCGCGATGGGGGTCCCGCATGCGCCGCACCAGCCTTCTCCGGTCCCTGGGCCCCGGCCTGTTGTTCGCGCCGCTGGCCCTCGCGCAGTCCGGCAGTGCCAGCTTCAACGTCCCGCGGCAGTCGATCGACGCCGGTGCGGGCCGCGCGGCGAGCAGCGCCTACACCCTGCACGGGACGCTCGGCCAGCCGGATGCCGGTGCGGCCGCGAGCAGCGCGAGTTTCTCGCTGCGCGGTGGCTTCCACGTCGCCGGTGCCGTCGCGCCGCCGGGCGATGCGCTGTTCGCGAACGGCTTCGAACCGTGACGCCGCTGCTTCCCCCCGTTTCCATGCCCCGCGAGGACGCCGCCATGACGACCACCACCGCTTTCCGTGCCTTGCCCCGTCGTAGCACGGTCACGCACCGGCTCGCGCCGCTTGCGCTCTCCTTGTGCCTCGCGCTGGGCCTGGCGACAGACGCCCGGGCCCAGGCCCTGACGCCCACCATCACCTACCAGGGCGAGCTGCGGCTGGCCTCGGGCCCGGCGAACGGCAACTACGACTTCCAGTTCCGGCTCTACAACGCGCAGGCCGGCGGCAGCCCGGTCGGCAACCTGGTCAGCAGCAACGCCGTCGCCGTGAACGGCGGCCTGTTCGCGGTGCCGCTGGACTTCGGCGCGGCGCAGTTCGCGGGCGATCGCCAGTGGCTCGAGATCGCGATCCGGCCCGCAGGTGGTGGCGCCTTCGAAACCCTGTCGCCACGCACCGAGGTGACCGCCGCACCGTATGCGTGGGGCGCGGCGGTCGCGCTGGCGAATTCGGTGACCACGACCAGCCTCGTCGATGGCGCGGTGCAGGCATCGGACATTGCTGCGGGCGCGATCGGCACGGCGCAGATCAATGCCGCGCAGGTGCAGGCGCGCATCGCGGCGAACTGCGCGGCGGGCTCGGCGATCCGCAGCGTGGCGCCGGATGGCACGGTGGTCTGCGAGACGGCGGGGCAGGGCCCCGCGGGTCCCGCAGGGCCGCAGGGCCTCACCGGTCCACAAGGTCCGATCGGGCCGCAGGGCCCCGCAGGTTCCGCCGATGCCTGGTCGCGCACCGGCAACAGTGGCACGAGTCCCGGCACCCACTTCATCGGCACCCTCGACGCGCAAGCCTTCGAGGTACGCACCGCGAACGCGCGCAGCCTGCGCATCGTACCGTCGAGCATCACCTTCGGAACGCCGGCGCTGCCGATCACCACCAACACCATCGGGGGCAGCCACGCGAACGAAGTGTCGACGGGTCTGCGTGGCGCTACCATCGCCGGCGGGGGCCTGCCGGCGGGCAACAGCGACCCGGAACTCGGCAACGAGGAGCCGAACAGCGTCCTCGGCGACTTCGGCACCGTGGGTGGTGGCTACGGCAACCGGGCGCATCGCTTCGCGACCATCGGCGGTGGCCGCCGCAACGTCGCCAGCGCCGATGCCACGACGGTCGCCGGCGGCGAAAACAATCGGGCATTCACGTCCTTCGGCACGATCGGCGGTGGGCTCGACAACCGGCTCAGCGGCCAGTGGGGCACGGTCGGCGGCGGGTCGAGCAACGAGGCGAGCGCGTCCAGTAGCACCGTCAGCGGCGGTTCGTCCAACTTCGCCAGCGGGTTTCGCAGCACGGTGGCCGGCGGCATTCTCAACACGGCAAGTGGACAAGAGAGCATGGTCGCCGCCGGCTTCGACAACTGCGCCGGGGGTGCCGGTTCATGGGCTGGAGGCCGACGCGCGAAGGTCAGGCCGGGCACCGATTCCGGGGCAGCCGGATTCGGTTGCGATGGCGTTGCTGCGTCTGGAGATGCCAACGGCCACGAAGGCACGTTCGCCTGGGCCGACGACAGCGCGGACGCCGACTTCGTGTCCAGCGGGCCGAACCAGTTCCTCGTTCGAGCCAGCGGCGGCATCGGTTTCAACACCAACGACCCCGGCACCGCGTTCGACCTGGTCGCCAATCGCGCCGGCCACGCGATGCTGGTGCAGAACGACACCGGCACCAATGGCAGCGGCATCGCCATCCGCGTCAACCTCACGACGCCGAACGCCGGGAACAACTTCCTGTCCTTCCAGCGCGCCAACGGGAGCAACATCGGTGCGATCGAGGGCAATGGCGCGGGTGGCGTGGTGCTCCAGACCTCGGGCGCCGATTACGCGGAGTACCTGCCGCTTGCCGCGGGCGTGGCGAAGTCAACATTGCGCCCCGGCATGGTCGTGGCGATCCGCGATGGCGCGGTGTCGCTCGATACCGCGGGCTCGCAGCAGCTCGGCGTGGTGTCGACCAACCCGGCGGTGAGCGGCAACGATCCCGGGGAGGCCAAGCGCGATTCGCACGCGTTGGTTGCCTTCCTCGGCCAGGTCGATGTCGCGGTCAGCGGGCCGGTGGCAGCGGGCGACTACCTGATCGCCTCCGGGCGCAGCGACGGCACCGCGATCGGCGTGCCGCCGGCCGCGATGACGGCGGCGCACCTCGCGCAGGTCGTCGGTCGCGCGTGGACGGGAAATGGCGCCGGCGAGGCTTCGGTGCGCGCGCTGGTGGGATTGAACCCCGCCGATGCGGCGCAGAGTGCGGCCGTGGCGCGACTGGAATCCAAGCACGCGCGCTTGCTTGCCGCGCTGGAACGCCTCGGCACGCGGCTGGAGGCGCTGGAGCGCGAGGGCGCCCCGCCACGCTGATCCTGAGGTGTGAGAGTACGGATACCCCCCCTGACCCTGGCGGGGCGGTTTGCCGAGGCCGACGCTACTTCGCGGTCGCGCCGCTTTGCTGCGACGCCGCGGTCGCTGCGATGGTGGCCCGCCCCGGGCCGGAGCGCGCGACGATGATCACCGTCCACCACCTCGAGAACTCCCGCTCGCAGCGCGTGCTCTGGCTGCCGGAGGAGCTGGGCCTGCCTTAGGAGGTGGTGCGTTATGCGCGCGATTCGAGGGCCCTGCCGCCGCCGGAACTGCGCAAGCTGCATCCGTTCGGCAAATCGCCGGTGGTCGGGCTCGACGGCAGCGAGGTGCTGGCGGAATCCGTTGCCATCGCGCGGACGCTGGCCGAGCGCCAGCCGGAATCCTGCCTGTTGCCGGCCGCGCGCACGCCGGCCGGCACGCGCCGCATCGGCTGGCTGCTCGACACGGAAGGCTCCGCCATGCCGCCGCTGCTGGCGCTGATGTTCGCCCGCGTGCGCGAGTCTCCGACGCCTTCATGTCGTGCGGCCGATGATGCGCGGGATCGCGGATAGGACGCGGCGGGATCAGTTCAGCCGGCCGGGTTCCCGCGCCGCCTGCAGCATCAGGTCGCGCACCTTGCGCGCGTCGTTGGGCGGCGGGACCTGCGACAGGTAGGCGCAGAGGTCCCCGCGCGCGGCGGCGACGTGGCCGACGCGCAGGTAGAGCAGGCCGCGGTCGCGGCGTTCCTCGGGCTGCGCGGGGTCGAGCAGCAGCAGGCGGTCGGCGCAGCGCAGCGCCCGCGCCCAGTCTTCCTTCTCGACGTAGAGCGCCTTGAGGTTGCGCAGCATGCGGGCCAGGATCGCACGCTTGCTGGCCGGTTCCAGCAGTTCGGAGAGTTGCTCGTCCTGGATGTCCTGATCGCCGACGTGGGGCTTGGCGCGGGTCTTCAATTCGTGCACGTCGATCGAGCGCCCGCGGCTGAAGGGATCCAGCACAAGCAGGCCGTCGTCGACCGGCAGCGAGACCAGGAAGTGGCCTGGGAAGGACACGCCCTGCAGCGGCAGCCCGGCGCGCTGGGCGACGTCCATCTGCACCACGCCGAGGCTGATCGGGATGCCGAGCCGGCGGTCGAGCACCTCGTTGAGATAGCTGTTGCGCGGGTCGTAGTAGTCCTGCTGGTTGCCGCTCATCCCGAGTTCGTCGAACAGCAGGGCATTGAGCGCGCGCAGCCCCTGCATCGGGTCGCCGTCGCCGGCGCCGCGCAGGCGCTCGCCCCATTCGGCGATGCGCCGCTCGTAGGCGGCGATGTCGAGGTCGGGGTATTCGTCGCGGGCGATGGTGAGCGCGGCCCAGACGAGCGGAATGTCCTCGTCCCGCGCGGTGCGCAGGAATTCCCAGGCGCGCTCGGGCGCCGGCCGGGGCAGGTGGCTGTCCACGACTTCTTCATAGGGCGGACAAGCCCCCGAATCAAGCGTGCCCGCGTGAAGACCGGTGCCGCCCGTGCCGTGCCATGCGCCGGTCATCGCCCCGTCGCGTGGCGCTGCTGGGATGGCGCGCAGTGGGGAAGCGCCCCGTGATGAGAGGAGGACGGCGATGCAGGTATTCGTACCGATGCCCGACGAGGGCATCGACCCGCGGGACTGGGCGGGCCAGCGGCTGGTCCCGTACCGTCCCGGGATGGCGTTGTGGGCGATGGTCGCCGCGGTGACCGGGCGCGATGCGCCGCCGCCCCGGCGCGCACCATCTACGGCGCCAGCGACGCCGGGAATTCCAGCCGATCGCCTTCCCTGAGGTCCAGCGCGCGACCGACGCCGGCGCCCAGTTCCAGTACCCAGCGGGCCGGGCGCTTGCTCTCGTAAGTCGGGCACTGCGCGGTGCGGCAGGGCGGCACGGCGTAGTGGCCGTTGATGAAGCGGCCCTCGCCGTCGAAGTACAGGATGTCCAGCGCGATTTCGCAGTTGAGCATCCAGAACGCCTGCGGCTGCGCCTGCGCGTAGACGAACAGCATGCCCTGGTCGCGCGGCAGGTCGCGGCGGAACATCAGGCCACGCGACTGCTCCTCGAAGTCGTCCGCGATCTCGACCCGGAACGACTGCCCTTTCAGCACCACCGACGGCAGGGCTGGCTCGGCGGCACAGCCGGCCAGCGGCAGGAGCAGCAGCAGCGCCAGCAGGCCCGCGGCGGCGCGCGCCACCGTCGTCATCGGGCGTCTGCGCCGTTGCGCCCGCGCTCGAAATGCTCGATCAGGCCGGCCAGCACGCCGAAGTCGGAAGGGGGCATGTAGACGAAGGACACGCCCAGCGATCCCGGCTCCGCGTGCATGACCTGCACCTCGGCGCGGAGCGGTTCTCCTTCGCCGATCGCGAGCGTGACCGGGAAGCGCGCGTCCCGCGCGGCGTCGAACTGCGCGGGCCGGCTCAGCCTCAGTCCTTGCAACGACAGGTCCAGCACCAAGGCCCGGAAGTCGCGACGCCCGGCGCGCAGCACGGCGCGCCCGGCGGTCCGGAACCGAGGTTCGAGGCGGCGGTCGGGGCGCGCAGAGGCCATGGTTGACGGGGGTGCGGACTTCCCGAAAGGTAGCATGAGGGGCCGTACCGAGGCAGGATTGCCGACCCCGGCCCCCGGGCGGGCCGCAGCGCCGGCCGGGGCCACGGACTTGCCAGCCCACGCGCGGATGGCTATGCTCTCGCGCCTTTTCCGCCCCAAATCCCTCCCGGGGAGCCCAAGATCATGAAAACGGTCAGCGCCAAGAACGAGACCGTCCAGCGCGACTGGTACCTGGTGGACGCGTCCGACAAGACGCTCGGCCGCCTCGCCACCGAACTGGCGCGCCGCCTCCGCGGCAAGCACAAGCCCATCTACACCCCCCACGTCGACACCGGCGACTACCTGGTGGTGGTCAATGCCGAGAGGATCGCCGTCACGGGCAACAAGCTGCAGGACAAGATGTACCACCGCGCCACGGGGTACATCGGCAACCTGAAGACCACCAGCCTGCGCGATCTGCTGGCCACGCACCCGGAGCGCGTGATCGAGATCGCAGTGAAGGGGATGCTGCCGAAGAACCCGCTCGGCCGCGCGATGTTCAAGAAGCTCAAGGTCTACAAAGGCCCCGAGCACCCGCATGCGGCGCAGCAGCCGCAGACGCTCGAAATCAAGGCCTGACCCGAGAATCGACATGGCGACCACGCAGAACTACGGCACCGGCCGTCGCAAGTCCTCCGCCGCGCGCGTCTTCCTGCGCCCCGGCAAGGGCCAGATCACCGTCAACGGCCGCTCGCTCGACGAGTTCTTCGGCCGCGAGACCTCGCGCATGATCGTGCGCCAGCCGCTCGAACTGACCAAGACGGTCGACAAGTTCGACGTCATGGTCACGGTCGAGGGCGGCGGCATGACCGGCCAGGCGGGCGCGATCCGGCTCGGCATCGCCCGCGCCCTGGTCGACTACGACGATGCGCTGAAGTCGCCGCTGCGCAAAGCCGGTTTCGTCACCCGCGACGCCCGCGAGGTCGAGCGCAAGAAGGTCGGACTGCACAAGGCCCGCCGCGCCACGCAGTACTCCAAGCGCTGACCTGCACTGGGTACCCTGCGCCGGTGCAGCCGGCGCCCGCGGTCAGAGCGCGGACCCGCGACTTTCCCCTGGGGGATCGTCTAATGGTAGGACTGCAGACTCTGACTCTGCCTATCTAGGTTCGAATCCTAGTCCCCCAGCCAGTACCCGGAGGCCCGCGAAAGCGGGTCTTCGTTTTTTTGGGTCGCCTCGCCGGGCCCGCGCCGTGCCTTGTGGCGTAGTCGGTGTCCGGCATAATCCGGAACGAGCTGGAAAGGAGCGTGGCCATGACGATGAAATGGATTTCGGCGCGGGCGCTTGCCCTGCTGCTCGCCTCGCTAGTCGGATCCGCGGCATCACCGGCGCAAGCCCAGCCGGTCGAACTGCCGCTGTTCAGGGCCGGCACGGTGCGGCAGGCCCTGCCCACCCCCGATGGCGGCACTCTGATCTTTGGTGCTTACCAGTTCGTCGACGCCACGCCGGTCGGCCCACTGGTCGCGCTGCGGCCGGACGCGTCGATCGATCCCGCGTGGTCGCACCAGATCAACGGGTTTCCCGCCGGGATACTGCGTGATCCCACCGACGGCACAATCATGCTGTTCGGCTGGCTGCTCGACGTCAACGGCCAAGCGCGCGGCGGCATCGCACGTTTCGCGCCCGATGGCACCCTGCTGCCCTGGCAGGCGAGTTTCCCCGGCTTCGAGGAACCCGCGTCGATCGTGAGGGCGGCCGTGTTGCCCGGGGGAGACGTTCTCGCGTTGGCAAGCGTCGGAGGATCTTCGGAGTATCGGCTGTTCCGGATCGGCACCGGCGGCGGGGTCGCGACGCCGTTGTGGACCGTCGCGGGCTTTGCCTCCGAGCTGATCGCGCTGCCCGACGGTAGCGCTGTGCTCGCCGGTTCGGTGGTGGAGGTTGGTGGCGTGGCCGTCTCGGGCGCCGCCCGCCTGTCGGGACCGGATCTGCTGCCGTCGAATGCGTTCGACTCGCCGCCGACGCCCATCGTGTCGCTGGATCGCGACCCCGCGGACGGACGGTGGTACGTGGCCAGCGGCGACAGCGTGCATCGCTTCGAAGCCACGGGGCAGGCCGACGCCACATGGCGCGTCGATGCGGACGGGCCGATCAACCGCGTCAAGGTGGACGCCGTACGCGGCGTCCTGGTTGCCGGGGCCTTCACGCGCGTCGCGGGGGTCGAGCGGTCGCGCGTCGCGCGGCTGCGCAGGGACACGCCGGCGGTCGACGCCAACTGGGTCCCGCCGGTCATGCGCGGCCGCGCGGAAGCGCTGGCCCTCGATGCCGGCCGCGTTGTTGTGGGCGGCAACCTTGTGTCCGCGGCGGCGGGGCAGGTCGGGCTGGTCGTGATGTCGGGCGTGGACGGCACGCCGGTTCCACCGGCGCTGCGGCGTCGCTTCGGCATCGTGGGCGACTGGTTCCAGCAGCGCGGCCACCGCGCGATCGGGCTCGCCGATGGCGGGGTCGTCGTCAGCGGCCCGTTCACGCACACCACCGACGCGGTCCTGCCGGGCATCCTGCGCCTCGACGCGACGGGGGCGCTGCGGCGCGACTGGGTGCCGCGGATCGGTGGCCTGCCCTCGCAACTGACTTCCGGTAGCGACGGCAACGTGTACCTCTCGGGCTTCCTCGCGCTCGGGGGCGCCTTCGCCGAGGGCATCGTGATCCGCGTGAACCTCGCGACTGGCGTGGCCGACCCGGCCTGGCGCGTGCCCGCGAGCAACGGCGTCGAGCAGCCGTTCGCGCTGGACGCGAACCATGTCTACACGTTCCAGTTCGCGGCGGCGCCAGCCGGCGCTCGCGAGATCGGCCGCTGGTCGCTGGCTGCACCCGCGAACCAGGATCCCGACTGGCGCGCTCCGGCCGACGTGTCCGGCAACATCCGCGGTCTGCAGCCGCCGCAGGCCGGCGGGTCCCTGCGATTCGCGACCTGGTTCGCCGGCGGCGTCGACTTCGATCCGCCACCGCCGCCGGGCTCCGGCCAGCCGGTGATGTATTCGACGCGCGCCGATACGCCCGTCGCCGCGGCTTTCGGTCCGATCTTCGCCCCGAGTTCCCGCGTCGAGCGCGTGTTCGTCGACCCGCAGGGCCGCACCTACCTCGGCGGTCGAATCCAGCTCGACGGCGGCACCGAGTTCCTGTTCCCGCGCCTGCGGGACGACGGTACGCTCGACCCGGCCTTCAGTTTCCGATCCCCCCGCCTGTCGGCCGACGGCGCGATGGCGCTGGACCCCGGCGGGGCCTGGTTGTACGCCAGTGTGGCGGAACGGCAGCCCGGCGGGTGGGACGCCTACACGGCCGCGCGATTCAACACCGCCACCGGCGCGATCGACCTCGACTGGGCGCCGGCCTTCATCGCGCGCTGGTGGCTGGCCGACATCGCGATCGCCGGCGAGCGCGTGTTCGTCGTGTCCGACGACCCGACGATCCGCAATGGCCTGCCGATGCTCACGGCGGCCTTTGTCGACAGGGACGGTTCGCCGCTGCTGCGCGACGGCTTCGAGCCGGTGGCCGCCCCTCGCCGCTGATCGCCGGCGGCGTCGCGCACCGCACGCAGTCGCGACGCCCGACGGCGGGCCACGGGCGCGGCGCGGCAGTCGCCGTGCGGCCCGCGGATCACGCGCGACCACGTCGCACATCGCTGCCTTGCACCCGGTCCGCACATGTCGCACCCTGCGAGACGCACCGCGCGCACAAGGACGCGGTCGCCCGCACGGACCCCGCGCCGCTCGTGACCGCATCCCCCACCGGCATCGTCGTCTACCGCGCCAGCCGCCTCGAGGCGCTGCTGGAGCCGTTCGCGACGCTGCGCGCGAGCGAGCTCGCGCTCGATCCGCTGCGCCCCACGCGGGTGATCGCCGCGCATCCGGGCATCCAGCGCTGGCTGGTCGGCGCGCTGGCGCGGCGCGCGGGCACCGGCGGCGTGGTGGCGAACCTCGACCTGCGGCTGCCGAGCCTGTGGATCGACGACCTCGCGCGGCGCGTGCTGGGCGAGGGCGCGCTGGCGCTGGCGCCGTACCGCCGCGAGGCGCTGCGCTGGCGCATCCTCGACGCCTTCGAGCGCGCAGACCTGCCGGCGCTCGCGCCCTGGCTCGCCGCCGTGCGCGGGCCGCGGCAGCGCCTGGCGCTGGCCGACCGCGTGGCCGGCCTCTGCGCGCAGTACCTCATCTACCGGCCGGACTGGCTGCTGGCCTGGCAGGGCGGGCGCTTCGATGTGCCGGACGCGCGCGATCCCACGCCGCTGGCGCCGCTGTGGCGCCACGTGCGCGACGCGATCGGCGCCCCGCACCGTGCCGAACGCATGGCGCGCTTGATCGACAGCCTGCGCGAGGATCCCGCGCGCGCCGGCGAATCCGGCGTGCTGCACGTGTTCGGCGTCAGCCACCTGCCGAAGCCCGTTCTCGACGCGTTGCGTCTGGTCTCGCGCGGCACCCTGGTGGCGATCCACATGCCGGATCCCTGCATCCAGCACTGGGCCGGTCTGCGCAACGAACGCGAGGTCATTGCCCGCTTCGAAGGACTGGGCCTGGCCGAGGAAGCCGAGCGCGCCTACGGCGACCTCGGCCATCCCTTGCTCGCCGCCTTCGGCCGCATGGGCCAGCACTTCGGGCTGGTGCTCAACGAGGGCGAGGAGGGCGTGGTGTCGGACACCCGCCACTGGGCCGACCTCGCGCCATGCGCCGACGATGCGCGCAGCCTGCTGGGCCGCGTGCAGGAAAGCATCCGCCAGTTGCGGCCGTCGTGGGTCGAAGCGCCCGCGGGCGACGCCGATCCACTGCCGCCGCGCGAGGACCCCTCGCTGCGCGTGCACGCCTGCCACACGCGGCTGCGCGAACTCGAGGTGCTGCGCGAATCGCTGCTCGACGCACTCGCCGCCGACCCCACGCTGGAACCGCGCGACATCGTGGTGATGGCGCCCGCGATCGACGACTACCTGTCGCTGGTGCCGGCGGTGTTCGGCCCGCCGAACGCCGCGCGCGGGCCGCTGCCCTGGCACGCGGCGGACGTCGGGCTGGCGCGCACGCACCCGGTGTTCGAGGCCGCGCTGGCCTTGCTGGCGCTGCCCGATTCGCGGGTGACCGCGCCGGATGTCGCCGGCCTGCTCGGGCTCGAGCCCGTCGCCCGCGCGCTCGACCTCGACGCCGACGCGCGCGACGCGCTTGCGCGCTGGCTCGGCCGCGCGCGCGTTGCCTGGGGCATCGACGGTGACGCGCGCGCGGCTTTCGGCGTGCCGCCGATCGCGCAGCACACCTTCGCCTGGGGCCTGTCGCGGATGATCGCGGGCTACGTGTACGGCGACGACCGCGCGGGCGCCGAACTGCCGCCACCGGGTCTGCTGCCCGTCGAGGGCATCGACGCCGCGGGCGCACCGGCGCTGGGCGCGCTCGATCGGCTGCAGGTGGCCCTCGATGCGCTGCGCCGCGAGGCGGGCGAGTCGCGCCCGGCGAGCGCCTGGTTCACCCGCCTGCAGGCGCTGTTCGACACCTTCATCGCGGTCGATCCGGACGACCGCGCCGCCGACGAGGCCAACGGCCTGCTGCATCGACACCTGCAGGCCCTGCGCCGCGAGGTCGCCGACGCCGGCTGCGACCCCGCGATCGACTTCGCCGGCGTGCGCGACGCCGTGCGCGCCCGGCTTGACGCCGACGCCGGCCGCGCGCCTTTCCTGCCTGGCGGCATCGCCTTCTGCGGCATGGTGCCGCAGCGCGCCGTGCCTTACCGCGTGATCGCGGTGCTCGGTCTCGACGACGGCGCCTTCCCGCGCGCGCGCGGTGACGGCGGGCTGGATCCGATGGCGCGCCATCCGCGGCTGGGCGACCGCGACCCGCGCAGCGACGACCGTTACCTGTTCCTCGAAACCCTGATGGCCGCGCGCGACCGCCTGCACCTGAGCTTCGTCGGCGAAGGCGCGCACGACGGCAAGCCGCGCGCGCCGGCCGCGCCCCTGGCGGAACTGCTTGCCTTCCTCGACGCGCGCCACGGCATCGCCGCCACCGACGCAGGTGCGGACCGCCCGTGGCGGGTGAAGCATCCACTGCAGCCCTTCGACCGCCGGTACTTCGACGGCAGCGATCCGCGCCTGGTCTCGCGTGATCGCGTGCTGGCGGCGGCACTCGACGCGCCGCCGCAGCCCGAAGTCCCATTGGTTCCCGACTCCGCGACGACGGCCGACGCGGAGTCGCCGGTCGTGGTGCCGCTGCACGCGCTGCGCGATTACTACCGGGATCCGGCCAAGCACCTGCTGGTCGACGGGCTCCGGCTGCGGCTCGATGCGCTCGACGACGAGGCACTGTCGGACGAGGAGCCGTTGGACGCCAAGGTATCGCGCCTCGAACGCGCTGAGCAGCGCCTCGTCGGCGATGCGCTGGAATCGGGCGGCGCGCTGCCGGACGTCGCGCCGGCATGGCTGGCCGAGGGCGGCGTCCTGCCGCCGGGTCGCAGCGGTGGGCGCGCCTGGGCGAGGCTGCGCGAGGCGGCGGGCATCCTGCTAGCGCGCGCGCGACACGTGCTCGACGCCGACCGCGCGCCGTCGGCGACGGTGGCGATCGATCTCGCGCTGGGCGCGCTGCGAATCGCAGGCGAGCTCGCCGGCGTGCGCCGTGGCGCGGACGGCACATGGTGCCTGCTCGACCTCACGCGGTCGAAGAATGAGGCCGCGGAACTCTACGAGCGCGCGCCATTGTTCGTCGCGTTCACCGCCCTAGCGCTGGCGCGACCGGAAGATCCCGTGCGCGTCGTGCGCATCGGCACCGGCGACGAGCGCAAGCAGTACGGCCTGCATTGCGCCGCCGCCGATGCCGTCGCGCGCGATGCGCTTGGGCAGCGCCTTGCCGCGCTGGCCGAAGCGTGGCGCGCGGCGCGCACCCGACCGGTGCTCTACCTGCCCGCGCTGGCGGAAGCCGCCGCTGCCGCGGCCGATCACGAGTCCGCCGCGCGCGGCGTGGCGAGCGCATGGACGGGCGGCTTCGAACGCAGTGGTGAGGCGGCGCGCATGCCCGGCTACGGGCGCCTGCTGGGTCGCGGGCGCGGCCTGGAGGAACCGACGCCCGCCGACGTGGCGCGGCTGCGCGAACTCGGTGCGAGGTTCGAGGCGCTGCTCGACTGGCCCGGGGCTGCGCCAACATGAGCGCAATCGAGCACTCCGACTGGCGCCGCCTGCCGCTGACGGGCCGCAGCCTGGTCGAGGCCAGCGCCGGCACCGGCAAGACCTGGACGATCGCGGTGCTCTACCTGCGGCTGCTGCTCGAGCGCGGCCTCGGCGCGCGCTCGGTCGTGGTCACCACCTTCACGGAAGCGGCTGCGCAGGAACTGAAGGATCGCCTGCGTGCGCGCCTCGACTGGGCGGCGGCCGAGGCGCTCGACTGGCGCGAGGGCGGCCACGCGCGCCCGCGGACCGACCCTGAACCCGACGACCTTCGCTGGCTGCGCGACACGCTGGCGACCGAGGCGCCCGGCGAAGACGGTCGCCCCGCGGGCCTGCTCCTGCATCGCCTGCGCCTGGCGCGTGCCGAGCTCGACCTCGCGCCGATCGGCACCATCCACGCGCTGTGCCGCCGCGTGCTGGCCGACCATCCGCTGGAGGCCGGCACGGCGCCGATACCGGCCACGATCGTCGACGGCGATGCCCTGCGCGAGGAACTGGTCGACGACCTCTGGCGGCGCTGGACGCAGGGCGACGCGCCGCCGCCCGACGGCGCCGCGGCGTGGATCGCGGAGGGTCGCGCGAAGCTCGCGAAGGCACTCAAGGCGCTGGCGCTGCCGCAGCTCGAACTGCGCGGGCCGCAGTCGCCCGATGGCATCCGTGACTTGATGCAGCCAGCGATGGCGGCGCCACTGCGCGAGATCGCAGCGCGCGAGGGATTCTTCAAGCTTCCGAACACACGGCTGAAAACCGAATTGCTTGAGCTGGCGGATTTCCTCGAAGCGGACGACATCGGAACGCCGCTCGGCAAGCTCGACAACCTGCTCGCCGGCGCGCCCGAGGGCCAGTTCAGAAAAGGTCGCCATGCGGAGGCGCTGCAGCTGCCCGCGCTGCGCTGGGCGATCGACGCCGCGTCGGTGCTGGCGAGCAAGGACCGCGACCTGCGCCACCACGCGCTCGCGGTCGCCCGCCGCGAGCTGCTGGGCCTGCGCGAGGCGGCGCTCACAGCGCGCGACGCGATGACCTTCGATGACTTGATCGAGCGCGTCTGTACGGCCGTCACGCGCAACGACAGTCCGCTCGCGCGGCGGCTCGCGGCGAACTGGCAGGCCGCCCTGGTCGACGAGTGCCAGGACACCGACCCAAGGCAGGCGGCGATCTTCGACGCGCTGTTCGGTCCGCCCTGCGACGCCGACGGCCGTGCGCTGGTGCTGATCGGCGATCCGAAGCAGGCGATCTACCGCTTCCGCGGCGGCGACCTGCACGCCTACCTCGCCGCCGCGCGCGGCGCGGCGTACCACCTGCGGCTCGCGCGCAACCATCGCTCGTCCGCCGCCTACGTCGACGCCTGCAATGCATTCTACGCCGCGGCCGGTGACGGTCTGTTGCATCCGGACGTCCAGTACGTGCCTGTCGAAGCCGCGGGTCGTGCGGATGCGACGCCGTACACCATCGATGGCGCGGCCTGCACGCGGCCGCTGGTGTTGCATGACCGCGACCCGGAGGCGCCGTTGCCGGGCGGGCAGGACGAACGCGTGCGCCTGGCCCTGCTGGCCTGCGCCGACCTGGTCGCCGAACTCGTCGGCAGCGGGCGCCACCGCATCGGCACGCGCGCCCTCGCGGCCGGCGACATCGCCGTCTTGCTGCCGCAAAACCGCCACATCGACGAACTGCGCCGCCTGCTGCGCCGCCGCGGTGTGCCCTGCGTGGGACTCGCCCGCGACAGCGTCTGGCGCAGCGAGTGGGCGTGGACGCTGCAGGTCGTGCTGCATGCGGTGCTGCACCCGGAAGATGGGGCCGCGGTGCGCGCCGCGCTTGCGACGCGGCTGTTCGGACTCGACTGGACCGCGCTGCGCGACCTGGCCGGCCACGAGGACCACTGGCGCGAGGCGGTCGAGCAGTTCCATGCGCTGCAGGCGACCTGGCGCTCGGGCGGCGTGCTGGCCGTGGTGCGGCGGCTGGTCGAGGACGCGGCGCCGCGCCTGCTCGCGCAGGACGAGGGCGAGCGCGCGCTCACCGACCTGCGCCACCTCGGCGAACTGCTGGCCGCCGAGTCGGCCGTGCGGCACGGCATGGCGGCGCTGTGGGGCTGGCTCGCCGCGCAGCGGCGCGCCGGTGGCGACGCCGACGAGGACGCCGCCGAGGCGCAGCGGCTGCGCATCGAGTCCGATGCCGCGCGCGTGCAGTTGATGACCCTGCATGCGAGCAAGGGGCTGGAATACGACGTGGTCGTGTTGCCCCTGATGTGGCTGCCGGGGCGCGACGAAGCGTTTCCGCGCGTGCACGACGCGGCAAGCAGGCGCACCACCGCGGTGCTCGGTGGTCCGGGACATGCGGCGGCGCGCGAGGCGCACGCCATCGAGGACCAGCGCGAGCGCGCGCGCCTGCTCTACGTGGCGCTGACCCGCGCGCGCCATGCCTGCCACGTGTTCGCGATGCCCCGCCAGCGCGTCCACGCCAACACGCGCAAGCCAGCACCGGATCCGGTTCGCTCGCCGCTCGACCGCCTGCTGGAGACCATCGAGCAGGGCGCGGGCGGTTGCCCGC
This sequence comes from Proteobacteria bacterium UBA4656, assembly GCA_002405525.1. Classification (GTDB taxonomy): domain Bacteria; phylum Pseudomonadota; class Gammaproteobacteria; order Xanthomonadales; family Ahniellaceae; genus UBA4656. Next base: position 46,314 of record DHLY01000063.1, read on the forward strand.
ACGGTGTCGACTGGCGCGCTGGCTGGCCCGCGCGTGCCGAAGCCGACCCGGTCGCGCCACCGTCGCCGCCGCCACTGCCCCAACCGCCGCCGATGCCCGCCGAGCGCGCGCCGCGCGGCCTCTTCAGCTTCACCCAGCTGGTCCGCGGCGGTGTGCGGCTCGGCGGCGCCGAGGCCGCGGCCGACGACGAGGCGCGCGCCGACGCGACCCGCGACGAGGTGCCAGCCGAACCGCATCCGGAACTCGCCGCGCTGGCAATGGTGGCGGGCGCGGGTTTCGGCAACGCGCTGCACGAGGCGCTGGAGCGTCGCGATCCCGTGCGGCCCTTGGCGGCGCAGCGCGACCTGGTGCAGCGCTGTCTTGCCGCCTGGGACGTTCGCTCGCCGCTGCCGCCGGAGGCGCTGGCCGCGCGCATCGCCTCGCGGCTGGATGGCATGCTCGCCGCCGACCTCGGCGAGGGCCTGCGCATCGACGCCTTGCCGGTCGATGCGCAGCGCGCCGAGGTGGGCTTCGACTTCGCGCTGGAGGGCGCGACGCTGTCGCGCCTGCGCGCGGCCTGCGCGGCGCAAGGGGCGGCGGATCTCGTGCCCGAGGCGATCGGCATGCGCGCCCTGCGCGGCCTGATGACCGGCAAGATCGACCTCGTGCTGCGCCACGGCGATTGCTTCCTGGTGCTCGACTGGAAATCGAACCGGCTCGGCGAGCAGCTCGCCGACTACGCACCCGAACGTCTGCCGGCGGCGATGGACGCGCACCACTACCGGCTGCAGGCGCTGCTCTACCACCTCGCCCTGCACCGGCATCTGCGCGCGCATCTTGCGGGCTACGACCCCGCGCGGCATCTCGGCGCGCCGCTGTATCTCTTCGTGCGCGCGGTCGGGCTGGCGCCCGGTGCCGGCGTCTGGCGCGGCGACGTGCCCCTGCCGCTGCTTGCCGCGGTCGACGAAGCGCTGGCGGAGGCCACGCCATGAGTGGCTTCGACTTCGCGCCGCGCGAGCTGCCGTCGTCGTTTGCCGCGCTGCGACCCTTCGACCGCGCGCTGGCGCGCTGGGTGCTGGCGTACGGCGGCTCGCCTGCGCTGGCCGAACTCGCTGCACTCGCCGCTTTCGCCGAAGCGCAGGGCCATGCCTGCCTGCAGGCGGGGCTGTCCGGCATGCCGGCCTTCGATGTCGGCCTGCTGGATTCGATCGCCGACGAAGCGATGCTCGGCAATGGCGGCGCGCCCACGCCTTTCGTGCGCGATCCCGGCGGGCGCTTGTACCTGTGGCGCAACTTCCGCCACGAGCAGGTTGCCGCAAAGCACCTCGCGCGGCGCCGCGCGGCGGCCGACCCGCCGCCGGCAGACGCACTCGCGGCCGACCTCGACGTGCTGTTCGGCGCCGCCGCCCAGCAGCTCGATCCGCCGCAGCGCGCCGCGGTGGCTGCGGCCGCCGGTCGCCGCCTGTTGCTGCTGACCGGTGGCCCCGGCACCGGCAAGACCACCACGGTACTGCGGATGCTGCTGCTGCTCGCGCGCCGAGCGGCGGATGCGGTGCCGCGCATTGCCCTGGCCGCACCGACCGGCAAGGCGGCGCAGCGGCTGGCGGAGAGCCTGCGCGAGGGCAAGGCGCGGCTTGCCGTCGACCTGCCCGCGGACTGGCAAGGCTTGCTGCCGCAGGTGCGCGAGGACGAGGCGACCACGGTGCACCGGCTGCTGGGCTGGCATCCCGCGCTCGATCGATGGCGGCACGGCCCGGGCGACCCGCTGCCGCATGATGTGGTGGTGGTCGACGAGGCCTCGATGCTCGACCTCGCGATGCTGCGCGCCCTGCTCGACGCGGTGCGCCCGGACGCCACGCTGGTCCTCGTCGGCGACGCCGACCAGCTGGGCTCGGTCGGCGCGGGCTCGGTGCTGGCCGATCTCGTCACCGCGATGGCCGACGACGATCGCGGCGACCTGGTGCGCCTGTCGCGCGTGTTCCGCGCCAGCGCGCCGCTGGCCGGCATCACGCGCGCGATCGGGGTCGGCGATGGGGTCGCACTGCGTGGGGCGATCGACGCCGCAGGTCCTGCCGCATCGCTGCAGGCCGTTGGCACGCAGGCGGCGCTGCGCATCGCGCTGCACGACTGGGCCGACGCGATCGCCGCCGATTGGCCGCGCACCGGCCCCGACCCGCGCGATCCCGACGCGGCCGCGCAGGCCGCCGCTGCGTTTTCCGCCCTGCGCCGCATGCAGTTGCTCTGCGCGCTGCGCGAAGGCCCCTTCGGCGCCGAGGCTGCCAATCGCGTGCTCGTCGAGCGCCTGCGCCAGCGCTTCGGCGCGCTGGGCCGCGGCGCGTCGTTCGGTGGCCGCGCCGTGCTGGTCACCCACAACGACCATGCGCGCCGGATCTACAACGGCGACGTCGGCCTCGAATTGGAGGCGCCCGACGGCCGCCACTGGGTCTGGTTCCCCGCACGGGCGGGTGAGGGCGGCGCCGGCGCACGCGCGATCGCACCCGCCGCGCTGCCGCCGCACGAACCGGCTTTCGCGCTCACCGTACACAAGAGCCAGGGCTCGGAGTACGACGCGGTGGCGGTGCTGCTGCCGCCAGACGCGGCCAACCCCATCCTCGGTCGCGAGCTGCTCTACACGGCCGCCTCGCGGGCGCGCGAAAGCCTGTCGCTGTGGGCGATGCCGGCCGCGTTGGAGACTTGCCTGTCGCGCGCGCCGCGCCGCGGCGGCGGGCTGCACGCGCGGCTGGCGGAAGCCCGCGGCGCCGACTGACGCGCGCGGAAGCTCAGTCCGTCGCCATCCGCCCGGCGAGCAGGCGCAGCCCACGCAGCAGCAGCCACAGGAAACCCAGCGGCAGCAGCACCGTCTGCACGGTGAACACCGCGAGCAGGTTCACCATGTGGCGGGTCGCGGCGGTGGCGGTGGCCTCCAGCTGCGCCAGCCGGCCGCGCACGTCGATCGCCGCGCCTGCTTCGCCGATCAGCGCGCGCGCGCGGTCGAGCAGCGTGGCGTCGGGCGCGGGCGGCGGCGGTCGCAGTGCCTCGCCCTGTTCGTCGAGCAGGGCCAGGGTATCGTCGAGCATTGCCGCCGAGCGCTCGTACTCGTCGGCCAGCAGGGCGCGGTAGACGCCTTCGCTGGCCAGCGCCGACAGCGGCACCGCGAGGCGCAGCGCGATGAGCCCCAGCGCGCACAGCCGCGCCCAGCGCACGGCCGCGCCGCCCGGACGACGCCAGGTCAGCGCGACCCAGCCCAGCACCGCCAGCGTCAGCGCGACCTTGATCGGCGTCCAGGCGCTGGCGCCCACCAGCAGCTTCTGCAGGCCCAGCGAGGCCGAGGCGGTCAGCATCAGGGTCGAGAACTGTTCGACCAGGTCGTTGACCGGGTCGAGCACCTCGCCGGGTGCCAGGCTCACGCCCACGCCACCCGGTTGCAGCGCCACCTCGGCGCTCTGCGCCACCGAGATTGCGCCATTGATGCCGCGCGCGACCGCGAAGGCGGCGAGCGCGCGGGTCAGCGCGGCGTCCACCGTGCCGGTGGCGAAGCGATCCAGCGCCGGCCACCACGACAGCGCGACCAGTAGCGCGAGCGCGGCGGCGAGCGCCCAGGGCGGGCGTCGATCCGGGGTGTGTGCCTGCGGCGGCATATCCATGGCGACGATCATCCCAGCATCCCGACCGCGAGCGGCGGCTGAACGGCCGGGAAACGCCCGCGGGGCTCGTGCGCGCAATGTCACCTCCGACCCTTGTTCGGGACGGCGCCCGGACGCACGATACACCCATGCTGACCTTTCTGTTCTGGCTGCTTCTGCTGGTCGTCTGCTGGCCGCTCGCGCTGCTGGCGGTGGTGCTCTATCCGCTGGTCTGGCTGCTTCTGCTGCCGCTGCGCGTACTCGGCATTGCGATCGAGGGCGTATTCGAGTTCCTGCGCGCGCTGATCCTGCTCCCGGCGCGCGTGCTGCGCGGCAAGCCCGTGGGCTGAGCCCGCCGCGCTGGCGCGTCGGAGATCGCAGGGTGCAATGCGCGCGGAGACGCACCGGGTTCGAGCGGTGGAGCGCAATTCGCTGCGCTCATCGCAGCCAGCGCGTTCGCAGGTGCGTCCAGTGTCGCGCCCGTCACGCCCGCAACCGGAACCGCTCCCGGTAGTCCGCGGGCGTGAGCGTGGTGGCGCGCTTGAAGAGCTTGCGGAACGACGACACGTCGCGGTAGCCGACGCGCTCGCAGATTTCCTCGAAAGAAAGCCGGGTGGTCTCCAGCAGCGCCTTGGCGCGCTCCACGCGCAGGCGCTGGATGTGTTCCAGCGGCCCCATGCCGTAGTGCTCGCGGAAGTGGCGCAGCAGGCTGCGCTCGCTGGTGCCCAGCGCGCCGGCCAGTTCCGCCACCGGAAGCTCGCGGTGCAGCGACTGGTTGATGATCCTGTCCGCGCGCTCCAGCAGGCTGCTGCGTGGTCGCTCCATCAGCGCGAGGCTGACGTAGGGCGCCTGGCTCTGGCGTTCGGCATCGACGTTCATCATCCGCGCGGTCTGCTGCGCCACCGGCTCGCCTGCGGCTTCGGCGACCAGCTTCAGCGTGAGGTTGAGCACCGCGGTGGCCGCGCCGGTGGTCAGCACCGGACCCTCGTCGACCAGCATCGCGTCGGCTTCGAGATGCACGCGCGGGAACTGCCGCTGGAAGGCGTGCGCGAGCCACCAGGATGTGGTCGCCCGGCGCCCGTCCAGCAGACCGGTGGCGGCGAGCAGGAAGGTCCCCGAGCAGGCGGCCGCAATCCGCACGCCGCGCCCCGCCAGGTCGCGCAGCAGCGCTCGCTCGCCCGCCATCGCCTGCACGCGGTCGATCAACTGGTGCGGCGACGAGTGCATGATCCCCGGAACCAGCAGCAGGTCGATGGCCGCGTGCGGGGCGGCGGCACCCGTGATCGACAGCCCCGCCGAACAGCACGGGGCGAACTGCGGCTCGAGGGCGAAGACATGGGTTTCGAAGCGCCGTCCGGCCTTCGGGTCGCGCAGGTCGGCGAGCCGCTGCGCGACGCGCAGCACGTCGATCGGGCCGGCGAGGTTCGACAGCACGAAGTCCTCGAACAGCAGGACCCCGACCCGCAGTGGCGCAGCGTGGCCCATCGCTCAGTCCCCGATCCATACCGCGCCATTGTGCGCGGCCAGCCAGTCGATCAGGGCCTGCGGGGCGTGCAGCGCACGGTCGTCGGCGACGGCGCCGCATGGCAGCAGCGCGATGTGGCCGGCGTGCCCTTCGGGCAGGGCCGTGCCGGACGGCGCGCGCAGTTCCATCCCGCCGCGCGGATCGCGCGCCACCAGCCACAGGCCGGCCGGTATGGCGGCGTCCGCGCGGCATTGGATGTCGGGGTTGGTGAGCACCAGGTCCTGGCCGTCGAGCGGCAGCAGCCGCCAGAGGCGCGTGGACTGGTGCAGGCGCGCGGTGTAGTGGCCGCCCTCGATGTAGACCGGCTCGGCGGACGCTGCGGTCGTGCGGGTCGGCAGGGTGGCGACGGCGGCGCCAGCGGCCACGCTGGCGAGTCCGGCGGCGAGCAGCAGATGCAGACGGAGCATGGGGTTCTCCCGGTGAACGGGGCGGCTGCCCCGGTCTGCCCATCCTGGGATGGCGCTCGGTTCGCTCCCAGTGGCGGAAGCGCTGTTTTGGTGGCGAAATCGGACAGTCGGAGCCGGGCGCCGGGCCGACCAGCCCGGCCGCGCTCAGTGCCTGTGAAAAAACCCACGGGCTGAGGGTTTTTCCAGTCGTGAGTCCGGCACCGGTCCGGACTCGCTCCGGCGAATCATGCACTGGCGTGCATGACCTTCATACAGGCATCCATGGCCCGCTTGAGAGGCTGCTTTTTCACAGCCTCTCGGCCGGGTCGACGACGAAATCCCGCCCGAGTCGGGCCTGGACCTCGGCGGCGCGGCGTCGGCTGACCGGCACGCGGCTGCCGTCGCTGAGGATCAGGACGTTGCCGCGGGCGGTGCGGGCCAGGCGGGCGACATGCCTGAGTGAGACCCAGTGCGAGCGGTGCACGCGCAATCCGAGTTCGCCGAGCGCGCGTTCCGCGGTGGCAATGGTCGCCAGCACGGTCGCGCGGCCGCGCGCGGTGCGGACCTGCAGGTAGTGCAGGTCGGCCTGGATGGCGATGAGGTCGGTGCCGATCGCCGGCGGCAGCAGGGCGATGAACCCGGCATCCGCCGGCGCCTGATCGGCAGGCGGCGCGATCGGCGTGACCATCGGGGCGGCCGCGATCGCGCCCGGCGCCGGCGTCGCGGCCGTCGCGGCGGCAGCGTCCGGCGCCGAAGCCGGCGTGCCGACTGCCGCGGGCGTCGGGTCCAGGACCGGCGCCGAAACTGGCGTTGCGATCAGGGTCGGAACCGCGACCTCGCCGGGCGCAGGCGCAGGCGCAGGCGCAGCGCGGGCCGGGACCGGCATTCCCTGTGGCCCTGAGGCGGCCAGCAGGCCGGCGTTCACGAGCATCCAGGCGGCGAGGTACGACGGCAACAACTGCAACCACTCGGCCAGCAGCGCCAGCGGGCCGCCGTTGGCCTCCCACGCGTCCATCACGTCGTCCGGCGACTCGCCGGAGGTGTCGATGGGCAGCACCCATTCCAGCGCCAGCGCTACCGGCGCGAACAGCACGCTGCCGACCAGCCCTGCCGCCAGCAGTCTTGCCCATGGGTTCCAGCCGGTAAACCAGCTGACACGTGACAGCCATCCGGTCGCCTGGATCGCCAGCAGCATGCCGATGCCGATGTGCAGTACCCAGAAACCCAGTGCCGCCGGGAACGTGAGCATCCGCGATGCGGGTGGCTGGAGCACCGCGAAGAGCAACGCCATGGCGGCGACGATGGCGGGCAGCAGCCGGGTGACGCGGATCGAGGGCATCCGGGCAAGGGCAGGCGACGGCAGACCGGCATTGTCTACCCGTGCCGGCGGCCGCAGCGTGAACGGCGTGTCCGGCCGGGGTGCGCCACCGTCCGTGCAGGAGGTCGACCACTGGTGCGAGCAATGACATCGGCTGCACAGGCGGCACCGTGCCTCCCGCGATCATCGCTCCGCTCCGCATCCGCGGGTCGCACAAATCACTCATCGCACAGGAGTCCTGACATGTCCCATCGACGCCCAGCCGTCCGCCTTCACGGCGCGCTGTTCGCCACCACGCTTGCCGCTGCCGCCGGCGCCCAGGCTGCCGAATCCGGCGCCTACGCCACCGCGTTGTTCGGCCTTGCCAACCAGTCCGACCAGACGCTCACCTTCTCGGGCTCCGGCGCCGCGCAGTCCGCGGAAGCGGCCCTCGATGGCGGCGGCCTTGCGGGCGCCGCGATCGGATGGCAGTTCGACAATGGCTGGCGCATCGAGGGCGAGTTCGCCTACCAGAGCGTCGACAGCGAAGTCACCGGCTTCAGGTCGCCGGCACCTGCCGGTGACGGAAACTACGCGTCGACCTCGGTGGCGCTGAACGCGATCTATGCGTTCGACCTGTTCGGCTCGCCCAGCACGACCACCTACATCGGCGCCGGCATCGTGCGCCTGACCGAGGTCGACGTGGACTTCGACACGACTGCCGGTGAGCGCTCCTACAGCGGCAGTGGCAGTGGATTCCAGGTCCTGTTCGGCGCGCGCTACGACCTCGGAGAGCGGTGGTTCCTGGATGCCGGCCTGCGATGGCTGCGCGCGTCCTCGCTGGAACTGGATGGCGAGGACGGTGCGCCCGGTCGCATCGAGGCCGATTACGAACCCTGGGCCGCCACCGTCGGCATCGGCTGGCGGTTCTGACGCCCAACCCGGCAGGGCCGCGCGTCCGGGCAGGTGACCGGCGCGCGCCCTGCCGCATCGCACAGGCAATCGCGGCCCGCAGGCGGCCGCACGGTCAGGCGTCAGCTGCCCTCGAAGCCGTCGCTAAACACCACCGGCTGGCCTGGGCCCGCATCCGCCATGCTGGCGACCCGCAACCCGT
>DHLY01000121.1:0-3900 GCA_002405525.1 Proteobacteria bacterium UBA4656
ACGCCACGCCCGCGCAGAGCGGCAGCGCGGGGCTCGTCAACCCCGCGCTCGCCGCGCTGCGCGGCTGGTGGGCGCGCGACGAACGCCTGACCGCCGCGCAGATCCTGGGCATGGGCGTCATCCTGGTCGGGGTGCTGCTCGCGACCTGGCCGGGCATCAGGGACAGCGTGCCACCAGCGGCTCCGCGCGCAGACGCGTGAGGTCGACGGCCGTCGCGGTGCGCCGCTCGGCCGGCGGGAAACGGATGACCGCGACCATGTTGCCGCCCTCGGCGTCGCGGATGTTGGTCAGGCCCTCGTAGCGCAGCAGCACCTGGTCGGCCTTGCGGTACGACACCTCGATGTAGGGCAGCAGCCAACCGAAGACGCCGCTGAGGTTGAGGCGGATCACGCTCGCCGCCGCGCCTTCCACGGTCTTGTCCGCCTGCTTGCGGACCTTGAAGCTCAAAGAATCCAGGCGGCTCGGGATCAGGAACGGGAACCGCACCGTCTTGCCGGCCTCGAGCTCGGCCCAGTGCCGGCGCACGAACTCGTCGAAACCCGCGTCGGAGACGATGGCCGCGCCCGCCGGCACAGCCGCCTCGCGCTGCGGAGAACGCGCGTCCTCCTTGACGAAGACGCGCGGCCCGGCAGGTGTGCGCCGCAGGCCCTCGACATGGCCGTTGCGCGCGTCGGTGAGCTTGAACTCGGGTTGCTCGCGCGACGCGCCGTAGGCGAGCTCCTTGCGTGCGAACGCGGGGCCGTCGGCCGAGCAGCGGTAGAGCACCACCCGCGCTTCGCCGACCTTGCCGGCGTCGCGGACATGGTGCGACTCGACATAGAGCAGCCGACCGTCATCGCGGGAACGCGCGTAGCCGTTGAACGCGAGGTCGGCGGCGCCGGCCGACGGCGCCGCCATGGCCGCCACGGCCACCGCGAGGGCCGCCGCCACGCCGGCTGCCGACGCGCAGGGCGTCGCGGAGGACACCGGGCGCAGCGTCATGCGCTCAGCGGCCGAGACGCTCGAGACCCTTCGGGCCGATCAGCCACGAACCGATCCAGCCGGTGATGCTCACGATGACCGCGCCCCAGAACGCCGGCCAGAAGCCCGCGATGTCGAAGCCAGGGATGATCTTGGCGACGAGCAGCAGCATCGCCGCGTTGACCACGAGCAGGAACAGCCCGAGCGTCACCAGCATGATCGGGAAGGTGAGCACCACCGCGATCGGTCGGACGAAGGCGTTGACGACGCCGAGCAGCGCCGCCGCCAGCAGCAGCGTCGTGGCGTCGCGGATGGAGATGCCGTCGACCCAGGTCGAAGCCAGCCACAGCCCGAAGGCGGCGATCACGGCACGCAGCAGGAATCCGGTCATGTGCGACCCTCCAGTTTGGTCCAGTCCTTGCCCGATTGTGCCACCGCGCTACACTCGATGCAGCGTCGTCCGCGGTTCCACCTCGGCCCGCGACGACGGAGAAACACCGATCAGGGGGGTTCCACCATGTCAGAAGCCATCGTCCCGGCCGCCTACGCGCCGGTCTTCGTCGTCATGCTGCTCGCGCTGCTCGAGTACTTCTGGTTCTCGATCGCGGTCGGCCGCGCCCGTTACCGCTACGGCGTGAAGGCGCCGGCCACCTCGGGCAACGAGGACTTCGAGCGCGTCTACCGCGTGCAGATGAACACGCTCGAGCTGCTCGCCATCTTCCTGCCCTCGCTCTGGGCCTTCGCGCTGTTCGTGAGCCCGACCTGGGCGGCGGGCCTCGGCGTGGTGTTCATCGTCGGCCGCCTGCTCTACTTCCTCGGCTATGTGAAGTCGGCGGACAAGCGCAGCCTCGGCTTCGGGCTGTCGATGTTCCCGACCCTGTTCCTGCTGCTCGGCGGGTTGTTCGGCGCGGCGCGCGCGATGCTCGGCTGAGGTCAGCCGCGGCCGCGCAGCGCGATCCACAACATCGGCAACAGCGTCCCGACGATGATCGCGAGGGTCACGATGCCGAAGTTCTCGCGGATGATCGGGATGTTGCCGAACAGGTAGCCGCCGATCGTGAAGGTCAGCACCCAGGAGACGGCGCCCAGCACGTTGAACAGCTGGAAGCGCCCGTAGGCCATGCGACCGACGCCCGCCACGAACGGCGCGAAGGTCCGCAGGATCGGCAGGAAGCGCGACAGCACGATGGTCTTGCCGCCGTGCTTCGCGAAGAACGCCTCGGTGCGCTCGAGGTGCTCCACGCGCAGCAGCCGGTAACGCCCGCTGAACGCGGGTGGACCGATGTGCTTGCCGATGGCGTAGTTGCAGGTGTTGCCGAGTATCGCGGCGACGATCAGCAGGCCGATGACCACCGGCAGCTGCAGGGTGCCGCTGGTGTCGATCGCGACCAGCGCGCCCACCGCGAACAGCAGCGAATCGCCGGGCAGCCAGGGCGTCACCACGAGGCCGGTCTCCGAGAACACGATCAGGAACAGGATGGCGTAGATCCAGACGCCGTACTGCTTCAACAGCTCGACGAGATGCGCGTCGAGGTTGAGGAAGAAATCGAGGAAAGCCTGCAGCAGCTCGATCATGCGCGCGGCGGTCTCACACCCGCGGTGCGCGGCTCGGGCAGGCCGTCACGGCGATGCAGCTCCCACATCTGGCGCAGCTCCTGCACCGCCGCCTTCACGCCGGCATCGAGATGCGGCTCGTCGAAACGCGGCGCGGCGGCGGCGAGCTGCAGGTCCGGGTCGATGCCGCGCTCCTGGATCAGCGTCCCGGAGGGCGTGGCGTAGCGCGAGGTCGTGATCTTGAGCGCGCGGCCATCGGAAAGCGGGATCACGCTCTGCACCGACCCCTTGCCGTAGGTGCGAGCGCCGAGCAGACGGGCACGCCCGTTGTCCTTGAGCGCGCCGGCGAGGATCTCCGCGGAGGACGCGGAGCCGCGGTTGACGAGCACCACGATGTCCACGCCGGCGAGCGTCTGGCCGGGCCGTGCATCCATGCGGAAGCGCGCATCGGCCGTACGGCCGGTGCCGGTGACGATGATGCCGCGCTCCAGCAGCGAGTCCGCCACGGCGACCGCGGCCTCGAGCACGCCGCCGGGGTTGTCGCGCAGGTCGATCACGACGCCGCGCAGGCCCGGCGCGAGCTTGCGCAGCTCCGCGACATGGCCGTCGAAATCCGCCGGCGTCGTCGCGCTGAAGTTGGCGATGCGCAGATAGCCATGACGCTCGTCGAGCAGCATCCCCGAGACGCTGTGCACCTCGACGCGCGTGCGCTCGAGGGCGACCTCGACCACCTCAGGGCTCCCGGCGCGGCGCAGCATCAGCTGCACGAGAGAACCGGCGGGTCCGCGCATCTGTTCGATGGCGGCGGCGACATCGCCGCGCACCGGCGAACCGTCGATGCGCAGGATGATGTCGCCCGCGCGGATGCCGGCGCGCCAGGCCGGTGAATCGTCGATGGGGCGCAGCACCTTGATGGACTCGCCGTCGGCGACCACCTCGATGCCGATGCCCGGATAGCTGCCGGCGGCGCCGCGCCGGATGTCCTCGTACTCGCGCCGGTCGAGATAGGCGGAATGCGGGTCGAGGCTCGACACCATGCCGCGCGCGGCCTCGTCGAGCAGCCGCTCGGGCGGGATCTCATCGACGTATTCGCGGCGGACGCGGCCGAGGATCTCGGCGAGACGCCGCGCCTCCGCGGGGGGCAGCGACGCCTCGAGCGTCGCCAGCGGTCCCGGCTTGGACGCCGCGGTGCCCGCCGCCGCGCCGCCCCCGTCCGCGTCCTGCGCGGCGGTGCGCGAAGGCAGGAGCGCGCGCCATGCCGACGGCAGCGCGAGCGCGGCCGCGATGCCGAGCGCGAGGCCGACGCCGACGGCGGCCAAGGTCCGGCCGCGTGTCATGGATGGGGGACCATCATGGTGGCCCACAGTTTACCGGGTATCGCCGGGT
>DHLY01000121.1:4064-5316 GCA_002405525.1 Proteobacteria bacterium UBA4656
CGGGTGCGGAACCAAGGCGTCGGGTCGATCGGCTTCGCCGCCTGACGGATCTCGAAATAGAGCCCCGGTGAGGGGCGTCCGCCCGAATCGCCGACCGACGCCACGGTATCGCCGGGCGAGACCACATCGCCGACCGCGCGGAACAGCTGCTCGTTGTGCCCGTACAGCGTGAGGAAGCCGCCGCCGTGATCGATGATCAGCAGCAATCCGAGGCCGGCGAGCCAATCGGCGTAGACCACCCGCCCGCGGTGCACGGCGCGCACCGGCGTGCCGCGGTCGGCGGCGATCATCACGCCGTCCCACTTGAGCGCGCCGGCGCGGCGTTCGCCGAAGCGCGCGGTGACGCGCCCCGTCGTCGGCCAACCGAGTTTGCCGCGCAGCGAAGCGAACGGGCTCTTGCCGTCCGAAGGGAACTGCTGTGCGGCGGCGGCGCGGCGCAGCTCGCGCAGCAGCCGCTCGAGCGCCTCCTGTTCGCGCTGCATGCGCTGCAGCGCCGCCGCGCGCGCCTTCGATTCGGCGGTCAGCGCGGCCAGCACCTCACCGCGCTCGGAGCGCGCCTTGTCGAGGCGACCGACCTCCGAGGACTGCCGTTCCTCGAGCTTGACGATGCGCCGCTGCTCCTCGGCGACCTCGGCGTCCAGCCGCTCGATCTCGCGCACCGACGCGTCGATGCGCGCCACCTGGTCGGCGCGCGCGCGCCCGAAGAATGCATGGTAGGCGAGCAGCCGGTCGGCCTGCGCGGGGTCGCCCTGGTCGAGCAGCATGCGCAGCGGGTCCTCGCGGCCGAGCACATGCGCCGCGCGCGCCTGGGCGGCCAGCGCCTCACGGGTCCGCGCCAGCTCCGCTTCGCGTCCGCGACGCTCGCCGGCGAGCCCGTCGCGACGACGCTCGCGCTCGACGCGCTCGTCGCGCAGCTTGTCGAGTTCGGTGCGCGCCGCGAGCGCGGCCTGCTCCGCCTGACGCAGGCTGCGCGCCAGACGGTCGCGCTCGGCGGCGTCGCGCGCGATCTGGCCACGGATGCGTTCGATCTCGCTGCGCAGCCGGTTGAGGTCGGCCTCGGCGCGTGCGGCGTCGCGCGGCTGGGCCGCCCGGGGTTCCGCGGGCGGGCGTGACTGGCCCTGCGCGACCCCGCCCGGCAGCGTCAGGGCCGCACACAGCGTCAACCAAGCCATCCTCGAGGCGCGCATCCGCCGGATTGTAGCCCAGGGCGCGGGCGCGGCCGCCGTCGCAGGGCCGCAGCGGATATACTTGC
>DHLY01000093.1:0-3298 GCA_002405525.1 Proteobacteria bacterium UBA4656
GGGTGCTTCTGTGTGCGGCGTCTTTTTTGTGTGTTGGTGTGTTGTTTGGGGGGGGGGGGGGGGGGGGGGGGGGGGGGGGGGGGGTGGGGGTGGGGTAGAACCTGCGGACGCTGCCCGGGTTCGGGCGGTCCACGGCTCCTGCCGCACATCACGGCCCCATGGTTCTTCCGCGGTGTCGTAGCGCATCGCGGTGAGACTCCATATAGCGGGCCTGACGGCCAGTAAGGCCATTGATGTTGGCATTAGGGTCGATGTGCCAGCGGGTCAGAACCTCGGACGAGAGCTGAGGTGCGACAATCAGGTCTCCGTTGTTCTCGAACGAGATCAGTCGTTGGTCAAACAGAACATCGATGTGGGGCGATAGAATCAAGCCGTTATCGGAATCGAGGCGTTCTGCGTTGTTTGCGAGGCGCCACGGCTTGATGTGGCTTGCTCGCAGCAGTCGATGGTCCTTCACGCCGGTCATTCTGCAACGCCGATCGCGGCCCATGACCAGCGCTCGGAACAGCCCCTGCCCCACCCGTGCCTGGATCAGTTGTAGCCGCTGGGTCTCGGGAATATCGGTTCGCTTCTCGAGCTGATGGATGTCCTCAATCTGCTCCATCGATGGAATGGCCACGGGGTCGAGTTGGGTCTCAATGCTACCGACGCCAGCGAGGTCTTCGAGCAGCTTGCCGAGCACGATGGAAATGCTAGCCAGGTAGATGCGCTGATTGCCGTTTCCATCCGGACGGATCGGCGAGTGGGTTGCAGGCAGCAGGCGGGCGATCAGCGAAAGGTGCGCCTTCGGCTTGAGCGGTTGCTTCAGCTCACGGAACGCAACGGGCAGAAAGTGACCGTCTTGATTCCAGTAGTCGCCAACCTTTCCGAACTCAGTGGGCTTCGGACACGGCGATGCCCGGCCCATTACAATTCCGACAGCGCCAATCAAGCCATGGGCGTACGAGAAAACGATGTCACCTGGTGACGCGAGCCGCATGTTGTCGTAGGACGCATTCCGGGTGCCGTTCGCATTGCGAACGGGCGACCAGAGGTAGTCGCCCCCGACTTCGTAGTGTCTTGTCTGCTTGTGGTTTACCCACCAGTACGCCATGGGGCCATCATGCCGCCTTGGACATCGTGTGCCCAGCCCCGAATCAGCGATCAGAGCTTGTTTTCGTGGGTCGTTGACGCCTGCCGACCGGGGGGTGATGTGCCGAGAGGCGATCGCGTTTGGTTGGTGAGCGTTGGGTCCGATGGATTGGCGGATCAGCCTGCAGCGATCTTGCGCGCGTCCTTCAGCAGCAGAAGCAGCTGCTGCTCGCGAACCGGTGAGGGTGCGAAGCCGAACCGCGTGTAGAACCGCGCTGCGTCATCGTCGATGGGGTGGGTGAGGATTGCGCGGATGCCAGCGTGCTCTGCGATCACAAGCGTGCGCCGGATCGCGTCCTGGAGCAGGCCGACGCCGATTCCCTGGCCGTGGAAGGCGCGCGACACGGCGAGCCGGGCCAGGATCACGACCGGCACGGGGTAGTGCCCCATGCCTTTGCGGATGCGTTCCGGTACGTCCAGCGTGTCGACCTGGCCCACCGTCAGGCTGAAGTAGCCGACGACCTGGGCAGGATCATCGGTCACGACGAACGTCTTGGCGGACCCGCTGCCCTGCGCTTGGCGCGCGTGGCGAACCAGCCACTCATCCAGCGTCGCTTTGCCGCAGTCGAAGCCGTCCAGTCGATGATACGCGGCCAGCAGCTCCGGGCCTCGGATCGTCACTTCGCGTTCCAGGGAGCCTTGCGTGCGAACAGATCGCGCAGTCCGTCGTTGGGTTGCTCGGGGCGTTCGAGAAGTTCCATCAGGGCCTGGTGTTGGCTGCCCGAGACCATGAACAAGCGCTGGTCGAGCAGGGTCTGCTCGGCGGCCTTGCACGCGCTATCGAGGATGAAGTCGGTCAGCGTCTTTCGCGCGACGTCCGCTGCGCGGCGGAGTACGGCTTCCTGCTCCGGCGTCGCGCGGACGCCGAGGCGAGCGGAGCGGCCATGGGTCGATGTGGGGGAACTGGCCACGACTGCGGGTTCCTGTTGGTCCAATCGACGTAACGTTAGTACGTCGGGCGTACAGTGTCCAGCATTGCGCCTTTAAGTGGCCAGGGCAAGACTGAGGCCACGAATCAGGGTTCAGCGTACTGTTTCCGCAAGTGCCCAAGCGTCCATCGCGGCCGGCGTTCTCCGGCGAGTTGAACGCTGGCTCGTCGTGCCCACTTTCACGCCAGTGAATCGCCTTGGAGCGCGTGGCGGTGGGGCGGCCTGCAAAGCGACCGACTTACCTGAGTGCGTCACGGACGATCTTCGGGTGCTTTCGCGCGATGCGGATCAGCGCCTGTGCGGCGCCTGACGGCGCACGGCGGCCCTGTTCCCACTCCTGGAGCGTGCGCTTGGAGATGCTCAGGGCGGAGGCGAACTCGCTCTGCGACAGCCCGGTGCCCTGACGGGCTTCGACGACTTCGTTGACGGGCACCTGCGTCACACGGCCGTACTGGCCGGCCTTCATCTCGCGGACCGACTGCAGGAGCTTGCGACCGAGTTCGTCGGCGCCAGCGGCGGAGGGGGCTCGTTTACGGGTGGTCATCTTCGAGTACCTGACGAATCTGCTTGAGGAGGTGCGCGGGGATGTCGTCACGGTGGGACTTCGGATAGACCAGCAGCATGCACAGCCGCCCTTCGGCCAACTGCGTGAAGTAGATGACCCTCACGCCGCCCTGCTTGCCGCTGCCAGGTCGCATCCATCGAACTTTTCGGCAGCCGCCGCTGTGGGGAATGACGACGCCTGCATCCGGGTTCGTCGCGATCCAGGCGAAGAATTCAAGACGAT
Organism: Proteobacteria bacterium UBA4656; assembly: GCA_002405525.1. GTDB lineage: Bacteria > Pseudomonadota > Gammaproteobacteria > Xanthomonadales > Ahniellaceae > UBA4656. The sequence goes on from DHLY01000093.1 coordinate 2,848, forward strand.
CCTCCGTGGTCCAGACCTTTGCCGCTTCGGCGACGAAGGTTGGCGTCCCATAGATGGTGAGCACGGGACGAGCATACGGCTGAGACGTATGCGGTCGCAAGGCGATCGGGCAGGGGACCGTGGCGTCCTTGCGTATTAACGCGCTAGTACATTACACTGCGCGCCCTCGCGGTCCACCGGCCACCCCGTTGAAGCGCAAATCCGTCCAACCCGACACCGGCCTCGATCCCGAGGCGGCGCTGTACGAGGCGCTGCTGAGCCTGCGCTCGGTGGATGAGTTGCGGGCGTTCTTCCGCGACCTGTGCACGCCGGCGGAGCTGGAGGCGCTGTCCGACCGCTGGGCGGTGATCCCGTTCCTGCGCCAGGGGATGCCGTACCGCGAGATCCACGACCACACCGGGGTCAGCGTCACCACCATCGGGCGCGTCGCGCGCTGCCTGTTGCAGGGCAG
>DHLY01000093.1:3497-8001 GCA_002405525.1 Proteobacteria bacterium UBA4656
GCGCGCCGCGCGGAGCCTGAGATGACCCCCCGAGACCGACTGCGGATCGCGATGCAGAAGAGCGGCCGCCTGACCGAACCCTCGCAGGCGCTGCTGGCGCAATGCGGGCTCAAGTTCCGCGTCAGCCGCGACAAGCTGTTCTGCTACGGCGAGACCCTGCCCGTGGACCTGCTGCTGGTCCGCGACGACGACATCCCGGGCATGATCGCGCAGGGCGTGGCCGACCTCGGCTTCGTCGGCCGCAACGTGCTCGCCGAGCAGTCGGGCGAGTTGGCGCGCGATCCCGCGCTGGCGCCGCTGGCGGAGATCCGTGCGCTGGGCTTCGGCGGCTGCCGGCTGTCGATCGCGGTGCCGAACGAGGACCGCTACGAGTCGCCCGCCGACCTCGCCGGCCAGCGCATCGCCACCTCGTACCCGAACCTGCTGCGCCAGTGGCTGGCAGCCCACGGCGTCGAGGCCTCGGTGGTGATGCTCAACGGCTCGGTCGAGATCGCGCCGCGCCTCGGCACCGCGGACTCGATCTGCGACCTCGTGTCGTCCGGCGGCACGCTCGCGGCCAACCAGTTGCGCGAGGTGGCGACCATCCTGCAGAGCGAGGCCGTGCTCGCCGGCACCGCGACGCCGCCGGCGGATGCGCGCGGCGAGTTCCTCGACCTGCTGCTGCGCCGCCTCGACGGCGTGCTGGCGGTGAAAGATTCGAAACTGGTGATGCTCCACGCCCCGCGGCATGCGGTGGAGGCGATCGCGCGCCTGTTGCCCGGCGATGCGCGCCCCAGCGTGATGCCGCTGGAAGGCAGTGACGACGTGGCGCTGCAGGCGGTGTGCCTGGGTGCGGTGACCTGGAACCACCTCGAAGCGATGAAGGCCGCCGGTGCGCGTTCGCTGCTGGTGCTGCCCGTAGAGAAGATGCTGGCATGAAGCGGATCGACTGGAATCAACTGGACGCGGCGGGCCGCCGCGAGGCGCTGGCGCGGCCCGCGGTGGCGCAGGCCGCGACCCTGCGCGCCGACGTCGCGCGCCTGATCGCCCAGGTGCGCGCCGACGGCGACGCCACCCTGCGCGCGCTGACGCGGCGCTTCGACGGCGTGGAAGTCGGCGAGCTGCGGGTGACGGCGGCGGAGTTCGACGCCGCGATCGCCACGCTGGCGCCCGAACTCAAGGCCGCGATCGACGAGGCCGCCGCGCGCATCGAAGCCTTCCACCGCGCCGCCGCGCCGCAGCCGGTGGTGCTGGAGACCGCGCCGGGCGTGCGCTGCGAGCGCATGCTGCGCGGGATCGATCGGGTCGGCCTGTACGTGCCCGCGGGCTCTGCGCCGCTGCCGTCGACCGCGCTGATGCTCGGCGTGCCGGCGCGCATCGCCGGCTGCGCGCAGGTCGTGGTCTGCTCGCCGCCGCGGCCCGACGGATCGTGCGATCCCGCCGTGCTCTACGCCGCGCGCCGCTGCGGCATCGAGGCGGTGTTCAAGCTCGGCGGCGCGCAGGCCATCGCCGCCATGGCCTACGGCACCGGCAGCGTGCCGAAGTGCGACAAGCTGTTCGGGCCGGGCAATGCCTGGGTCACCGAGGCGAAGCAGCAGGTCTCGCTGGATGCCGACGGCGCGGCGATCGACATGCCGGCGGGTCCCTCCGAGGTGCTGGTGATCGCCGACGCGCACGCCGATCCGCGTTTCGTCGCCGCCGACCTGCTCTCGCAGGCGGAACACGGGCCGGATTCGCAGGTGGTGCTGGTCACCGACGCGCCGGCGCAGGTGGACGCCGTGTTGGCGGCGGTCACGGCCCAGGTGGCCGTGCTGCCGCGTCGCGAGACCGCGGAGAAGGCGCTGGCCTCGAGCCGCGCCATCCGGGTCGCCGATCTCGCGCAGGCCTTCGCGGTGTCGAACGAGTATGCGCCGGAGCACTTGATCGTGCAGGTGCGCGAGCCGCGCCAGTGGCTTTCGCAGGTGCGCAACGCGGGTTCGGTGTTCCTCGGCGCGTGGACGCCGGAATCGGTCGGCGACTACTGCAGCGGCACCAACCACGTGCTGCCCACCTACGGGCACGCGCGCGCCTACAGCGGCGTGTCGGTGGCGAGCTTCCAGAAGGCGATCACGGTGCAGGAACTCACCCGCACCGGTCTGGCCACGATCGGCCCGTGCGCGATGACGTTGGCGCGCGCCGAGGGCCTGGCCGCGCACGAGCGCGCGGTGTCGCTGCGCCTCGCAGTGGCGGAGGCCGCGGCATGAGCCTGCTCGCGCGCGCGCGCCCGGAACTGCTGGCGCTGAAAGGCTATTCATCGGCCCGCATGGAGGCCAGCGGCGGCCGCGTCCTGCTGAACGCCAACGAGTCGCCCTGGGCTTCGGCGGCGGACCACGACGGCTCGCTCAACCGCTACCCCGACCCGCAGCCGGCCGCGCTGCGCGAGCGGCTGGCGGCGCTGTACGGCGTGCCGGCGGACGCGCTGCTGGTCGGCCGCGGCAGCGACGAGGCGATCGACCTGCTGACCCGCGCCTTCTGCCGCGCCGGCGTCGACAGCGTGGTGGTCTCGCCGCCGACTTTCGGCATGTACGCGGTGTGCGCCGACGTGCAGGGCGCGGCGGTGATCCGCGTGCCGCTGCGCGCCGAGGCGGGCTTCGCACTGGACGTCGACGCCGTGCTCGCCGCGGTGCGCGACGACACCAAGCTGGTCTACGTCTGCACGCCCAACAACCCGACCGGCGGACTGGTGCCGCCGGCCGACGTGCGCCGTCTGTCGACCGCGCTGGCGGGGCGCGCGCTGGTGGTGGTCGACGAAGCCTACGCCGAGTTCGCCGATGCGCCGTCGTTCGCCGCCGAAGCGGCGCGGGCCGACGGCAACCTGGCGGTGCTGCGGACGTTGTCGAAGGCGCATGCGCTGGCCGGCGCACGGATCGGCGTGCTGATTGCCGACCCGGCGATCATCGGCCTGTGCCGGCGCATCATGGCGCCGTACCCGCTGCCGCAGCCCTGTGTGCTGGCCGCCGAGCGCGCGCTGGCGCCGGATGCGCTGGCCGCCACCCGCCTGCGCGTGGCGAGCCTGGTGCGCGAGCGCGAGCGCCTGCGTGCCGCGCTGCCGGCCGTGCCCGGCGTGCGCGAGGTGCATCCCTCGCAGGCCAATTTCCTCACCGTGCGGCTGGACGACGCGGCGGCGGCGTATCGCGCGCTGATGCAGCGCGGCATCGTCCTGCGCGACGTCTCGCACTACCCGGGGCTGGCCGACTGCCTGCGCATCTCGATCGGCACCCCGGCCGAGAACGACGCCGTGCTCGCCGCGCTGGCAGCAACTCGGGAAGCCGCATGAGCGCCAAGCGCCGCATCCTGTTCCTCGACCGCGACGGCACCCTGATCGTCGAGCCACCCGACGAGCAGATCGATTCGCTGGAGAAGTTCGCCCTGCTCGACGGCGTGATCCCCGCGCTGCTGAAGCTGCGCGATGCCGGCTTCGAGTTCGTGATCGTCAGCAACCAGGACGGGCTGGGCACGGCGAGTTTCCCGCGCGAGACCTTCGAGCCGCCGCAGCGCCTGATGGAGCAGGTGTTCGCCTCGCAGGGCATCCGTTTCGCGGCGATGCACTTCGACGTGCACCGCCCGGCCGACAACGCGCCGACGCGCAAGCCGGGCATCGGCATGCTGCTCGACTACCTGCGCGCCGGCAACCTCGACTTCGAGGCCAGCGCGGTGATCGGCGACCGCGACACCGACCTGGACCTGGCGCGCAACCTCGGCGTGCGCGGCTTCAAGCTGGGCCCGAACGACTTCGACTGGCCGACGCTCGCGCACCTGCTGGCCGATGCGCCGCGCACCGCGTCGGTCGAGCGCAAGACCAAGGAAACCCGCATCCGCGTGGTGGTGGACCTCGACCGCGAGGCGGCGGCCGAGGTCGCGACCGGGCTCGGCTTCTTCGACCACATGCTGGAGCAGATCGGTCGCCACGGCGGCTTCGCGCTGACCCTCACCTGCGCCGGCGACACCCACGTCGACGAGCACCACACGGTCGAGGACTGCGGGCTCGCGCTCGGCGAGGCGCTGCGCAAGGCGCTCGGCGACAAGCGCGGGATCGGTCGCTACGGCTTCGCGCTGCCGATGGACGAAACGCGCGCCGAGGCCCTGCTGGACCTGTCCGGCCGGCCGTACTTCGTGTTCGAAGGCCGCTTCGGCCGCGATCGCGTCGGCGACCTGCCGACCGAGATGGTGCCGCACTTCTTCCGCTCCTTGTCGGAGTCGCTGGGCGCCAACCTGCACCTCAAGGTCGACGGCGAGAACACCCACCACCAGGTCGAAGCCTGCTTCAAGGCCACCGCGCGCGCCCTGCGGATGGCGATCCGCCGCGAAGGCAGCGAACTGCCGAGCACCAAGGGGGTGCTGTGAGCGCGGTCGAAGTCGTCGTCGTCGACAGCGGCGTGGCCAACCTCGGCTCGGTGATGGCCGCGCTGGCGCGCCTCGATGCGCCGGCGCGCCTGACCACCGACCCGGCCGTGCTGCGCGCGGCGAAGCGTGTGATCCTGCCCGG
>DHLY01000093.1:8200-22304 GCA_002405525.1 Proteobacteria bacterium UBA4656
CTCGGCATGCAGTTGCTGTTCGAGCACACCGACGAAGCCGGCGTGGACTGCCTCGGCGTGGTGCCAGGCCGGCTGCGCCGCTTCGACGAGGCGCGCTGCGGCCGCGTGCCGCACATGGGCTGGAACCGTCTCGACACCGTGCACGAGGCGCCGTTGATCTGCGGCCTTGGCACCGATGCGTATGCGTATTTCGTGCACTCCTACCATGCAGATGTCGGTTCACACACGCTCGCTGCCTGCGACTACGGCGGACGCTTTGCTGCGATCGTGCAACACCGGAACTTCTTTGGCGTGCAATTCCATCCCGAGCGATCAGCCGCGGTCGGCGCCACCGTGATCCGCAATTTTCTTTCCCCATGACCTTTACCGTCTATCCAGCCATCGACCTGCGAGAAGGGCGCGTGGTGCGCCTCGACCAGGGCGACTACGGCCGCGAAACGCGCTATGGCGACGAACCGGCGGCATTGGCCGCACGCTATGCGGGGTCCGGCGCCGGTTGGCTGCACGCCGTGGACCTGGACGCCGCACGGCTCGGCCGCTTCACCCAGCTCGATGTCCTGTGCCGGATGGCCGCGATACCTGGGATGTCGCTGCAGGCGGGCGGCGGGGTGCGCAGGCGCGATGACGTGCGCGCGCTGCTGGATGCCGGCGTCGCCCGGGTGGTGGTCGGCAGCGTGTCGGTGCGGCAGCCCGAGCAGGTGGCGGCGTGGATCGGCGAGTTCGGCGCCGAACGGATCTGCGTCGCGCTGGACACCCGCGCCAACGCCAGCGGCGCGTTCGAGCTGCCGGTGGCCGGATGGACGCACGCCAGTGGCGTGCCGCTGCTGCGCCTGCTCGACTACTTCGCCGGCACCGCAGGCGCGCGTCACGTACTGTGCACCGACATCGACCGCGACGGCATGCTCGGCGGGCCGAACCTGGGGCTGTATCGCCTGATCTGCGCCAAGTATCCGCGGCTTGCCATCCAGGCCTCGGGCGGCGTGCGCAACGTGGCCGACGTCGCCGCCGCGCGGTCTGCCGGGTGCGGCGGCGCCATCGTCGGCAAAGCCCTGCTGGAAGGACGGGTGACCCTGCCGGAGCTGCTGTCATGCTGACCCGGCGCATCATTCCCTGCCTCGACGTGCGCGATGGGCAAGTCGTCAAGGGCGTGCGCTTCCGCGACCACGTGGTGATGGGCGGCATCGAGGACCTGGCGCTGCGGTACCGTGACGCCGGCGCCGACGAACTGGTGTTCTACGACATCACCGCCAGTCCCGAGGCGCGCTCGGCCGACGTCGCCTGGGTGGAGCGCCTCGCCCGTCATCTCGACATTCCGTTCTGCGTCGCCGGTGGCATTCGCAGCGTGGAGCAGGCGCGGCGCGTGCTGGCGGCTGGCGCCGACAAGATCTCGGTCAATTCACCGGCGCTGGAGCGTCCGGACCTGATTGACGAACTGGCGGCCGAGTTCGGTGTGCAGTGCATCGTGGTCGGCATCGACAGCAGCGGTCCGGTGGGCGACTGGCGCGTGTACCAGTACACCGGCGATCCCGACCGCGCGCGCGAACTGGCACGACCGACCCTGGCCTGGGTCGAGGAGGCCCAGCGCCGCGGCGCTGGCGAGATCGTGCTCAACTGCATGGGCAGCGACGGCGTGCGTCGCGGCTACGACATCGCGCAACTGAAGGCCGTGCGCGCGATCTGCCGCGTGCCGCTGATCGCCTCCGGTGGCGCCGGCGCGCCGGAGCACTTCCGCGACGTGTTCCTGCAGGCCGACGTCGACGGCGCGCTGGCCGCCAGCGTGTTCCACGCCGGCGCCATCGCGGTACCGGACCTCAAACGCTACCTGCGCGCCGAAGGCATCGCCATCCGCCCATGAGCCTGGAACCCGACCGCATCGACTTCGACAAGGCCGGCGGCCTGGTGCCTGCCGTGGTGCAGCACGTGACCAGCGGCGTGCTTCTGATGGTGGGCTTCATGGACCGCGCGGCGCTGGACGCCACGCTCGCCAGCGGCAAGGTGACGTTCTTCTCGCGCAGCAAGGGTAGGCTCTGGACCAAGGGCGAGACCACGGGCCACCACCTCGAAGTGGTTGCCGTCGACGCCGACTGCGACAACGACACGATCCGCGTGCTGGCGCGGCCGCATGGGCCGGCCTGCCATCGCGGGACGCCGACCTGCTTCGACCCCGCGCCGCAGCCGACGCTGGCCTTCCTCGCTGCGCTCGACGACTTGGTCGCCACGCGCGAACGCGAGCGTCCGGCCGGTAGTTACACCACGAAACTGTTCGATGCAGGCGTGCGCCACATCGCACAGAAGGTGGGCGAGGAGGGCGTCGAGACCGCACTCGCCGCGGTGGCTCAGGACGGGGACGCGCTCACCGGCGAAGCCGCCGACCTCGTGTTCCACCTGCTGGTGCTGCTGCGATCGCGCGGGCTATCGTTGGCCGACGTGGTCGCCGAGTTGGCGAAGCGGCATTCGCCGGCGTCGTAGCGACGGTTGGTGCTTTGCTGCGGAGGGAGGGCCCGGGGCTCAGGGCCCGGGGGCCGAAACGCAGAATCGCGGCGTTTGGGCGTTGCGAAGACGGTGGTTACCGTCCAGCGGTGCACCGCCGCCGCATCCGGTCCTCCGGCTGGGCCCTGAGCCCTGGGCCCTTCCGGAAGCGATCAGCGCAAGGCCTCGGCGACCAGCGCCTCCGGATCGAACGGCACGGCCGGCCCCGGCGCGATGCCCTCTCGCCAGCGCGCCAACTGCGCTTCGACCGCCGCGTTGCGCGCCACCTGCGGTTCCGACGGGTCGTAGCCGGCGGCCTTTTCGCGCCGCGCGATCGCCACCTTGGCGCGCTCGAAGGCATCGACGAAGTCGGACGTTTCGTTCAGGGCCTCGGTGAGCCAGGCGCGGCCGAAGAAGGTGATGTCGGAATCGGGGCCGCAGCCGAACGAGGGGCGGTCGGCGCGCGAGGCGGTGAACACCAGATTGCGCGGCCCCGCCAGCGCTGGCAGGAACCCGCCAGAGAAGCAGGCAGATATCGCCACCACCCGGTGGTCGATCCCGCTGTCGGACAGCGCTTGGGCCAGCCAGGCCGGATCGACCTGGGCCAGCGGCAGCGGGTCCAGCGTGACCTGGAGTTCGTGCAGCTCCGATCCATGCGTGGTGATGAACAACATCAGCACGTCCTCGGCCGGGTCCATCTTCGCCGCCACGCCGCGCAGCGCGGTGCCGAGGTTGCTGCGCATCGCCAGTGGCAGCCGGTCGGCGAGGTCGGGGTCGTTGGACAGCGCGAGGCTGCGGGCCTGCGCCCCGAAGCGGCGCTCAAGCAGCGCGCGCGCGTAAAGCGTTTCGTTGCGGAACACGCGCTCGCTGCCGTCGCTGCCGAAGGCGATGAGATACAGATCCACCACGCCGGGCCGTTGTGGGGCGAGGGCGGCCAGCGCAGCGTCCAGCCGCGCCGGTTGCGCCAGCATCAGTTCCTCGGGCTCGATGTCGAGCATTGGGGTTTCTGTGAGCGGCGGTGGCTCGGCCTGCCAGTCGGCCGGATAGAAGAAACTGCCGCGTACGATGAACCAGGCGGGCAGTGCGATGGCCGCGGTCGCCAGCAGTGCGGCGAGGCTGCGCAGGGGCCATGGTCGATGCGGCTCCAGATGGTCGAACAGGCGGCGCACCGCAAGCAGGGTCCAGGCCAGCCACAGCAGCAGTGCCGTCCGGTCGTGGTCCGGATCGCGGTTGGGCCGCAGCCAGTCGATCAGCGTGTTGTCGAGCAGCAGCACGGCGCTGCCGATCAGGGTTTCGGCCAGCAGCGCCAGGGTCGCGAACGGCCAGAAAAGGGCCGGGCGGCGCAGTGCGACGCAGGTTGCCCATGCCACCAGAAGCGCGAGTAGGATGAAGAACGACAGGCCGCGCAGCGCATCGGGGTCGAACTGGCGCGGGCCCGGCACCGAAAGGAAGGCCTCGGCGAGGTTGACCGACAGCAGCAGCAAAGCGGCGAGCCAGAACTCGCCGGGCCCGATGCGCCGCCAGCGCTGCGAGGGACGCTGCAGCGCGACGAGGCGCAGGCCGTCGAGAAGGGTGCGGGCGAACTCCATGCGCGCGTGATTCGGGCGGGACGCCTCAGAAGTCCATGAAGTAGCCACCGTTCACCGGGATGTTCGCGCCGGTGATGAAGCCTGCTTCGTCGGCGGCGAGGAACACCACGGTGCGTGCGATCTCCGCGGGTTCGCCGAGGCGACCGACCGGGATGCGGGCGACGATCTCGTCGCGCACGGCCTGCGGAATGGCCTCTACCAGCGCGGTGCGGCAGTAGCCCGGAGAAACGCTGTTGACCGTCACGCCTTTGCGCGCGACCTCGCGTGCCATCGACATGGTGAAGCCGTGGATGCCGGCCTTCGAGGCCGCGTAGTTGGCCTGCCCGAACTGGCCGGTCTGGCCGTTGACCGAGGCAATGTTCACCACGCGGCCGAACCCGCGTTCGCACATCGTCTCCACCACCTGGCGGCACATGTGGAACACGCCGTCGAGGTTGACCCGCAACACGCTGGTCCACTGCTCGAGGCCCATCTTGCGCAGGGTGCCGTCGCGGGTGATGCCGGCGGCGTTGACCAGCACGTCGATCGGGCCGAGCGCGGCGTTGACCCTGCGCACGAGGTCGGCGCAGGCCCCGAAGTCGGCGACGTCGACCGGCTCGAAGGTGACCGCGCCGCCGAGGTCGGCGACGGCGGTCTCGAACTGCGCGATGCGGTCGCCGCGGCTGGCGAGGTCGGCGGCGACGACGCGGCGGCCGGCGAGGGCCAGTTGGCGGCAGATCTCGATGCCAAGGCCACCGATGCCTCCGGTGACCACGGCCAGGCGCTGGCTCATGGGTTGTTCCTCGCGGGGCGCCTTGGTGCGGCGCAGCAAACCGCGATCTTAGCGGGGGCGGCGGCCGGCGGCCATGGACGCCTGGGGCCGGCTCACTTCTTTTCGGCGTTCTTCGCGGCCGGGCGTTCTTGCGCCTTGGGCACACTGGCGCCCTGGATCATCCGGGCCTGCATGGACTTCCACATTTCCAGGTTGCGCTCGGTCATGTCGTTGAGCATGGTCCAGGGGCTCTGGCCGATGAGGCTGTTCAACTGGCTGCGGAACTGCTGGCTCTGGTCGAGGAAGGTCTGCAGTGATTTTTCCAGGTAGGACCCCATGAAGCCCTGCAGTGAGTCGCCGTAGAACCGGATGACCTGCGACAGCAGGGTGGTGGAGAACATCGGCTGCCCGTGCTCCTCGTGCTCGGCAATGATCTGCAGCAGCACGGAGCGCGTGATGTCCTCGCCGGTCTTGGCGTCGCGCACCTCGAAAGTCTCGCCGTCGATCACCAGCTGGCGCACGTCCTCAATGGTGATGTAGCTCGAGATCTCGGTGTCGTAGAGACGCCGGTTCGGGTACTTCTTGATGACGCGGAGTTTGGCCATGCGCGGGACGTTAGCACGAAGGTGCGCCGCCGGCCCGGGGCCGGCGGCGCGGCGGGGCTACCAGCCCATGTGGTGGCCGCCATTGATGTCGAGGTTGGAGCCGGTGATCCAGGCCGCTTCCTCGGCGACCAGGAATGCCACCGCGTAGGCGATCTCCTCCGGTGTGCCGAGCCGCCCGGTGGGAATATCGGCGGCGATCTTGGCGCGGACCTCCTCCGGCACCGCCATCACCATGTCGGTGGCCACGTAACCCGGGGACACTGTGTTCACCGTGATGCCGAGCTTTGCGTTCTCGCGCGCCAGCGAGATGGTGAACCCATGCATGCCGGCTTTCGAGGCGGCATAGTTGGCCTGCCCGTATTGGCCCTTCAGGCCATTGATCGAGGAGATCTGGATGATCCGTCCCCATCGGCGCTCGCGCATGCCTTCGATCACCGGGCGCGTCACGTTGTAGCAGGAGTTGAGGTTGGTGTTGATGACGTCCAGCCACTGCGGTGGGGTCATCTTGTGGAAGGTGCCGTCGCGGGTGATGCCGGCGTTGTTGATCAGGATCTCGACCGGGCCGAGCGCCTGTTCGACGCCGCGCACCAGCGCCGCGGCCGCGTCCACCGCGCCCACGTCACCGGGCACGATGGTCACGTCGACGCCCTGGTCGCGCAGCTTCTGCTGCCACGCGCGGGCCTTGGCCTCATCGCGGTAATTGGTGGCCACACGGTGCCCCATGCGGGCCAGTCGCTGGCAGATGGCGCTGCCGATGCCTCCGGTGCCGCCGGTCACTAGTGCGACGCGAGAAGTCATGTTGCCCTCCGGGCGACGGCCGCCAGCCGCGGCCAGCGCCGATTGTAGCGGTCGCACGGACGCCGTGGGCGCGCCGGACCGCCGTGCGGCCTGGCAGGGCGGGGATTTCCCGCGCTTCGGCTGCAGCGCACGCATGGATGCGACCCTTCAGCGGCGCGTCGAGCGCGTCGCTGACGTATCCGCCCGGGGCCTGGCGATCGGCGTCTCCTGCGCCGGGCGCTGCGGCGGATCGGTGGCGCCTGCATGCCCGGGCAGTCGCCGGCGGTTTCGCAGGCGGTCAGTCGCCGATTCCCGGAACCGGAAGCGCGCGTGCGCGCGGCAGGCGGGCGGGATCGAAGTCGAGGCAGGCCAGCGCCAGCGCTGCTTCCGGACTCCGCAGGTCGCGGAATGGCACCAGCGGCCAGCCGAGGAAGGCGAGCGCGGCGCGCAGTGCCGGCATCGGGTCGCGTGGATCGATTGCCAGGCTGCCAGACGACTTGCCCAGCTTCGCCCCCGCCGCATCGACGGCCAGCGGCAGATGGAAATAGTCCGGGGTCGGCAGCCCGAGCAGCCGCTGCAGCAATAGCTGCCGTGGCGTGGAGTCCAGCAGGTCGGCGCCGCGCACCACCTCGTTGATACCCTGCGCGGCGTCGTCGACCACCGCGGCCAGTTGGTAGGCCGGCCAGGAATCGGCGCGCCAGATCACGAAGTCGCCGACCTCTTGCGCGAGGTCCTGGCAGTAGCGGCCCTGCACCGGGTCGTGGAAGCAGATCGATCCGGCGGGGGCGCGAAGGCGGTAGGCCGGGGTGCGCGCGGCGTCGGATGGAACGACGCACGCGCGGTGGATCGCGTCGGCGCCGAGGTCGCCACGGCTGCAGCGGCACTCGAATGCGGCGCCTGCCGCCAGCAGCCGTTCGAGCGCCGCGCGGTAGAAAGGGATGCGCTGCGACTGGTACTCGATGGGCTCGTCGGAGGCCATGCCGAAGTCGCCGAGGGTTTCGATGATGCGCACGGCCGCGCCGGGCACCTCGCGCCGGGGATCGAGATCCTCGATGCGCACGATCCAGGTGCCGCCGGCGACCCGGGCGCGGACCCAACTGCCCACCGCGGCGACCAGCGAGCCGAAATGCAGGTCGCCGGTAGGCGATGGGGCGAAGCGACCGCGGTAAGGATGGGTGCCGCCCGGCATCATTGCGAAATTCCCGTCAATTGCGTACGCCGATCGCGATTGCCTGTTGCGGTTGAAAAGCAACACGCCGACCCGACATAGTGCGCAGGCCGTCCCACCACCCACGCGTGCGGCCCGAACGACCCACCAGGAGCCAAGGCACCATGATGCGGATCATCCTCTTCCTCGCCACCAACCTCGCGGTGATGGTGGTTGCGTCCATCGTGTTCAATCTGCTGGGCCTGAGCAAGTTCACCGCGCAATACGGGGTGGACTACGGCGGGATGCTCGTGTTCTGCGCGCTGTTCGGCTTCGGCGGCGCTTTTATCTCGCTGGCGCTTTCGAAGTGGATGGCCAAGCGCGCCACCGGCGCCTACGTGATCGAGCAGCCGCGCAACGAGATGGAAGCATGGCTGGTCGCCACTGTCCGGCGCCAGGCCGAGAAGTCCGGCATCGGGATGCCCGAGGTCGCGATCTACGACGCGCCGGAGATCAACGCCTTCGCCACCGGCATGAACCGCAACAATGCGCTGGTCGCGGTCAGCACCGGCTTGCTGCGGCAGATGGATCGCCGTGAGGTCGAGGCCGTGCTGGCCCACGAGGTCGGTCACGTCGCCAACGGCGATATGGTGACCCTGACCCTGATCCAGGGCGTGGTGAACACCTTCGTGATGTTCTTCGCGCGGATCATCGGCAACCTGATCGATCGCGTAGTGTTCAAGAACGAGGAGGGCCCGGGCATCGCTTATTTTCTGAGCGTGTTCGTGCTCGAAGTCGTTTTCGGCATCCTGGCGTCCTTCGTGGTCGCGTGGTTCTCGCGCCGTCGCGAGTTCCGGGCCGACGCCGCGGGCGCCGCGCTGGAAGGCCGCGAGGCGATGGTTTCGGCGCTGGCGCGGCTGAAGACCGCGCACGAACCATCGACTCTGCCGAAGGAGATCGCCGCGTTCGGAATCAGCGGCGGCATCGGCCGGTTGCTGGCGAGTCATCCGCCGCTGGAGGAACGCATCGAGGCCCTGCGCCTGGCGGCCTGACTGATCCGCTGTTCCGTGCTTGCAGACAGCCCGGCCCCGGCCGGGCTGTCGCTTTCGGGGCGGCTCGATACGGCGTCGCGCGTGCGGGTCCGGCGGCTGATCGGTGGAACGCGCCGCGCTCCGCTGCTGCGCGGAACGCCTCGCGTCCGCGCCGCGCTCAATGACTGAAGTCGTAGGACATCGTCCGCTCGGGCTCCTGCAGAAACCTGCCCTGGACGAAGTTGACGCCGCAGCCGAACAGGATGGACATGCTGGCTGCGTCCTCGACGAACTCGGCGACGGTGAGCTTGCCCGCGGCATGCGCCTGGTCGCAGATCTGTCGGATGCGCTGCTGATTCTCGCCGTTGCGCGGCAGGTCGGCCATGAACGTGCGGTCGACCTTTAGGTACCGGCAATCGAGGTGCTTGAGCAGCTGGAAGCTGTTGATCCCGGCGCCGAACTGCTCGACCGCGAAGCCGGCGTGCAGCTGCGCGAGGCCCTTCTGGAACGCTCGAACCGGCTTCAGATTGGTGGTGACGATGCTTTCGGGCATCTCGAACACCAGGCGGCTTCCGGACACCCGGTTCGCCTTCAGCTGGGCCGCGAGCCAAGGCAGCAGCGTCGCGTCCTCGATGGTGGGCACCGTGATCTTGACAAACAGCACGGTGCCGCGCCGGGCTCGTTCGCGCTCGGCGGCGGTTCGCACGACCGCGTCGACGACCCAGCGGTCGATCTCCGGCAGCAGGCCGTTCTTCTCCGCCACCCGCATGAACTCACTGGGCGCCAGTTCGCCCTCGGCAGAGGGGAGGCGCAGGAGGGCTTCGTAGAATTCGCCCTCCACCCCGTGCAAGCTCACGATCGGCTGGAACAGCAGAACGAAGCCATCCTTGTCCAGCGCGGTGCGGATTTCTCCCAGGCGCCGACTTTCCGCCGCCACGGCCGCCTTGTCCTGTGCGCCGGGGTCGTGGACCTGGACCCGGTTGCCGCCGGCGTCCTGCGCCTCCTGCAGCGCGCGCGCCGCGGCGGCAAGGATTGACTCCGCGTTCGCGATGCGTTCACCCACCAGCACGGCCCCAATGCTCACCGGCAGCGGCAGCGAACGGCCCCCGGCCTCGATGATATGGCCTTCGAAGCCGCGGCGCAGCGCGTGCGCGACCCGCACGGCTTCATCGTGCGAACGGCGCCGCAACAGCAGCATCAGCGCGTTGTCGGCGAAGCGCGCCGCCACGTCATCGGGTCCGGCCACCGCGCGCACGCGCTCGGCGAGGTCGGCGATCACGAGGTCGGCATTGCCCAGGCCCACCGCGTCGATCACCGATCGCCAGTGGTCGGGTTCGACGTACAGCAACGCGATGTCATTGCGCCCCTCGGCGGCTTCGCTGACCGCGCTGTCGAGCTCGCGCAGCAGGTGCTGGCGGTTGCGCAGGCCGCTGACGAGGTCGGTGTCCGGCGGCGGGGCGGTGGCCGACTGCTGCCGGCGCAGGGTGATCTGCTGGCAGGGTTCGCCCTCGAAGGTGGCGGCGGCGAACTCCATTACCGCGTCGAATGCGGTGGCGTCTGATCTTCGGCCCTTGATGACCAGTTGCGCGGGCGGCTTCTCTCCCTTCGACAGCTTCTTCAGCAGCGCCTTGAAGCCGTCCGCCGCCTCTGATGCGATGATGTCGAGGATCGGCGTGCCCTCGATTTCCTCGAAGTCGGTGAAGCCGAACAGCTCGAGATAGGCGCGGTTGGCGCGCACATGCATGCCTTCGTGCACGAACGCGATCGGGTCGCGCGAGGAGTCGAGCAGCGCGTCGCAGCGGCGCTCGCTCTCCTTGAGGGCGGCGTCGAGCCGACGCAGCGCGCGGCGGCAGCCGAGGTCTTCCACTTCCCGCCGCACCACCGCGGCCAGGTGATCCGGCGCGCCGCGCAGCGCCAGTGCGCGGACCCGATCCTGCAGCGCCTGCATCGCCGCCTGGTCGTCCAGCGCGGCGACCAGGGCGATGACCGGGCAATCACGGCTGGCCTGCTCGACCAGCTGTACCGCGTCGGCCGGGGTGGCGATCCGCGAGCGCGCGTCGGCGAGCAGCAGGTCGACGTCTTGCGCTGCGAGCGCTGCGGCCAGCGCGTCGCGCGAGTCCGCGCGCTGGGCGCGCACCGGCACCCCGGCGGTGCGCAGCAAACTGACCACCTGCTCAGCTTCCTCGGCCGAGTCTTCGACCAGCAGCAGGCGGATGATCGGGTCTTTCTTCGGCATCTCGCGCCTCCCGGGAGCCCCGCCTTGTACCCGAAAGCGGAGAGCTTTTCCACTATGCAACAAACAGTTCCGGCATTTTCCTAAAGCGGAACCTTGTACGGCGCTCCAGCCGTTTCGCGGACCAGTCGCGGCACCAGGTAGCCCGGCAGCGAGCGCCGGAGGGCCGCCTGCAGGGTGAGTGCCGCGGCGTCGTCGACCGCGAAGTGGGCGGCGCCGGCGACGCGGTCGAGCTGATGCAGGTAGTACGGCAGCGCGCCTTGCGCGAACAGTCCTTCCGAGAGCGCGACCAGCGCGGCCGCATCGTCATTGACCCCGCGCAGCAGCACGGACTGGTTGAGCAGAGTGGCGCCGGCGGCGCGCAGCGCGGCGAAGGCCCGCGCGGTGCCGGCGTCGAGTTCGTTCGGATGGTTGGCATGCAGCACCACCACCAGAGGCACGTGCAATTCCTCGATCCAGCGAAGGAGGCCGGCATCGACCCGGTCAGGCAGGACCACCGGCAGCCGGGTATGGACCCGCAGCCTGCGGACGTGCGACAAGCGACGCAGTCCGTCGGACAGTTCGTTCAGCCGCCCGTCCGACAGCGACCACGGGTCGCCGCCCGAGAGCAGGACCTCCTCGACTTCGGGGTGTGCCGCGAGCCAGGCCAGCGCGCCGTGCCAGCGGTCGGTCGCGGCTCCCTCGTCGGCGTAGGGAAAGTGGCGGCGGAAGCAGTACCTGCAGTGCACCGCGCAGCTGCCGGTGGCGACCAGCAGCGCGCGACCGGAATACTTGTGCAGCACGCCGGGCGCCGCGCGGCTGGCGAGGTCGCCCACCGCGTCGACACCGTAGCCTTCGACCACGTGATCCTCCTCGGCCAGCGGCAGGACCTGGCGCAACAGTGGATCGAGCGGGTCGCCGCGCCGCATGCGGGCCAGAAAGGCGCGCGGCACGCGCATCGGGAAAGGCCGCAAGGCGTCGTCCGCAACCGCCGGACGAGACGGCGCGAGGTCAAGCGCGGCGAGCAGTTCGTTCGGATCGCTGATTGCCTCGCGCCATTGACGCTGCCACGGTATCGAATGCGCTGCGGCCGGGGTTGCGGTTATCATCACGGACTTCCCGGCTCGTCCGGGACCTCGTTTTGAGCCTGTCCCTCCAGTCTAGCCGTTCCGTCGGGGCGGCTTCCCAGCCCCCGGAGTTTCCGCATGGCCGCCTACGGCATGAATGACGTCAAGAACGGGATGAAGATCATCGTTGACGGCTACCCGTGCACGATCATCGACACCGACTACGTCAAGCCCGGCAAGGGCCAGGCGTTCACCCGCGTCAGGTACCGCAATCTGAAGACCGGACGGGTGGTCGAGATGACCATGAAGTCGACCGACTCCGCCGAAGCGGCCGACGTGGTCGACACCGACATGGAGTTCCTCTACTCGGACGGCGAGTTCTACCACTTCATGCACCCTGAGACCCACGAGCAGCTGGCGGCGGACGCCGCCGCGATGGGCGAGGCCTCGAAGTGGCTCAAGGGCAACGAGACCTGTGTGGTCACGCTCTGGAATGGCGCGCCGCTGACGGTGGCTGCGCCCAACTTTGTCGAACTGCAGATCGCGGAGACCGACCCCGGCGTGCGCGGCGACACCTCCGGTGGCGGCGGCAAGCCGGCCAAGCTGGAGACCGGCGCGGTCGTCCGGGTGCCGCTGTTCGTCGGGCAGGGCGAGACGATCCGGGTCGACACCCGCACCGGCGAATACGTTTCGCGGGTGAAGTGAAGTCGGCGCGGCGCACGGTGGACCCAGGACGCACGCGATGAGCGCGCCGCCGCCCGCCGCGATCGACCTGCTGATCGAGGCAGCCTGGGTGGTTCCGGTGGAGCCGCACGGTGCAGTCCTCGAGCGGCACGCGGTGGCGGTGGACGCCGGGGTGATCGTCGCCGTGCAGCCGGTCGAGCCGGCGAGACGCTCTTTTGCCCCGCGCGAGCGGGTGACGCTGGCCCACCACGTCCTGTTGCCGGGCCTGGTCAACGCCCACGTCCACAACCCGATGACGCTGATGCGCGGGCTGGCCGACGACCTGCCGCTGAAGGAATGGCTGGAGAGCCACATCTGGCCGGCGGAGGCGCGCGCCATCGGGCCCGAGTTCGTCCGCGATGGCGTGGAGCTGGCGGTCGCCGAAATGCTGCGCGGCGGAACCACGGCGTGCAGCGAGAACTACTTCTTCCCTGACGTATGCGCGTCCACCTATCGCCGTCTCGGCTTCCGCGCCCTGGTCGGGCTGCCGGTGATCGAGTTCCCGAGCGCGTGGGCGCGCTCGCGCGACGAGTACTTCGACAAGGCGACGGCGGTACACGACGACTACCGCCGCGACCCGCTGGTGCGGACCTGTTTCGCACCGCATGCGCCTTACACGGTGTCGGACGCGAGCTTCGAACGTATTCGCATGCTGTCCGACCAGCTCGACGTGCCGGTTCACCTGCACCTGCACGAGACTGCCGGCGAGTGCGACGACGGGCGTCGGGAGCACGGGGTGCGCCCGCTGCAGCGCATTCAGGGTCTCGGATTGCTGAATGACCGTTTGATCGCGGTCCACATGACCCAATTGGGTGACGCGGAGATCGAGACCTGCGCACGCGCCGGCGCTTCGATCGTGCACTGTCCGGAGAGCAACCTGAAGCTCGCCAGCGGGTTCTGCCCGGTAGCGAAGCTCATCGCCGCCGGGATCACCGTGGGCCTCGGCACCGACGGGTGCGCCAGCAACAACGATCTCGACATGTTCGGGGAGATGCGCACCGCCGCGCTGCTGGCCAAGGGCGTGGCGGGTGACCCGCGCGCGCTGGACGCCCCGTCGGCCCTGCGGATGGCGACCCTGGGCAGCGCACGCGCCATGGGCATCGGCGACCGGGTGGGGTCGATCGAGCCCGGCAAGCAGGCGGACCTGGCGGCGCTGCGGCTCGATGCGGTTGACTCGATGCCGTTCTATCACCTCGCCTCGCAGATCGTGTACGCCGGCAACCGTCGTGACGTCAGCGACGTCTGGATCGGCGGGCGGCGCCGCCTGCGGGACGGCGCGTTGGTCGACCTGGACCCGGACGCACTGCGCGCGAAAGCCGCGCGCTGGCAGTGCTTCCTGGCGGGCAACGCGTGATTGCCGGAGGAAGCATGAGCGCGCAGCGCAATTTCGATCCGGCCGAACTGCAGCGCTTTGCGGCGCTGGCGCCGCGCTGGTGGGACCCCGACGGCGAGTCCCGCCCCCTGCACGACCTCAACCCGGTGCGGGTCGATTACATCGCTGCGCGCTGCCGGCTCTCGGGAGCGCGCGTCGCCGACGTGGGCTGCGGCGGCGGGCTGCTGTCGGAGGCGCTCGCGGCGCGCGCCGCACAGGTCACCGGCCTCGACCTCGGCGGCGAGGTGATCGAGGTCGCGCGCCTGCACCTCCTCGAGTCGGGCCTGCGGGTCGATTACCGCCAGGAGGCGGCCGAGACGCACGCCGCCGCGCAGCCAGAGCATTACGACGTCGTGGCGTG
>DHLY01000093.1:22456-25578 GCA_002405525.1 Proteobacteria bacterium UBA4656
GCACGTGCCCGATCCCGGCTCGGTGGTTCGCGCCTGCGCGTCGATGCTCAGGCCCGGAGGGCAGGCGTTCTTCTCGACCCTGAACCGCACGCCCGCCGCCTTCGCTGCGGCAATCGTGGGTGCGGAGTACCTGCTGAGGTTGCTGCCGCAGGGTACGCACGACTGGTCGAAGTTCATTCGGCCGAGCGAACTGGCTCGCGCGCTGCGCGATGCGGGGCTCGTCGTACGCGACATCCGCGGCCTGCGCTACGACCCGATCATGCGCCGGGCCTGGCTGGTCCAGGACACGTCGGTCAACTACCTCGTGCACGCAGGGAAGCCGCAGTGAACGGCTCGCTGCGGGTGGAGGCGGTTCTTCTCGACCTCGACGGGACATTGGCCGACACCGCGTCCGACCTCGTCGCAGCGGCCAATCGCTGCCTGGTGGAATGGGGCCGCGAGCCTGCGCCCGAGGCGCTGCTGCGTCCGCAGGTGTCCAAGGGTGGCGCTGCGATCCTGCGCGCGGCGATGCCTGACTGGGATTCCGACGACCGCGCGCCGCTGGATCGTTTCCTCGCCCTCTATCGCGAGCGGATCTGCGAGCACACCCGACTGTATGACGGGGTCGCCGAACTGCTCGCGCGGATCGAGGACGCGGGCAAAGGATGGGGCATTGTCACCAACAAGCCGTGCTGGCTCACCGTGCCGCTGCTCGATGCGCTCGGGCTGCGTGGCCGGCCCGGCGCGCTGGTCTGCGGCGACACACTGCCGCAGCGCAAGCCCGATGCCGCGCCGGTGCTGCATGCCTGCCGCGAACTGTCGGTGCGCGCCGCGCACACCGCGCTGGTCGGCGACGATGCGCGCGACATCGAGGCGGCGCACAACGCGGGCGCGCTGGCTGTGCTGGCCGACTGGGGATACGGCGGCTGCGAGGCCGCGGCCAGTCACCCCCGCGTCGCACGCGCGACGCGGCCGCTGGACCTGTTGCCGCTGCTGGGACTGGCGTCGTGAGCGGTGCCGTAGGGGCGTTCGACAGCCACCTCGAGCAATGGCTCGACGCCGAGCCCGAACTGCGATTGGCGCGCCTGTTCGTCGCCGAGGCGCGGGAGCCACGGATCGCCGCACTGGAGGCGATCGGTCACGAGCTTCACGCGGCCCTGTTCGAAGTCGCCGACGACCGCATCGCACAGGCCAAGCTGGCGTGGTGGATGGAGGAACTGGCGCAGCGGCCGCGGCATCCTCTGACCCGCGGACTGGCCGAGGCCTCGGCCGGCTCGCAGGCCGCCGTCGCGCCCCTGCGCGAGGCCTGTGCCGCGCTGCTGCGTTTCGCGCAGCAAGATTCGGTCGAGTCGATGGACCAACTGATTTCGCCGCTGGCGCGAGCGGCAGACGGTCTGGTGCGCGCCCGCGCCCGCGGCGCCGGCCCTGCGATCTCGCCGCGCGCACTCGCCGCTGCGCGGCTGGTGTTCGCCGCGCGCGACTGGCTGCGGTTCGCGCGCCCCGAGCGCGCATGGCTGCCGCTGGACCTGCTGGCGCGCGCCGGCGTCGACCGCGCTGGCGCGGTCGGGTCGGTGCCGGTGGTGACGGCCCTGCTGCGCGGGTTGTGCGACGCGATGGCTGACGTGCCGGCACGCGACCTGCGCGGCATCGATGGCGCCCGCGTCGCTGCCGCCCGCACCTGGGCCGCGCGGATGGCGGGCGCACCGCGCGCGTTGCTTGACGGAAGGCTCGCCGCGCCACACGTGGCGCTGGTGTTCGGCCTGTGGCGGGTCGGACGCCGTCGCTGAGCGGGAGCGCACCGCCGGTGCATCTCGCATGTGTCGCCCGTCCGGTCGTCGCCCTGGCGCATTGACGGCCGATGCACGCCCCCCGGCCTAACTTGGTCACGTCGAGTCCGTGCGGTGATGAGCCCACCCACGCTCAGGAGATCCAGACAATGGGATTCCCCAACGCCGGTCCGCGCGTGATGCCGGACATCGCCAGCGAGCCGCACGCGCCGTTCGCGGGCCGCCTCGACTGGGTCGGCATGGCCGGGGTCGAGGTGCCGGTGACGCTGCCGCTGGAGGATGGTCGCATCGCGACGGCGCCGGCGCGCGTGGCGGCGTCCGTCGACCTGCACCGCCGCGACGCGCGCGGCATCCACATGTCGCGCCTGTACCTGCTCGTCGACCGCGCGCTCGGTGATCGCCCACTGTCGCCGGGTGCCCTGCGTGCGCTGCTGGCGGAGTTCCTCGCCTCGCATTCGGACCTTTCGCGGCGCGCGATGCTGCGGATCGCCTTCGAGCACATGGTGCGTCGGCCGGCACTGGTGTCGGGCAACACGGGGTGGAGGTCCTACCCGGTGACCATCTCCGCGGCGCTGGAGGCAGACCGGATGGACCTCGAGGTGGCCTTCACGGTTTCCTACTCCAGCACCTGTCCTTGTTCGGCGGCGCTGGCGCGGCAGTTGATCCAGGAAAAGTTCCTGGCCGATTTCGGCGCCGTCGCGGCGCTGGAGCACGAGCGCATCCTGGCTTGGCTGGGGAGCGAGCAGGGCATCGTCGCGACCCCGCATGGCCAGCGCAGCACCTGCGAGGTGCGCGTGCGGCTCGATCCCGGTCGGGGGGACTTCGGGATCGTGGCGCTCGTCGATGTCGTCGAGGCAGCGCTCACGACCCCCGTGCAGGCCGCGGTCAAGCGCGAGGACGAGCAGGCTTTCGCGCGCCTCAACGGCGCCAGCCTGATGTTCT
Source organism: Proteobacteria bacterium UBA4656 (assembly GCA_002405525.1). Lineage (GTDB taxonomy): Bacteria > Pseudomonadota > Gammaproteobacteria > Xanthomonadales > Ahniellaceae > UBA4656. Next base: position 25,165 of record DHLY01000093.1, read on the forward strand.
GCGAGGACGCGGCGCGCCGGGTCCAGGCCGCACTGGACGTGTCGCCCGGCGTGCTGGATTTCTGGACCCGTGTCTCCCACCACGAGAGCCTGCACCCGCACGATGCGGTTGCGGTGGCGAGCAAGGGGCTGGCAGGCGGCTACGCACCCGGTCTGGCGTGTGACGCGATCGGCGGGTGACGGCGGCGGGCCGGGTTGCGCTGCCCCTCGGCGGCGGATCGCCATCGGCCGGCAGGCGCGTGACCTTGAGACTTGCGGCCACGCGCCGCTAGTTCTCTGGGGAGTCCCGCGGCTCTGCCGCGGAGGCAGTAGCAGCTTGACGTATGCAGGAGTCGATCGCGGAGACAGCGTTAGTGAGCCGCCAAGCACACGAAACGGAGCATCCGCAGAGGGACGGGTGCCAACAGTAGGCGGA
>DHLY01000002.1 GCA_002405525.1 Proteobacteria bacterium UBA4656
CGCAGCGCCTGAGCGCCGGCGGGGCCGTGTGGGGGCGCCGTGTGCATCGCAACCGGGCTCGCGCAAGATCGAAAAGCATCGCGGTGCACGCGCCGCTCCCACAACCGACCGGCTCAATCCGCGACCGACGGTCGCTGCACCATCGCCGGCGCCTGCAGGGCCTGCGTACGACCGATCAGGGCGACCAGCCCGTCGCGGTAGCCGAAAGCGTCGTCCTGGCTGTCGCGCGCCAATGCCTGCAGATCGGCGAGCTCGAAATCCCCGAGGTGGGTGCCGCCGCGCAGCGCATCGGCGAATCCCGCCGCGGCGGCGGCCAGCGACAGGCGCGGGCCCGCGTGGGCGGCAATCTCGCTGCGCCGGATCGGGCGCTGAACCAGCACGCTGTCGGCGCCCACCGACGGCTTGTAGCGCAACTTCAGGAACGCGAGTTCTTCGCCCTTCGCAGCCGGCAGGGTGCGCGCCGGCGCATAGCGCAGCGGATCGTTGGCCGCCCCGCCCTGCCCGACCAGGGTGAGTTCATACAGCGCGGTGACGTCGTGGCCCGCACCCACCTCGCCGGCGTCCACCCGGTCGTTGTTGAAGTCCTCGCGGCGCAGCAGCCGGTTCTCGTAGCCGATCAGGCGGTATTCGGCGACCTGCGCCGGGTTGAACTCGACCTGCACCTTCACGTCGTGGGCGATGGTGAGCAAGGTCGAGGACATCTCCTCCACCAGCACCTTGCGCGCCTCCTGCACGCTGTCGATGTAGGCGTGGTTGCCGTTGCCGACGTCGGCCAGTTGCTCCGCCAGCGCGTCGTTGTAGTTGCCGTCGCCGAATCCCAGCGTGGTCAGCGCGATGCCCGAGCGGCGCTGCGCGGCGACCAGGGTCTCCAACGCGTCCTGGCTGGTGGTGCCGACGTTGAAGTCGCCGTCGGTGGCGAGGATCACGCGGTTGACGCCGCCCTCGACGAAGGCCTCGCGCGCCACGGCGTAGGCGAGCGCGATGCCGTCGCCGCCGTTGGTGGACCCGCCGGCCGACAGTCGGTCGAGTGCGGCGAGGATCTCGTCATGGCGATCGCCCGGCATCGGCGGCAGCACCAGCCCCGCGCTGCCGGCGTAGACCACGATCGACACCCGGTCGCGTTCGCGCAGCCGCGGCACCAGCTGCTTGAAGGCATCGACCAGCAGCGGCAGCTTGCGCGGATCGTCCATCGAACCCGAGGTGTCGATCAGGAACACCAGGTTGGCCGCCGGGATCCGCTCGGCCGGCACCGTGTAGCCCTTGAGCCCGACCAGCATCAGGGTGCGCTGCGCATTCCATGGCGCGGGCGCAAGTTCGGTGGTGATGCTGAACGGCGTGTCCGTGCTGCGCGGCGGCGCATAGCCGTAGTCGAAGTAGTTGATGAACTCCTCCGCGCGCACGGCATCGGCCGGCGGCAGCGCGCCGGATTCGAGCATGCGCCGCACGTTGGCGTAGCTGCCGGTATCGACGTCGATGGAAAAAGTGGACACCGGCTGTTGTGCGGTGGCGTGCACGGGGTTGTCGTCGATCTCGGCGTAGCGCTCGCGGTTGTCGGGCGTCTGCGACGACCAAGCCGGCGCGGACGCCACGGCAAATGGTGCGGCCGGGAACGCCGCGAGCGCATTCTGCGCGGGCGCACCGGCCGCGGCGACCCGTTCCGACGACGCCTGGCGGCGTACCGCGATGTCCTGCTGCCCCGCCGGCTCCGCGGGGCGCACGATGGCGTTCGCCGGGGCCTCGGCTTCAGCGTCGGGGCGGGGCCCGGGACGATCTGCGCAACCGCCGAGACCAAGCGTCAGTGCGGCGGCGATGGCAAAGGACAGCGGCCGGCGGCGGATCGACATGGTGGGTCTCCGGCTGGGGTGTCCGGGATCCAACGTGCGGTCGTCGATTTCGGGGTTTGGGGCCGCTGCGTGGCGGATGGCCCCGGGGGCGCGCCGCTCAGCGCGAAGGCTCGGTAGCCGCCGCCGACGCCATGGGATCGCAGGCCAGCCGCAGCAGCACGATGCGCAGCGCCGCCCGGTTGAGCGGCAGCCCGAGGTGCGTGCCGTCGACGGACACGTTCTCGACGTCGGCGCGTTCGCGCTCGCGCGCGGCCGCGGCCGCCACCACGCCGTCGCCGCTGGCCTGGATCGCGGTCAGCGGCACCGGCGGCGGGTCGGGATGCACGACCAGCGGTGCATCGCCGCGCGCGGCGAGCATCGCGTCGGCGGTGGCGCGCGCGAGATCGATCAGCCGGTGCCCGCTGGCGTGAGGGTGGACCGGCGCAGCCAGCGTGATCACGCGGCGCACGAGATCAGGGCGCGCTCGCGCGAGTTCGCGCGCGTACAGCCCCCCGGCGCTCCAGCCGACCAGGCTCAGCTTGCGCCCATGCCGACGATGCAGGTCGGCGTTGCGATCGAGCAAGCGTTTGGCAGTGCGCTGACGCAGGCCGAGGTTGCGGCCCTCGCCCCAGTCGTGGGCCGCGTAGCCGAGACGATCGAGCGTGCGCGCCAACGGCATCATCGCACGGTGATCGAGCCCGAACGGCGGCAGCAGCAGCACGGGATGGCCGTCGCCGCGCGGCAGGCCGCGGGTGACGTCGGGCCCGAGAAGGAAGGCGGCGGCCTCCAATGGCGCGCGCAGTTCGCCGAGCAGGTCGAGCAGACCGGGGGCACCGATCGGACGCTCGCGGTACGGCATGCTCGACTTCAGCGCCGGCCGTCGCTGGAGGTGGCGGCGATCACCACGCTCGCCAACGCGCGCGCGTCGGCGTGCGGCAGCGCGAGGTAGCGCGCGCCCATCGCCTCGGCCAGCCGCGCGGCCTTGGGATTGGCGCGCGGCGAAATGTCCACGAACAGGGTCGCCACGTCGGCCTCGCGCAGCGCGCGCGCGGCGGCATGCGCGTCGGCTTCGGCGCGCTCGCGGCCCGGCGTGCCGTCGCGCGCGATGTTGGCCTGGCCGTCGGTGAGCAGGACCACGGACGGTGCGTGGCCGGCGCGGTGCAACTGCGCGGCGAGTCGGGTCGTGGCGTCCAGCGCCGCCGCCAGCGGCGTGCCCAGCCCGCCCGGCAGACCGGCGAGGCTGCGCTTGGCGCGCACCAGCGAGCGGGTCGGCGGCAGCAGCAGTTCGGCGGTCTTGCTACGGAACGCGATCACCGCCACCTGGTCGCGGCGCACGTAGCACTCGGCGAGCAGCAGTTCGACCGCGCCCTTGGCCTCGGCGAGGCGGTTGAGCGCGGCGGAGCCGGACGCATCGACCACGAACAGGGTGGTGGTCGGCGTGCGCTGGCGGTAGCGGACGATGTGGAAGTCTTCGCGCCGCACGTGGACGCGCGTGGCGTCACCGTCGGTCGTGCGCCGCCGCAGCGGCTGCCAGGGCGCGGCGGCGCGCAGGGTGTCGACCAGGGCCAGCCGCGCGCCGCGGCGTGGTTCGCCGCGGCGCGCGCCGAGCGGGCGGCCGCGCTGCAGGGAGCGCTGTGCCGCGCCGGCCTTGCCGCCGCCGCGAATCGGCGTGCGCGGGCGGCCGAGCATCAGGCGCGCGAGCAGGCCGGGCGGCAGCGCGGCGAGCGCGGCGGCGACCAGCAGCTCCTCCGGCGGACGCTCGGCGTTCTTCTCGGCGTCGGCACGGTCGGGATCGTCCGGCGGCGGCTCGCCGTCCTGCGGCGGTTCCGGCGGCGGCGGTTCGGCGGGTGGCTCCTCGTCCGGCGCCTGCGGCAGCACGGTGGCGCGCGCGGCGAACACTAGGCGCGCGGCGGCGGCCGCGTCGTCCTCGTCGGCGGCTTCGCGCCCGTCGAGCGCGGCCAGCGCGATCGCCGCGCGCTGGGCGAACAGCACCGCGCGCAGCGAAGCGATGCCGAGCTGCAGCGCGGTCACGCACAGCGCGCGCGTGAGGTCCTCGCTGATCGAGGCCTTCGCCAGGCGTCCGCGCGCGGCAACGACGTCGGCCGGCGCGACGGCAGCGTCCGGCTCGTCGACCCGAAGCCCCTCGAGGTCGATCCAGAACCCGAGCCGGTCGCGCAGCGCCGCCGCCGCGGGTTCTTCGTCGGCCAGCGATTCGTCCAGCGCGACCGCACCGATGCGCGCCGGCAGGCACTGCGCGAGGCCCTGGCGCTCCAGCACGACCTCGCCCGCATCCAGCGCGGCGCACGCGTGGGCGACGGTCGATGCCGGCAGGCGTTCGGCCATCGCCAGCAGCACCAGCCCGCCGTCGGCTTCGGCCAGCAGGCCGCGCTGCGCGACCGGGCGGCCAGCGGCGAGCGTGGCGGCGAGGTCGAGCCCGCCGAGCAGGCGGTCCTCGCCCGCGTGCTGCGGGATCTTGCGCAGCGGTTCGGCCTCGGGCAGCAGCGCGCGCAGCAGCGCCAGCCAGGCCGCGCGCGCCGGCGTGGCGCCCGCATGCACCCACGCCCCGCCCAGCCCGCGCGGATCGATGGCCAGCAGGGCGGCGGCCAGCGAAGCGTCAGCCCAGCGCGCTTCGTCGGCCGCAGCGGCCATCGCTCAGTGGCCGAAGACGTCGGCCAGCACGCGCTCGACGCGCACGCCGGAACCCGAATCGTCGAGGGGATCGCGGCGCAGGCGGTGGCGCAGGGCGCTGGGCGCCATCCGGCGCAGGTGCTTGTCCTCGACCTGCTTGTCGCCGTCGAGCGCGGCCAGCACGCGGGCGGCGCGCACCAGGGTGAGCTCGCCGCGCAGGCCGTCGGTGCCGAGCTTCATGCACAGGGTCGCTGCGCGCTCGAGCGCGGCGTCCGGCACCACGACCGCGTCGAGCCGGCCGGCGGCGGCGACGATCCTGCGGCGCACCTTGTCGTCTTCCTTCTTCCATGCCGCGCAAAAACCTTCCCGGTCACGCTCGTAGGCGTCGCGGCGGCGCACGACCGCGATCCGTGCGGCGATCTCGGTCGGGGTCTTGACCTCCACCGAGAGGCCGAAGCGGTCGAGCAGCTGCGGGCGCAGCTCGCCCTCCTCCGGGTTGCCGCTGCCGACCAGCACGAAGCGCGCCGGGTGGCGCACCGAGAGGCCTTCGCGCTCGACCAGGTTCTCGCCACTGGCGGCGACGTCGATCAACAGGTCGACGAGGTGGTCCTCGAGCAGGTTGACCTCGTCGACGTAGAGGAAGCCGCGGTTGGCGCGCGCCAGCAGGCCGGGCTCGAAGGCCTTGACGCCCTGCGAGAGCGCGCGCTCGAGATCGAGGGCGCCGACGACGCGGTCCTCGGTGGCGCCCAGCGGCAGGTCGACCACCGGCACCGGCACCTTGTGCGACTTGAGCTTGTCCTTCGATCCGCGGCCGGTGCACAGCGCGCAGGCGCGGCCGGGCGCGGTCGGCGCGCAGTGCCAGGCGCAGCCGACCACGGCGTCCATCTTCGGCAGCAGGGCGGCCAGCGCGCGCACGGCGGTCGACTTGCCGGTGCCGCGGTCGCCGAACACCATCACCCCGCCGACCGTGGGATCGACCGCGGCGACCAGCAGCGCGAGCTTCATCTCCTCCTGGCCGACGATCGCTGAAAACGGAAACGGATGTGCCATGCTCGCTGCGGATTGCCGCCGGGTCGCGCGGGGATGCCCGCCTCGGCCCGACTTTAACAGAGCCCCGCCGCCGCCGACCCGATGCGCCCCGCCCTGCCCCGCTGGATCGTCGCGCTGGTCGCGCTGGCCGCGATCGGTGCCGCGCTGTGGCAGTTGCGCGCGCAGGCGGATGGCTTGCGGGTCGAGGCCGGGCTCGCCGGCACGGTGCCGCTGACGGTCTACCGCCCGGTCGGCGACGCGCCCGCGCCGGCGATCGTGATCGCGCATGGCTTCGCCGGTTCGCGCCAGTTGATGCAGCCGTTCGCCACCTCGCTGGCGCGGCGCGGCTACGTGGCTGTGGTGTTCGACTTCCCCGGCCACGCGCGCAACCCGGTCGCGCTGCCGGCCGGCCTCGCGGACCGGCCGGCGATGCAACGCAGCCTGCTGGACGCGCTGGATGCGGTGGTCGAGCACGCGCGGTCGCTGCCGGGCGCCAACGGGCGCGTCGGCGTGCTCGGGCATTCGATGGCCGCCGACGTGGTGGTGCAGTACGGCCATGCGCATCCCGACGTGGCGGCCACGGTCGCGGTGTCGCTGTTCGTGCCGGAGCCGCACGCCTGGCGCCCGCGCAACCTGCTGGTCATCGACGGCGCGCTGGAGCCGGCGATGCTGCGCGAGCACGGCCTCGCCACCCTCGCCGCCACGGTCGGCGGCGCGGTCGAACCCGGCACGACGTACGGCGACTTCGCCGACGGCAGCGCGCGCCGCATCGTCTTCGCACGCGGCGTCGAGCACATCGGCGTGCTCTACAGCGGCGACAGCCTGCGCGAGGCCGGCGCCTGGTTCGACCAGGCCTTTGGCCGCGCCACATCGGCGGATGCGCCGGTCGACACCCGCGGGCCGTGGCTGGGCGTGCTGTTCCTCGGCATGGTCGCGCTGGCGTGGCCGCTGGCGGGAATGCTGCCGCGGGTCGCCGCACCGGCGCCGCGCGCGCCCGCCGGCTGGCGCTGGCTGCTGCCGGTGGCCCTGCTGCCGGCACTGGCGACCCCCCTGCTGTTGCGCGCGGTGCCGGTGTCGTTCCTGCCGCTGCTGCTGGGCGATTACCTGATTCTGCACTTCGGCCTGTACGGCCTGCTGACGGTGGGCATGATCGCCCTGCTGCGCCGGCGCCTGCCCGATGCGCCGGCACTGCACGCGGACTTCCGCCGGCTGGCGCTGGCAGCGCTCGCGGTCGCCGCGTTCAGCGGCCTGTGCATCGCCTGGCCGATCGACGCATACGTGTTCTCGATGGGACCCGCGCCCTGGCGGCTGCCGCTGGTGGCCCTGCTGGCGCTCGGCCTGCTGCCGTGGTTCCTCGCCGACGAATGGCTGACGCGGCGGCTGGCGCCGATGCGCGGCGCCTATGCCTTCACCAAGGCCTGCTTCCTGCTCTCGCTGGTGCTGGCGATCGCGCTCGACCTGCGACGCCTGTTCTTCCTGGTGATCCTGGTGCCGGCGATCCTGCTGCTGTTCGGCATCTACGGCCTGTTCAGCGAATGGGTGCGCCGGCGCACCGGCCACCCGCTGCCGGCGGCGATCGCGCACGCGCTGGTCTTCGCCTGGTTCATCGGCATGACCTTCCCGGTCGTGGACTGAAGCCGCCTTCGCGCCGCGCCGACGCAGGCGACACGCGGCCTTCGCGGCGGCTGGCTATGCTTGCCGCATGATCCGCGCCCTCGCCAGCCTGTTCTTCTACGCCACCTTCTATTCGCGCTTCAGCGCGTCCGGACTGGAACGCCGCCGCAGGCAGTGGCAGCCCTACACCGAGGACCTCACCGGCCAGACCTGGCTGATCACCGGCGCCAGCGGCGGGCTGGGCCGTGCGATCGCGCTGGCCGCCAACGCGCGCGGGGCGACCGTGCTGGCGGCCGCGCGCAGCGCGGACAAGCTCGACGTCCTGCGCCGCGAGGCGACCGCGCCCGCGCGGCTGGTCCCGCTGGCCTTCGACCTGTCGCTGGTGCGCGCGGTGCGCGCTCTGGCGGCAGAGGTCGCCGCGCGCCCGGCGCCGGTCACCGTGCTGGTCAACAACGTGGGCGTGCTGCTCAACGATTTCACGCGCACCGGCGAGGGCCTTGAGGCCTCCTTCGCCACCAACCTTCTGGGCCACCTCGTGCTCACCGAGGCGCTGCGCGACGCGAACGCACTCGATCCCGCCGGCGCGGTCGTCAACATGAGCTCCGGCGGCATGTACGGCGCGAAGCTCGACCTCGCCGCGCTCACGCGCGCCGACGCCGCCGGCTGGGACGGGATGGCGGCCTACGCCCAGCACAAACGCGCCCAGGTCGAGCTCGCGCGCGCCTGGAACACGGCGTGGAAGGGCGCACCGAAGGCCTACGCCATGCACCCCGGCTGGGCCGACACCGAGGGCGTGCGCACGTCCCTGCCGTGGTTTCGCGCCGCGCTCAAGGCGCGCCTGCGGACCACCGAACAGGGCGCCGACACCGCGCTCTGGCTGGGCACCACCAGGCCACCACCGGATCCCGAGGGCGGCATCTGGCTCGACCGCGTGCGCGATGCCGAGCATGAGTTCGGGTTCACCCGCGGCGGGGCGGACGCGGCGTCGCTGCGGGACCTGCTGCGCAAGACGGCGGCCCGGATCGGCTGAGCGACGCCGGCCCGCGCGGGGTCGCCGGGGCGTCGACCCGGAACCGCGGGACCAGCGCCGCGCTGGAGACTTGCGCGGCGGCTCCCTAGACTCGACGGCCCGCGCCCCGGCTTTCCTGCGACCGTGACCGCCGCTCCCCTGCCGCCCATCGAAGACTGCCGCCTCGCGATCATCGGCCTGGGCTACGTCGGCCTGCCGCTGGCGGTCGAGTTCGGGCGGTGCGTCGACACCCTGGGCTTCGACATCGACCACCGCCGCATCGCCGAACTGGCGGCCGGGCGCGACCACACGCTGGAAGCTTCCCGGGAAGAACTGGAGTCCGCCCAGCGCCTGACGTTCAGCGCCGATCCCGGCCGGCTGAAGGACCGCGAGGTCTTCATCGTCACCGTGCCGACGCCGATCGACGACTTCAAGCGACCGGATCTGGGCCCGCTCGAAGCCGCCAGTCGCACGGTCGGTCGGGCCCTGTCGCGCGGCGGCGTGGTGATCTACGAATCCACCGTCTACCCCGGCGCCACCGAAGAGGTCTGCGTGCCGATCCTGGAGCAGGAATCGGGCCTGCGGTTCAACGAGGACTTCTACGCCGGCTACAGTCCGGAGCGGATCAACCCGGGCGATCCGACCCACCGCCTGCCGAACATCGTCAAGGTCACCTCCGGGTCGACGCCCCAAGTGGCCGACCACGTGGATGCACTGTACCGGCGGGTGGTCGTCGCCGGCACCCACAAGGCCTCCAGCATCCGGGTGGCCGAGGCCGCGAAGGTGATCGAGAACACGCAGCGCGACGTCAACATCGCGCTGGTCAACGAACTGGCGCTGATCTTCCACCGGCTGGGCATCGACACCCAGGAGGTGCTGGAGGCCGCCGGCACCAAGTGGAACTTCCTGCCCTTCCGCCCCGGCCTCGTCGGCGGCCACTGCATCGGCGTCGACCCCTATTACCTCACCCACAAGGCGACCCAGCTCGGCCACCACCCCGAGATGATCCTCGCCGGGCGGCGGATCAACGACGACATGGGCCGCCACGTGGCGCGACGGGTGGTCAAACTGATCGGCCGGCGTCGCGATCTTGCGGCCGGTGCGCGAGTGCTGGTGCTCGGCCTGAGTTTCAAGGAGAACTGCCCGGACCTGCGCAACACGCGGGTGATCGACGTGGTGGACGAGCTGCGCAGCTACAGCCTGCGGGTCGACGTCCACGATCCCTGGGTGGACGCAACCGCGGCCAGGGCCGAGTACGGGCTCGACCTGATCGCGTCACCCGCGCACGGGGCCTACGACGCGGTGATCCTGGCGGTCGCGCACCGTCAGTTCGTCGCCCTCGGCGCCGAGGGCGTGCGCGCATTCGGCAAGCCCGGCGCAGTGGTGTTCGACGTCCGGCAGGTGCTGCCGCGGCACGCCGTGGACGACCGGCTGTGAGAGTGCTGGTCACCGGCGCGGCGGGCTTCATCGGCGCGGCCCTGTCGCACCGCCTGCTCGACCGCGGCGACGAGGTGTTCGGCCTCGACAACCTCAATGCCTACTACGACGTGCGGCTCAAGCAGGCACGCCTGGAGCGCCTCGTCGCGCGCGCGGGCTTCGGCCACCACGTGGGCAGCCTGGAGGACGCCGACGCCGTGGCGCGCGCCTTCGCTGCCGGCCGGCCCGACCGCGTCGTGAACCTTGCCGCGCAGGCCGGGGTGCGCTATTCGCTGGTCAACCCGCGCGCCTACGTCGACAGCAACATCGTCGGCTTCGTCAACATCCTCGAAGCCTGCCGCCACCGCGGCATCGGGCACCTGGTCTACGCCTCCTCGAGCTCGGTCTACGGCGCCAACGTCAAGCTGCCGTTCTCGGTGCGCGACGCGGTCGACCATCCGGTGAGCCTGTACGCAGCGACCAAGAAGGCCAACGAGCTGATGGCGCACACCTACAGCCATCTGTTCGGCTTGCCGACCACGGGCCTGCGCTTCTTTACCGTGTACGGCCCCTGGGGCCGCCCCGACATGGCCCTGTTCCTGTTCACGCGCAACATTCTGGAAGGCAAGCCGATCGATGTCTTCAACCACGGCCACCACACGCGCGACTTCACGTATATCGACGACATCGTCGAGGGCGTGCTGCGCACGCTCGACCGCGTGCCGGGCCCGGACCCCGCCTTCGACCCGATGCAGCCCAACCCGGGCACATCGGCGGCGCCCTGGCGCGTGTACAACATCGGCAACCACCAGCCGGTGCAGCTGAGCCGCTACATCGAGGTGATCGAAGCCACGCTGGGCCGCAAGGCGGCCAGAAACCTGCTGCCGCTGCAGCCCGGCGACGTACCGGACACCTACGCCGATGTCGAGGAACTCGCCCGCGACACCGGCTACCAGCCCTCGACCCCGATCGAAGTCGGCGTGGCGCGCTTCGTGGACTGGTATCGCGCCTACTACAGGGTCTGAGCGGCCGGTCCGCGGGGCCGTCGAGGCGCCCGCAGATTGCCCGCGCCGCGCGCGGCGGCGGGCCTGCACAATCGTCGCATCGCAACACTGAGGAATCCGACCATGTGTGGAATCGTCGCCGCCACCGCGAAACGGGACGTAGTCCCGATCCTGATCGCCGGCCTCAAGGCCCTCGAATACCGCGGCTACGACAGCGCGGGGCTGGCCGTGCTCGAACCGGGCAACCTGCAGCGACTGCGCGCCAAGGGCAAGGTGCGCGACCTCGAAGCCCTGCAGGCCACCGACCCCATCGCCGGCAGCACCGGCATCGCGCATACGCGCTGGGCCACCCACGGCGTGCCCAACACCAGCAACGCGCACCCGCTCGTGTCGCGCGACGACGTCTCGGTGGTGCACAACGGCATCATCGAGAACCACGAGGCGCTGCGCGCCGAGCTTATCGCCGCCGGCTACGCGTTCACCTCCGAGACCGACACCGAGGTGATCGCACACCTGGTGCACGCCGGCCTCGACCGCGGCCTGTCGCTGCGCGAAGCGACCCGCCAGGCGGTCAACCGCCTGCACGGCGCGTACGCCATCGCGGTCTTGAGCCAGCGCGAGCCCGGCCACGTGATCGGCGCCCGCCGCGGCAGCCCGCTGGTGGTGGGCGTGGGCGAGGGTGAGCATTTCCTCGGCTCCGACGTGCAGGCCCTGATCCGCGAGACCCGCCGGTTCGTCTACCTCGACGAGGGCGACCTGGTGGAGATCACGCGCGAGCGCTTCGAGGTGTTCGACACCGACGGCAAGCCGCTGTCGCGCACCGTCAAGACCACCGACCTCAGCGCGGACGCGGTCGAGCGCGGCGAATACCGCCACTACATGCTGAAGGAGATCTTCGAGCAGCCGGAGGCGGTGGCGCGCACGCTGGAGGGCCGCATCGCCGGCAATCGCGTGCTGCCCAACATCTTCGGCGTGGACGCCGACGCCCTGCTGTCGAAAGTGCGCCACGTCCACATCGTGGCCTGCGGCACCAGTTACCACGCGGGGCTGGTCGCGCGGTACTGGTTCGAGGGCATGGCCGGCATCCCCTGCATGGTCGAGGTGGCCAGCGAGTACCGCTACCGCCAAGGCGTGGTGCCGGCCGGCACGCTGTTCCTCGCCATCTCGCAGTCCGGCGAGACGGCCGACACGCTGGCCGCGCTGCGCGAGGGCAAGACCCGCGGCTACCTCGGGTCCGTCGCCATCTGCAACGTGCCCGAGTCCTCCTTGGTGCGCGAGTGCGACCTGGTGCTGATGACCCGCGCCGGCCCCGAGATCGGCGTGGCCTCGACCAAGGCCTTCACCACCCAGTTGACCGCGCTCGCGCTGCTGGTGCTGGAGGTCGCGCGCATCAACGGCATGGACAAGGACAAGTACCAGCGCCTGGTGGCGCAACTCGCCAGCCTGCCGCGCGTGATCGCCGAGGCGCTGGCGCTGGATCCGCAGGTGCTGAAACTCGCCGAGCGCTTCGTGCCCAAGCACCACGCCCTGTTCCTCGGCCGCGGCGCGCACTGGCCGGTGGCGATGGAAGGCGCGCTGAAACTGAAGGAGATCTCCTACATCCACGCCGAGGCTTACCCGGCCGGCGAGTTGAAGCACGGCCCGCTGGCCCTGGTCGACGAGGACATGCCGGTGATCGCCGTCGCGCCGAACAACCAGTTGCTGGAGAAACTGAAGTCCAACCTCGCGGAGGTGCGCGCACGCGGCGGCGAGCTGTTCGTGTTCGCCGATGCCGGGGCGGGCATCGCCCAGGACCCCGCGCGCGGCGCCCTGCTGCGGATCGACTCCGGCGGCGACCTGATCGCGCCGATGGTGCTCACCGTGCCGCTGCAGCTGCTGGCCTACCACGTCGCCGTGCTGCGCGGGACCGACGTCGACCAGCCGCGGAACCTGGCGAAGTCGGTGACGGTGGAGTAGGCCCGTCATCACCCTAGTGGCAAAGCTGACCCCTTCTCGCCACGCAGGTGATCAACGATTCTGCTTTTCGCCGAAAATGGCGCATATCGCATTAAGCGACTCATGTAGATCGCTCGCGAGTGCTGCAATATGTGCTCTTGGATGCTTGTACTCCCTCAGGAGCTCTCTTCGTATCTCGGAAGCCTCTTCACCTGCTGCGTGAGCTGCAAGCTTGGTTCGGAGATATTGCAATGACTTGAAAGGCTCTACGAGAGTCGATGCCCGATCGCTTTCGACCTGACTCCCGAGCAGCGCCTCTTCAAGCCACTTGATTGAACCGAACTTCTCGTTGCCTACTCGACCATTGGCGATGGCTCGCGCCCGGAGAGCGCCGTGGTTCAATCCTTCCACAACGATTCTTGCGAGCTCCAGAATTGCGTCATCCCATGGCCTGTGTGCGGGCGTCAGCGGATACGTCACGTGGTCAACTAGCCTTGTCTCCTTGATTCTGAACCAGTCGAGCCGGGTATCGCCGAGCTTCCTAAGCGTCCGCCTGAGATCACTTAGTCCATCGGGAACGTCGTCCCATGCACCTTCGAAATCGGTCTTTTGAGCGCGCTTGGAGATGGGTGCTTTCGGAGGCTCATTGAATGACTTCCAGTAGCGCTGCTCCGAGATCGGCAAATCTCCGAGATAGGTAATGTACGTGTGGACTTGTCCCGCATCGTTCACATCGTAGGTCTTCAAGGACCATGCGTTTCGGCACTGAATTGAGCGGTCCGTCACCCTGTACTTCTCTCGGTCCGCTTTGTACCTGTCGAGCACTTGTGGCTTGAAGAAGACTGGAGAGATCTGGAACGGATTGGATGATTCCGTGTCGAAGTAGGACGCCAGCGCCGCCGGTGAGCAGGAGCATTCGACGAGTTGCTCGTTCTTCCAGTCTTCAATGATGAACGTCTCGTACTCCTTAGGCGCCTGCGCACTGGCGTATTCATTGGCACCCAGCTCGTAGGCGCTCTTGCTTGGCGCGAGAACGTGAGCCCCGCGAACATACGAGGCCTTGCGTTCGACGATGAACTTGCACCTGAGCGTCTTGCCCGCATCCGCATGCGTGATCGTCCGCTGGTGATCGAATCGAAAAGAGGGGTCCGACCCCCAGAAGCAATCGAACATTTGGACTAGACACGAACTGGTGGTCGCAAGGTGTAGGTCCAGCAGCCCGCGGTCAATCCAAAGCAGCGTGGCGGCGCGACCGTCGTCGCCCGGAAAGTGCTCAATACCCGCCAAGTTGACTACATCTCCTTCGCCGTCGAGGCGGCACCATGCATTTCTTTCGTCGACCCAATGCAGACCGTGAGCTATTGCAATCTCCTGCGTCAACTCGAAGTAGTGGGGCTTGCCAATGAGCCCCTCGAAGGAGCGACTGAAGACGATTTGACGTGCGCCTTGGAGTACTTCCGGCTGATCCTCGTCCCACGGCGAGAACATCTCGAAGCGTGGCCCTTCGCCACCGCCGGATACGAGCCCACAGTGCATGTGGTCGGACGGGTTACCGGTCCAGTCCTCCAGCCCGTCCCAGCTTCGATCTATTCTTTCTGACGCGACGAAGACGGAGTGAACGAAGATGTCTGACTTGCCGCTACAGCACGCGTACAGGGCTACTCGGTCCCCGCCTCGCTGATGCCGAAGCCATGCGACGAACTCACAACACTCGATCTCAAGCGATCCCTGCTCGTGAGGTCCCCGTACGTGCGGAAAGGACTCGATGTCCATCGGGTTGACAGAACTCAAAGCGTTGCGTCGCGGTAGGCCTTCAGGACTGCGTTCATCCGCGTCTGCCATCCACGTCCCTGCGCCCGGTACCACTCGAGCACATCCTTGTCGACGCGCAGTGCGATCTGCTCCTTGCGGTCCTCCGCGGCTTTTGGCGGACGGCCGCGTGCGACGCGCCAGCCGGCGGCACCTTCGTGCGGGGTCGCGGACGCCCAAAATCCGGCAGTCGCCTTGGGGTCCTTCGGATCGTAGGGCACGTCAGCCTTTCGGGTATGCGTGGAAGTACGCTTGGCGTTCATGGGGTTGTGCGTCTCGGCAGGAGATCAGTCGAGGGCCGTCGTCGCGATCGGTCCAGACCAGGACCACGACGCGGCCATGCGCGATTCCGAGGCTGATCAACCGCTGCTCGCCGTAGGCAACGCGGTCATCCTCGCGGGTGAGCATGGGTCCGTCGAACGCTGCCGCGCAATCCGGCAGGTCGATCCGATGCTTGCGCAGGTTCTTTCGGCGCTTGGCGGGATCATGGCTCACCTGTCAAAATCGTATATGCATTAAATCGCTGGTTCAAGACGCGCGAGGGGACGATTCGACAGCAGCGATTCCTCCGCGACGCACGGGCAGCGCGCGCAGTTCGAAAACGTCCGTCGGGCGGGCAAGCCGTGCCCGAGTGGTCAAGGCAGCGGGTTGGCGATCGCGTCCGCCACGCCAGTCGGGATGGCCGGATCGGCGGTCAGGCCCGCCGCCGCCTCCGGGGCTTCCACAGGGCGTCAACCTGCGGCGCGAAGCAACCCTATCTTGAGCGGGCCTGGACGACATCTTGAAAACTCAGCGCTGATCATCGCGGATTCAGTAGGTTGCGCGAGCGGGAACTCGGGGACATCCTGAATGGCGCAGGATCTGATCTGGCCTGCCCGCCGTGCGCCATCCTCGATCGCGGGTGGCCCGGTGGGCCCTTGGATGCCGGCTCGGGGATTGCCGCGGCTCGCCGCCTCGGTTGTCACGCGACGGGCCACGGGCATTGAATTGCCCGCGTGCGGCCATCCTCGGACAGTGGCATTCCTGCGACCATCGGCCTCTCCTCGCGGGCACGCGCTCGAACGGATGACGAGAACCGTGCCGATGCTTCTGCGACACGCCTTGAAGTCCCTGCGCCGCGCCCCGGTCTACGCGACCACGGTGGTGCTCACGCTGGCGCTCGGGCTCGGCGCGGTGGGGGCGATGTTCGCCGTGGTGCATGGCCTGCTGCTGGCGCCGCTGCCGTATGGGCAGCCGGATCGGCTGGTGAGCCTGGATTTGGTGCTGGCCGACGGCAGCCGGATCGGTGCGTCGCCGGCGCTGCATGCGACCTATCGGCGGTTCGCGACCCAGGTCGAGGACCTCGCGCTGTACCGGGTGGGGCGCGCGAACGTGGCGGCGCCGGACGACGCGGGCGAGGCGCGCAATGTCGGCGTGGCCTGGGCGTCGGCCTCGCTGATGCGCGTGCTGCAGGTGGGGCCGCAGCTCGGTCGCGCGTTCACCGACGCCGAGGACCTGCGCGCGGGACCGCAGGCGGTGATCCTCAGTGACGCCGAATGGCGCACGCGCTACGGCGGCTCGCCCGCGGCGATCGGGCGGATCCTGGTGGTGAACGACGTGCCGCGCGAGATCGTCGGCGTGATGCCGCCGGATTTCGCGTTTCCGCACGCCGGCGTGCGGATGTGGCTGCCGGCGAAGCCCGGCAACGACACGACCGCGGGCGATTTCTTCTTCACCGGCGTGGCGCGGCTCGCGCCGGGCGCGACGCGCGAGCGCGCGCAGCACGAGCTGGCGGCGATCCTGCCGCGGCTGGGCGAGCTGTATCCGAAGTTGGGCTCCGGTGGATCGACGGCGACGTGGATCGCGGAGTCGAAGCCCGTGCCGCGGCTCGTCGACCTGCGCGCGACGCTCACCGGCGAGCTGGCGCCGACGCTGTGGCTGCTCGCCGCCGTCGCGAGCCTCGTGCTGCTCGTGGCCTGGGCGAACGTGGCCAACCTCACCCTGGTGCGCGCCGATGCGGCCGGTCGCGACGTCGCCGTGCGCGAGGCGCTGGGTGCCGGTGCGCTGCGCGCCATCGCGCCCCTGGTCGGGGAATCCCTGCTGCTTGGCGTCGCCGCCACGGTGCTTGCGCTGTTCGGCATTGCCGGGGCGCTGTGGGCGCTGCGCCAGTTCGGGCCCGTGGACCTGCCGCGCCTGGCCGAGGTGTCGCTCGGTCCATGGACCGCGGTCGTCGTGCTCGGGCTCGCGCTGCTGGGCGGTCTCGTCGGCGGGTTTGCGCTGGCGCGGCGCGGTGCGCTGTCGGGCCGCCTGCGCGAAGGCGCGCATGGCGCGTCGGCGGGCGTCGCCCAGCAGCGCGTGCGCGCAGGCGTGGCCGTGCTGCAGGTGGCCGCGGCGCTGGTGGTGCTGGCGGGCTCGGCCCTGCTGTTGCGCACGACGCACCGACTGCAGCGGGCCGATCCCGGCTTCGATCCGGGGCCGGTGACGACGTTCCAGATCCTGCTGCCGTTCGCGCGCTATGGCGATACGGCGCGCGTGGCCTTCCATGCGCAACTGCTGGAGCGCGTGCGCGCGCTGCCGTCGGTGGAAGCCGCCGGACTCGTCGGGCAACTGCCGCTGGGCAGCGGTGCCCGGGTCGAGCAGGACATTCGCGTCGACGGCGAGATATACACGCGTCGCGTGGCAGTGAACGTCGCCAGCGACGGCTATCTCGCGGCGATGGGGATTCCGCTGCTGGCCGGCCGGGCGTTCCGCCCGCTCGATGCCCCACGCCCCGACGAAGTGCTGGTCAGCCGGCAGTTGGCCGTGCAGCTGGTCGGCGATCCCACGGGGCGGGCCGCGCTCGGTCGCCGGCTCACGCTCACGCCCGGCGGCCCGGCATGGACGGTGATCGGCGTGGTCGGCGATGTGCACCACGAACACCTCGCCACGCCGCCGGGCCCGATGCTGTATCGCCCACAGGTCGTCGCGGCGCTGCCCGCCACGCAACCGGGGCCGCTGCCGGGCATGGTGCTCACCGTGCGCAGCACCGGCCCCGCGGCGCCGCTGGTGGACGCCGTGCGCGGAATCGTGCGCGGACTCGATCCGGGCGTGCCCGTGTTCGAGGTCGCCGCGATGGACGAGGTCGTCGCGCGTTCGATGTCGCAACTGCGGCTGATGCTGGTGGGGGTCGGCGCTGCCGCGGTCGTGACGCTGGCGCTCGGCCTGCTCGGCCTCTACGGCGTGCTTGCGTTCCGCGTCGCGCTGCGCACGCGCGAGTTCGGGCTGCGGATGGCGCGCGGCGTCGTCGGTGGCGGTCTCGCCCTGGTCGCGATCGGCACCGTGGCCGGACTGGTCGTGTTCGCCGCGCTGTCGGCATCGCTGCGCGCGGCGGTGCCCGGCGTGCAGCCGTGGGATCCGCTGTCGCTGGCCGGTGCCGTGCTGGTGCTCGCGGCGACCGCCGCGCTCGCGTCGTGGGGACCGGCGCGGCGCGCGGCAGCCGTCGATCCGGCGCAGGCGCTGCGCGGGGGCTAGAGGTCGTCCGCGCCGGGCGGTCGCTGCCTGGCAGCCGGCAGAGCCCCCTTGACGAGGGCTCGCCGATTCGTATCCTATGGTTAATGAATTAATTAACGACCCCATGGACCGCGTCTTCGAAGCCCTCGCTTCCGCCGCCCGGCGCAAGATCCTCGCCTACCTCAACGCCGGCGAACTTACCGCCGGTGAGATCGGCGAGCGTTTCGACTTCAGCAAGCCGGCGCTGTCCAACCACCTGCGCATCCTCGAAGAGGCCGGGTTGATCGCCCGCGAGAAGCGCGGTCAGTTCGTCTACTTCCGTCAGGTTCCAGAGCGGCTCGCGAACACCGTGTTCGCCTGGGCGGCCGAGGTCTGCCCCGTGGCGGGGCCACTCAAGCGCGAGAGCCGCGCGCGCGCACGCAAGCGCCAGGCAGGAGCCTGAACATGGCCGTAGCATCCCGTGCCGTCGCATCCTTCCCGTCCGTCACCATCGCCTCGGCCTGCGGCGGCGCGCCGGTTGAAGTCGCGCTCATCGCGCAGCTCGGCGTCGGAGCGGGCGACCGCATGATCGAAGATGCCGGCGGTCGCCAGGCGGCGCATGCGAACTACATCGATGCGCTCGACGAGCCGTCGACCCGGCTCAGCGGCATGCGGCTCCAGCACGGCGATGCATCCTCGCTGTACTCCTTCACGGTCGCTGCGGGCGGGCATCCCTTCCATCGCCATGCGACGCCACGCACCTTCACCGCGATCTCCGGCAGCGGCGGTGCGCGACTGCGCTTCTCGACGGCTGGAGACGTGGCGCTCGCGCGCGATCCGGCGGCTTTCCTCGCCGCCCTGCGCTGCGTCGACATACCCCCGGACAGCCTGTTCGTGGTGCGCTTCGGCGGCGGCACCTGGCACCAGTTCGCGCCGCTGCGCGCCGGCCATTCGGCGCTGTTCGCGCTGTCCATCCATACCAACGAACTCGATGGCCCCTTGAGCGCGGCACAGCGCCACCAGGTCGAAGCGAACGCGGCGAGCATTCCGGCGCTCACCGAGCTGCTGCCGGAGCGCGTTGCACGGCATATCGAAGCCACCGGATTCGATGCCGTGCCGACGGTCTCACTCTCGCTGCATGCAGCACCGCAGTCGTCCGCGGAACGTCTGTGCGCCAGCGTGCGCACGTGGGTCGGGCGGCTGCGCGCCGCCGCTGTCCGGCGACGCCCCAACGGCGGGTTCCTCGGACGCCTGGAGTCGGCGCGTCCGGTTCGCGCGCTCGAACGCCATCCGCCGGAGTCGCTGCTGCACGCGGCACTGCCGGGCGAGAACCACTGGGACGATGGCGTCGAAGTCGTGCTCGACACCGACGCCGTGGGCGGGTTCGGCGCCAGTGCGCTGCTCGCGCGCGTCCTCGAGGGGTTCCTCGAAAACCGGCCGGCCGGCGTGTCGCGACTGATGGCGCTGCGCAACCTCGTGGTCTCGCCGCTGCGCCTGCGCACCTCGCCGCTGGGCTGCCCCGTCTCGTCCCTGTTGTCCACGGATCGCCGCAGGCTGTTCGCCGGGCGTTTCCCGGTGCTCGGCCAGGCGGTCGCAGACGACGATCGTTCGGCCCAGGTCCTGCTCGGCGCCGATGACCGGCACTTGGTCTTCAGATCCTGCGTGTCGGTAGTCATCGACGACGATGGTCGGGCACGTATCCGCCTCGGCACGCGGGTACGAACGCGCAACGCGTTCGGGATGTTCTACATGGGGTCGATCGACCTGGTCCACCGCCACTACATCGCGCCGACGCTGCTTCGCATGGCGGTCGACCACGCGGTTGCGCCGGACTTGGTCGCGCCGGCCGTCGAGCCGGCCTGAGGGCTGCACCGCGCGTCTCAGAACCCCGTCGTGCTGGAGGTGCGCGCCGAAACGCCGGCTGAACCGGCCCTCGCCCCGCCCTTGAAGCGCGCCGGGCCCGGGCGCACAGTGCCAGTGTGCCGGACAGACCGGCGCCCACCATCGCCATGAGGGATTCTCATGCGTCCTGACGTTCTCGTCCTGATCGGACAGTTCGCGCCGTTCCACAACGGCCATCTCGCCCTGGTTCACCGTGCGCTGGCGCTGGCCGGCCGCGTCGTCGTGCTGGTCGGATCCTCGGGCCGTGCGCGCGACGGTCGCCACCCGTGGACTGCGGACGAACGCATGCAGATGATCTACGCCGCGCTGCCCGAGGCCGCGGGGCGGCTGGTGGTGCGCGCGCTGCGCGATCACCTGTACAACGAGAACGCCTGGGTGCTGGCGGTGCAGGCCGCGGTGCGCGAGGCGCTGGGGCCGGACTTCGCCGGCGCGCGCATCGGGCTGATCGGTGGGCCGGAGGACCCGGCGGCCGATCCGCTGCGCGCCTTCCCGCAGTGGCCGCGCGAGCGCGTCGACGCGGTGGCCGTCGCGCCGTCGTGCGAACTGCGCGCACGATTCCTCGAGGACACCGACGCCGGCCTCGACGCGCTGCGTGGCTCGGTGCCGCCGGCGGTGGCGCAGTGGCTGGCCGCGTTCCGCGCGAACGCGCCGGCGTATCGGCGCCTCGCCGACGAACATCGCTTCCTGGAGACCTATCGCGCCGGCTGGGCATCGGCGCCCTACCGTCCGACCTTCGTCACCGTCGACGCCGTGGTGGTGCACTCGGGCCACGTGCTGCTGGTCGCGCGCGGTGCGCAGCCCGGCCAGGGCCTGCTCGCGCTGCCCGGCGGCTTCCTGCGCGGCGACGAGCGGCTGCTGGATGCCGTGTTGCGCGAGCTGCGCGATGAAACGCGCCTGAAGCTGCCCGCACCGGTGCTGCGCGGCTCGCTGCGCGCGCAGGAGGTGTTCGACCACCCGGAGCGCTCGCTGCGCGGCCGCACGATCACCCACGCCTTCCACTTCGACTTCCCCGGCGGCGAACTGCCGCCGGTCAAGGGCGGCGACGACGCCACGCGCGCGCGCTGGGTCCCGCTGGCCGCGCTGCGCGAGCTGGAAGCGCAGCTCTTCGAGGACCACTACTTCATCATCGAACGTTTCGTCGGCACGCTCTGAGGTGCGCTGCCTGAAGTCTTCGCTCCACGCGCTGCGCGGCTGCGCCTGCCCGCGCCGGAACCGGACAGACCGGCTCCGCCATCCCTGGAAGGATCTTCCGAGGAGAACACCATGTTGGGTTTCCGCTATGCCAAGGCCAGTCCCACGACCTACCTGATCCAGTACCGCAACGGCGTGCCGGTTCGCGAGGGCGCGGGCTTCGCGTTCTTCTACTTCGCGCCGAACGCCTCGCTGGTGTCGATCCCGCTGGAGAGCGTGGATGCGCCGTTCATGTTCCGCGAGGTCAGCGCCGACTTCCAGGAGGTCACGGTGCAGGGCCAGGTGACCTACCGGGTCGCCGATCCCAAGCTGCTCGCCTCGCTGATGGACTTCACGCTCACCGCCGACGGCGCGGGCTACGTGTCGGAAGACCCCGCCAAGCTGCCGCAGCGCGTGGTCAATGCCGTGCAGGTGCGCTTGCGCGCGGCCCTGCAGGGTCGTGAACTGGCCGACCTGCTGCGCGATTCGGCGCGCCTCGTGGGCGCCGTGCGCGACGGACTTCGCGCGCCCGATGGCCTGCCCGCGCTGGGCCTGGAACTCGTGAGTTTCGCGATCCTCGCCATCAAGCCCACGCCGGAGACCGCGCGTGCGCTGGAGGCGACGGTGCGCGAACGCATCCTGGAGGCCGCCGACGACGCGCTGTACCGGCGCCGCAACGCCGCCATCGAACAGGAGCGCGCGATCAAGGAAAACGAGCTGCGCACCGAGATCGCGGTGGAGACCAAGAAGCGCGAGATCCGCGAGACGCAGATGGACGCCGAGCGTGCCGTGCTGGCAAAGCGCCTGCAGATCCAGGCGCAGGACCTGCAGGGCCGCATCGCGCAGGAGCGCGAGACCGAAACGCTCACCGAACTGCGCAGCGCCAACGCGCGCCGCGAGGCCGATGCGCGCGCCTACGGCCTCGCCGCGCTGGTGAACACCATCAGCGGCGTCGACCCGCGCGTGCTGCAGGCGCTGTCGCTGGGCAGCGCGGATCCCGGCACGGTGATCGCCGCGGCCTTCCAGGACCTGGCGCAGAACGCCGGCCACATCGGCGAGCTGAACATCTCGCCCGACCTGCTGCGCCAGCTCACCCGGCCGACGAACGCGATCGCGAAGGGCTGAGCCATGGACGCCCAACAGCAGCGCATCGTGCTGGTGACCCGGCGCACGCGGCTCGACGACCTGGTGGCGCGGCTGAACACGATCGAGCAGGCGCGCTTCCACGTCGAGCGGCTCGGCGCGGATTTCTCGGACTACCTCGCCGAGCAGGCCGCGTATCGCGCCGCGGTCGATGCCGCGGAAGCGGCGCTGCGCGCGCACGGCCGCGTGCAGCGCCGCGATCGCAGCCTGGTGCCGAACTTCCTGTTCCCGCCGGACTGCGTGGTGGTGGTGGTCGGCCAGGACGGCCTGGTGGCCAACACGCTGAAGTACCTGCAGGGCCAGCCGGTGGTCGGGGTCAATCCCGACCCCGGCCGCTGGGACGGCGTGCTGCTGCCCTTCGCGGTGGGCGATCTTTCGCGCATCGTGCCCGAGGTGCAGGCGGGACGCCGTCCGGCGCGCGCGATCCGCATGGCGCAGGTCACGCTCGGCGACGGGCAGACCCTGCACGCGGTCAACGACCTGTTCATCGGCCCGCGCGGCGACGTGTCCGCGCGCTACCAGATCGCGCTCGGCGAGCGGCGCGAGACGCAGTCCTCGAGCGGGGTGATCGTGTCCACCGGACTCGGTTCCACCGGCTGGCTGCGCAGCCTGCTGACTGGAGCGGCCGGCATCGCCGGGCACAGCGGCTCGGCGGCGCTGGAAGCGCTGCAGCGCGCGGGATTTCCGTGGGAATCCCCGCACCTGCACTTCGTGGTGCGTGAGCCCTTCCCCAGCCGCAGCACGCAGGCGGGCCTGGTGTTCGGTCGCATCGAGCCGGGACAGTCGCTGCAGCTGGTGTCGCAGATGCCCGACTACGGCGTGATCTTCAGCGACGGCGTCGAGCAGGATTTCCTCGAGTTCAACGCCGGCGCGCAGGCCACGGTCGGACTGGCGGCGCGCACCGGGCAACTGGTGCAGCGAAACGGTCGAGCCGGCCTGGCCCGCCCGGGCCGGGCTTGACCCGGGCCATAATTCGAGTATTCTCGAATCATGGAAACGTCAGCCGTGCTCGCCGCCCTCGCCGCCCTCGGCCATGCCTCGCGGCTGGCCGCCTTCCGCGCCCTGGTGCAGGCCGGCCACGGCGGCCTGTCGGTGGGCGAGCTGCGCGAGCGGCTCGACCTGCCCCCGGCCACCCTGACCGCGCACCTGAACCAGTTGCGTGCCTGCGGCCTGGTGCTCGACGAGCGCGAGGGGCGCTCGATCCGGGTGCGCGCCGCCTACGCGCGGATGAACGCCCTGCTCGCCTACCTCACCGAGAACTGCTGCGCAGGCGACGCACCCTGCGCACCCACCGCCGCGCGCACCGCGCGCCTACCAGGAGCCCGCCGATGAACCGCTTCCACGTGCACCTCAACGTGGCCGACCTGCCGGCCAGCGTCGCCTTCTATTCGCGCCTGTTCGGCACCGCGCCGACCGTCGCCAAGCCCGACTACGCGAAGTGGATGCTCGACGATCCACGGATCAACTTCGCGATCTCCCACACCGGCCGCGCGCCCGGCATCGACCACCTCGGCCTGCAGGTCGACAGCGCCGACGAGCTCGCCGCGCTGGGCCCGCGCCTGCACGCGGCAGGTGGCGCCGTGGTGCCGGAGGACGGCGCGCAGTGCTGCTACGCACGCTCCGACAAGCTGTGGACGCACGACCCGCAGGGCACGCGCTGGGAGACCTTCCACACGACCGGCGAGAACACCACGTACGACGCCGGCGAGGCGGCCTGCGCGACCGCGCCGGGCGCCTGCACGCCCACCACTGCGGCGCACCCGGCGAAGCTCACCGCCGCGGCCGCCTGCTGCGTGCCCGGCAGTTGCTGCTGAAGCGGCCGTGGACCTTCGCGTCGCGGTCCCGGCCGACCGCGCGTCGATCGCCGCCCTGCTGGCGCAGACGGGCCTGCCGGTCGACGACCTCGACGATCCGGCGATCGCCTTCGTGGTCGGCGAGGCGCAAGGCCTGATCGCCGGCGTGGTCGGCGTGCAGGACTGCGGCGACGCCGGCCTGCTGCGCTCGCTGGCGGTGCGCGCCGACCTGCGCGGCGGTGGCCACGGCACGGTGCTGCTGCGGGCGGCCGAAACGCTGGCCCGCGCGCGCGGGCGATCGCCACTGGTGCTGCTCACGCAGACCGCCGAGGCATTCTTCGCGCGCCACGGCTATCGCGTCATCCCGCGCGGCGAGGCGCCGGCGTCGGTGCGGGCGAGCGCGGAGTTCCGCGCGCTGTGCCCGGCGTCGGCGACCTGCATGGCGAAGGACGTCTGAGCGCTCTGATCGATCAGGCGCGACGGGCGTGGCGCGCCGCGATCCGGCGCGCCTCGCGCGCCAGCGCGGCGCGCAGGGCGGGCGGCTCCAGCACCTCGATCTCGTTGCCGTAGCGCAGCAACTGGCGCACGCCGAACGCGGTGTCCTCGATCGGCAGCGACAGGCGCGTCCAGCCGTCCGGCTCGGCGGCGAGCACCTGCACGGCTTCGGCCACCGCGGGCTCGAAGTCGCGCAGCGCGCGCAGGCCCGCGGGCGACAGCCGCACCACGCCGCGCTGGCGGTACAGGCGCTGCTCGAAGTCGCGGCAGGCCCGCGCCCACCACGTCGCGAGGTCGAAGCCGCGCGGGCGCTTCGCCGCGGCGTCGAGCACGACCACGTCCGACAGCCCGGCGATGCGGAAGGTGCGCGGCTTGCCGCGCCGCGCCGCCACCAGGTACCAGAGCCCACCCTTGAGCACGAGGCCGAGCGGATCGAGGACCACCCGCGAGCCTTCGGACCAGCCCTCGTAGCGGGCGCGGATGCGCTGGTCGTCCCACACCGCAGCGGCCAGCGCCGGCAACTGCGGCAGCGTTTCGGCGCGGTGGTACCAGGGCACGGCGTCGAGGTGGAAGCGGCTGGCGACCCGCTGCGCGCGGTGCTGGCCGTCGGCGGGCATCGCGGCCAGCAGCTTGTCGTGCGCACGCGCAGCCGGGTCGCGCCAGCCGATCGAGGCCGCCGCCGTGGGCACGCCGGACAGCGGCAGCGCCGCGGCCTCCTGCGCGGTCATGCCCGGGGTAGGCGTGCGCCAGCCGCGCGGCAGGCGGAAGCCGCCGTCGCGGCCGCGCTCGGCGTACACCGGCACGCCACCCGCTGCCAGCGCGTCGATGTCGCGGTGGATGGTGCGCACCGAGACCTCGAAGCGCCGCGCGAGGTCGGGCGCAGTCAGCCGCACGCCCTGCTGCAGCAGGATCAGGATCGACAGCAGACGACTGGCACGCATGGCGAATGATCCGGCTGAAACATGACAGATCTTGGCAAGTATAGGCGCGAGGATGGCGTACCCGGCGCACGCCCGCGCCGACCGAGGAGCGACCCGATGGATGTCCTGCGCCGAATCCTGCTCGGCACCGCCGCCGCCGCGATGGTGGCCGGCGGCACGCGCCCGCTGCGCGCCGACGACGAACCCGCCGACCTGCACGACCCGATCCCCGCGCCGCCGGCGAAGCCGACCGCCGGCCGCGCCGGCGACTTCGCCTTTCTCGACGGCGAATGGCGCATCCGCCACTGGCGCCGGCGCGAGGGCGAGGCAGCGTGGGATGCGTTCGAGGGTGCGGCGACCTGCCGTTCGCTGCTCGGCGGCATCGCCAGCGTGGAGGAGCTGCGCATCCCCGCGCGCGATTTCAGCGGCATGGGCCTGCGCCTGCTCGACCCCGCCACCGGCGTGTGGTCGGACTACTGGGTGAACGCCAAGGTCGGCGTACTCGCTGGCGCGGGCCTGACCGGCAGCTTCGAGGACGGCGCGGGCCTGTTCTACGCGCGTGAGACCGACGCGCAGGGCGAGCAACTGGGCGCCGGCATCTGGGACCGGATCGGCGACGGGCGCTGCCGCTGGCGGCAGGCGGCCTCGCGCGACGGCGGGCGGACCTGGACGGTGAGCTGGATCATGCACTGGTCGCGGGCCTGAGCCTCCGCCATCCTGCGCGCCCGACCCGCGCGGCGACGACCATGGCGAACACGCTCTATATCGGCAACAAGAACTACTCCTCGTGGTCGCTGCGCCCGTGGCTCGCGCTGCGTTGGGCGGGCATCCCGTTCGAGGAACGCGAAATCAACCTGCGCCAGCCCGGCTACGGCCAGCAGGGCATCGCGCAGGTCCTCGCGGTGGCGCCCAACGGCCGCGTGCCGTGCCTGCACGCCGACGACCTCGTGGTGTGGGATTCGCTGGCGATCTGCGAGTGGGCGGCCGAGCAGCGGCCCGACGCCGGGCTGTGGCCGCGCGACGCTCGCACCCGCTACACCGCGCGTTCGGCGGTGGCCGAGATGCATTCCGGCTTTGCCGCGGTGCGCCGCGACCTGTCGATGAACATCCACCGCCGCACGCCGGCGGTGGCCTGGCCGCAGGACACGCAGGCCGACATCGCGCGCATCGACGCGCTGTGGTCGGCGCTGCGCACCACGCACGCCGCGCGCGGGCCGTGGCTGTTCGGCGAGCGCTGCATCGCGGATGCGTTCTACGCGCCGGTCGCGACCCGCATGCGCAGCTACGGCGTGGCGCTGTCGCCGGCCGCGCAGTCGTTCGCCGACGCGGTGTTCGCCGATGCCGATTTCCTCGCGTGGGAAGCGGCGTCGGTGCCGGATTCGTGGGATCGCCCGGGCTTTCCGATCATCGATCGCCTGCACCGCTAGGGCGTTTCCGGGGGACCCGCGGGCGGCGCCGCTGCTCAGTTCCAGAACGGGATCCGCCAGGGGGTGTCCGGTGCGTCGTCGTCGCGGGCTGGCGGCGGCGGCTGGACCGCGAGTTCGTGCGGCCCGGACGGAACGCCACGCAGGTCGACCATGACCAGGAAGCCCCGCCGGTCGGCCAGCGGATCGTCGACCAGGTGCCAAGGCGCCTGCAGCGGCGCGCCATCGAGCGCGATCGCCTGTCCGGCGGCCATGCAGTCGAGCACCGCGCGCGCCGACACCGGATCGGCGCGCCAGTTCGAGGCGTGCGATGCGCTGCACGTGGCCAGTCCGTCGGCATGCCACAGGTCGACCCAGGGGATGAACAGCGGCAGCCACGCGCCCTCGACGCGCATCGACGGGATCGAGGGCACGCGCCGCGCCAGCGGGCCGCTCGCGGTGTCGGCGTAATGCACGCCGCGCAACGTGGCGTGGTCGCCGATCACGAGGCGCGGGAATCCGGCGCGCACGCGATCGTCGAGGTCGCCGCGCAGGGCCAGCGGCAACGCCATCGTGCACAGCGTCAGCACGAAGATGATCGCCATCACCGAGAGCGCGCCGCGCAGGCGACCGCCACCTGCGGACAGCCGGTACATCAGCACCTGCAGGCTCAGGTTGTGCTGCGGGGTCATGCCGATGCGGTCGTAGAAGCCGAGGATGCGCTGCACGAGCGCCGGCACCGCGCGACCGCGCCGTTCGGCGCGACTGTCGATGGCGATCGCGATCACGAACGGCACCAGCAACAGGCAGGCCAGCACCGCGAAGGTCGCCGGCGCGGGGATGGCATCCTCGGTGACGGCGGCCAGCGCGAGCCCCACCAGCACCATCAATCCTGCATAGAGGAACAGCAGCCCCATCAGGCGCGCCATGCCGAGCGCGACCGCGAACACGATCGTGGCCTGGTCGTCCAGCGCGGCGATCCGCGTCGGCAGCGCATCCCAGGCCGCGGCGATGCGCGCGCGCGACCATGGACCGAGGCTGGGCGACTTGCGCACCCGACCCGCCGGATCCACCGAGTACAGACCCACCAGGGCGATCCAGAACGCGCGCAGCAGCAGGTGCAGCAGCAGGCCACCGGCCAGCGCGAGCATCGCGGCCTGCAGGTAGAGCAGCAGCGGGGACAGCAGCAGTTGCATGCGCAGGCCGGCCATCTCCGCGACGTCGGCGATCCGCGGCGCGATCCAGCCGTAGGCCTGCAGCAGCGCGAACACGGTGGCGCCGGACAGCAGCAGTTCCATCTCCCAGGTCGGCGTGGTGCGCGGCGGCAGGGCCTGGGGGTCGGCGGCGGGGTCGCGGTCGGGCGGGTGCTGCATGGCGGGTCCGGGATGCGGCGGCGGTCGCACCGAGTGTGGCGCGTGGCCGGTGCGTCTGGCGAGGGCGGCGTTACATGCGCGACTTTGCACGTTTTGAACGGCGGGCGAACACGTCGCTAACGACTGGATAATCGTGCCTTAAGGCAGCGCGGCGAGGATGCCGCCATGCCTGCCCTCGCCCTGCGCCGCGCGTTCGACGACCTCGCCCACCGGATCGACGGGGCGCACAACCCCGACTGGCGGCCGGAACTGCTGGGCCCGGGCGACGACCGCACGCAGGCCGAAGCCTTCGTTGCCGCGGTGTATCGCGAGCGCCACGGCGCCACGCTGCGCGAGTTCATGCCCTGGCTGCTGGCGTTCCGCGACGCCGGCGGCGCGCTGCTGGCGGTGGTCGGGCTGCGCCTGGCCGCGAACGCCCCGCTGTTCGTCGAGCAGTACCTGGATGCGCCGGCGGAGCAGGCGGTGGCTGGCGCGCTGGCGCGCGCGGTCGACCGCGAGACGATGGTCGAAGTCGGCGGCCTCGCGGCGCAGCGGCCGGGCGATGCGCGGCGCCTGATCCTGTGCCTGACCCGCGGCCTCGATGCCGCCGGCCTGCGCTGGGTGCTGTTCGCCGCCACCCTGCAACTGCGCAATGCCTTCGACCGCCTCGGCCTGCGTCCGGTGGCGCTGGCGCCGGCGCGGCGCGAGCGGCTGCGGCCGTCCGCCACCGACTGGGGCCGCTACTACGACAGCCAGCCGGTGCTGCTCTGCGGCGACCTCGCCGCGGGCGCCGCCTTCCTCGCCGTCATGCCGCACGAGGCGGTGCGCCGGCCGCGCGCCGTGCGCGCACCGGCCGCGGCGGCGGAGACAACGCCATGAGCCGCGTGCTCGAAGCCCTCGCCGCGCGCGCGCCGACCGACCTCGTGCTGCGCGACGCGCGGCACGCGCTGAGTGCGGCCGACCTGCGCGCACGCATCGACGACCTCGCCGACCTGCTGTCGGACCTGCCGCCCGGCCCGCTCGCCAGCCGGCTCGACAACGGCATCGACTGGGTGCTGCTCGACCTCGCCCTGCGCCGCTGCGGACGCGCCCACCTGCCACTGCCGCCGTTCTTCAGCGAGGCGCAGGCGGCGCATGCGCTGCAGTCCGCGGTCGCGCTCGCGCTGCCCGCGGGCGACGGCCGCCCGGCGCGGCCCGGATGCGGCTTCGCGCTGCGCGAGTTGCCGCCCGCGACCCGCGCGGTGCCCGCCGGCACCGCGATCGTCACCTACACCTCCGGCAGCACAGGCGCGCCGAAGGGCGTGTGCCTGGATGCGCGCCTGCCGGAAGCGGTGGCGGCCTCGCTGGCGCAGGCGATGGCGCCGCTCCACGTGCGGCGCCACCTGTGCCTGCTGCCGCTGGGCGTGCTGCTGGAGGCGGTCGGCGGCGTCTATGCGCCGCTGCTGGCCGGCGGCGAGATCGCCCTGCCCTCGTTGGCCGAACTCGGCCACGGCGGCAGCAGCGGGATCGACCTGGCGCGCCTGCTCGCCACCCTGCACCACTTCCGCCCGCAGTCGCTGATCGCGGTGCCGCAGTTGCTGCAGGCGCTGGTGCTGGCCGCCGAGTCCGGTGCGCGGCTGCCGGATTCGCTGCGCATGGTCGCGGTCGGTGGCGCGCGCGTGCCGCTGAGCCTGCTCGGCCGCGCGGAAGCCGTCGGCCTTCCGGTGTTCGAAGGCTATGGCCTGAGCGAGTGCGCCTCGGTGGTGTGCCTGAACCGCCCCGGCGCGCGACGCCCCTGCAGCGTGGGCCGCGTGCTGCCGCACACCGCGCTCTCGCTGTCTGCCGACGGCGAGATCCGCATCGACGGTCCACGCTTCCTCGGCTGCGCCGGCGATCCGCCGCCAGCGCCGGGGCCGTGGGCGACCGGCGACCTCGGGCGCATCGACCACGACGGCTTCGTGCACGTCGAAGGCCGCCGCAAGGCGATGTACATCACCGCCTGGGGCCGCAACGTCAGCCCGGAGTGGGTCGAGTCCGAACTGACCCAGCATCCGCGCATCGCGCAGGCGCTGGCCTGGGGCGAAGGCCGCGCGCAGGCCGCCGCGCTGCTGGTGCCGCGCGATCCCGCGATCGCGCCGGCGGAACTGGAACGCGCGGTGGCCGAGGTCAACGCCGGCCTGCCCGACTACGCGCGCATCGGCGCCGTGCTGCGCGCCGACGAACCGTTCAGCGCCGCCAACGGCCTGCTCACCGGCAACGGCCGGCCGCGCCGCGCGGCGATCCTCGCCCGCTATGGCGCGGCGCTCGCCGCCTGCCCTGATTCCCGCATCGTCCGCACGCCGGAGCCGCAATCCGCATGACCCCACCCAACGCTGCATCGAACACCGGTTTCCACGCCCGGCTGCTGGCCCAGACCGGCGCCGCGCGCCAGGAACTGCTCACCCTGCCGATCCTGCGCGAGGCGCTGGAGGGCCGCGTCTCGCGCGCCGACTACGCCGCCTTCCTCACCCAGGCCTACCACCACGTGCGCCACACCACGCCGCTGCTGATGGCCTGCGGCGCGCGCCTGCCGGCGCGGCTGGAGTGGCTGCGCAGCGCGGTCGCCGAGTACATCGAGGAGGAAGTCGGCCACCAGGAGTGGATCCTCGACGACCTCGCCGCGATGGGCGTCGACCGCGCCGCAGCGGCGGCTTCCGCGCCCGCGCCGGCCACCGAACTGATGGTCGCCTACGCCTACGACACCATCGCGCGCGGCAATCCGGTCGGCTTCTTCGGCATGGTGCTGGTGCTGGAAGGCACCAGCGTGGCGATCGCCACCCGCGCCGCCGAGGTGATCGAGCGCACGCTCGAACTGCCGCGCTCGGCGTTCACCTACCTGCGCTCGCACGGCGACCTCGACATCGAGCACACCGGCTTCTTCGCCGCGCTGATGGACCGCCTCGACGATCCGG
>DHLY01000129.1:0-2946 GCA_002405525.1 Proteobacteria bacterium UBA4656
CGGGCCGCCTCGCGCGGCCCGTCGCCGTTTCGGCGCCTTGGAGCCCACCACGAGACCCATCGGATCGGCGTCGCGCCGCGCTAACATCCGGAAGGGGCAGAAACCAGCTCGGTGACGGATGCGCGGATCGCTGTTGACCCAGGACTTCTTGGCCGTCGGCGTCACCGAGACGGACGCATGGAAGCAGCTCGACGACGCAGGTTTCTAGGCCTTTGTCGCTGCAACCCGTGCCGCGTTTGCGCGGGTCGACGCCGCGACGCGGCTTAATGAAGCGCAGACCGAATCGGAGCTGATCCATCCAGTGCTGCGCGCGCTCGGGTGGACCCTTTTGCCGCAGGAGCAGGCCAACATCAAAGGCCGGGCGGACGTCCCGGACACCCTGCTGTTCGCCACCCCCGACGCCGGTGCACGCGCCCTCGCCGAGTCGCAGCCCGATCGCCGCTTCATCCACGGCCAGCTGATCGTCGAAAGCAAGCGCTGGTTGCGGCCGCTCGACCGATCCAGCAGCCCTGAACGTGGGGAACTGGAGACCCCGTCCAGTCAGATGCTGCGCTACCTGACCCGGGCGGAGGCCGTGTCGGATCGATCGGTCATGTGGGGCATCCTGACCAACGGCCGCTACTGGCGGCTCTACTGGCAGGGCGCACGGTCGCGGTCGGAAGAGTTCCTGGAATTCGACCTCGCCGACCTCGCGGGCGCCAGGGGCCTGCAGGGCGATCTGCTGGCGCCGGCCACGGACCCGACCCACGCATTGCGCGTCTTCTTCCTCGCGTTCCGGGCTGCCGGGTTCCTGCCGCAAGCCGGGGACGCGCAAGGCCGCACGTTCCACCGGATCGCGCTGGACGAAAGCCGACATTGGGAAGGCCGGGTGTCCACAGCGCTGGGTGACCGGGTGTTCACGGACGTCTTTCCGCGCCTTGTTGCCGCCCTGGTGGCCGCAGATCCGCAGGCTCGGCCACTGGAACGCGACTACCGGGAAGACATCAAGCGTGCAGCCCTGATCCTGCTCTACCGGCTGCTCTTCGTCCTGTTCGCCGAAGATCGCGACCTGCTCCCGGCGCGCGACCGGCGCTACGACGACTACTCTCTGCGCCGGGTGCGGCAGGAGATCGCCGACCGTGTCGACCGCAACGACACCTTCGCGGCATCGATGCGGCGCTACTGGCAGCATCTGAGCGACTTGTTCCGCGCCATCGCCGTGGGCGAGCCGAGTATCGGCCTGCCGGCCTACAACGGTGGACTGTTTGAGGATGCTGAGAACGACGTCCTTGCGCGGGTCGCGCTCGGCGACGCCGTCGTCGCACCGGCGCTGGACGCGCTTTCGCGCGAGGTCGGCAGCGACGATCGTCGGCGCTGGATCAACTACCGTGATCTCTCGGTGCAGCAGTTGGGCTCGATCTACGAGCGACTGCTCGAACAGGCGATCGAAGTGGAGCCCGATGGGCAGGTCGTCGTTCGGCCCGCCAGCTTCGCGCGCCGCGTCACCGGCAGCTACTACACCCACGACGACCTCGTGAAGCTGTTGATCAAGGAGTCACTCGAGCCCTTGATCGGTGAACGCAGAACCCGATTCATCGAGTCCTTCGAACGACGCCGCAACGAGCGGGGCAGCGTTGCCGCGCGTCGCCACGCCCTCGAGGGCGACGACCTCGCGGCCGCGTTGCTGGGCCTGAAAATCTGCGATCCGGCGATGGGCAGCGGGCACTTCCTCGTTTCCCTCGTCGACTACCTCGCGGACGAAGTGTTGGAGGCGAGCGCAGAAGCGGCCTCGCTCGTCAATGGACTGGAGCCCGAGTGGCACTACGAGTCGCCCGTCCTGGTCCGGGTGCGCGAGATTCGCGCCCGAATCCTGCAGAACGCGCGCGCCGGACAGTGGACCGTCGACGAGTCCCAACTCGATGACCGGCACGTTGTGCGGCGGATGATCCTGAAGCGGGTCATCCACGGCGCCGACAAGAACCCGATGGCGGTCGAGCTGGCCAAGCTCTCGCTGTGGCTGCACACCTTCACGGCCGGCGCGCCGCTGTCCTTCCTCGACCACCACCTGCGCTGCGGCGACGCGCTGTTCGGCGAGTCGCTGGCGGTGGTCGTCGCCGACCTTCGCCGGCGCGGCGGGCTGTTCGCCGAAGACGACCTGGTGAGCATCGGTGCCGCCGTCAACGCACTGAACGAACTCGGCGAGATCACCGACGTGGACGTGGCGGAAGTCCACCAGTCGCAGCGCCTGCTCGACGAGGCGCAACGGGCGCTGCGGCCCTTGCGCGGCCTGCTCGACCTCTGGCAGGCCATCCGCTGGATTGCGCCGCTGGATGCGCCGAAGCGGGAGCGTGGTGAGTGGCACGCGGCGGTCGCGGACCTGCTGTCCGGTCAGTTCGGCCGGAACCTGCTGGTGCTCGCGAACGATCGCGCCCATGCGACGCGGATCGAGGACGCGCCCAAGGCCGAGGCCATCAATGCGCTGCTCGACAGGTGCCGTCGGCTTGCCACCGAGGAGGCGTTCCTGCACTGGGAACTCGCGTTTCCGACCGCCTGGCGCGGGATGGAGAGCGGGCAGCCGCAAGGCGGCTTCGACGTCGTGATCGGCAATCCGCCTTGGGACCGCATGAAGCTGCAGCAGGTGGAGTGGTTCGCGGAGCGGCGACCGGAGATCGCCCGGCAGGCGCGTGCGGCCGACCGGACCCGCATGATCAAGGCGCTGGAAACCACCGGAGACCCGCTGTGGCAGGCGTATGCGGATGCCGCGGCGCGCGCCGAGACCATGGCCAAGGTCGCCCGATCGAGCGGCTACTACCCGCTGCTGTCCGGCGGCGACGTGAACCTGTACTCACTGTTCGTCGAGCGCGCCTCAGGCATCGCACGCCGGGACGGCCTCGTGGCGCTTCTGGTTCCGTCCGGAATCGCCGGCGACCTCGGCGCGGCGAAGTTCTTCCGCGGCGTGTCCACCAG
>DHLY01000129.1:3142-4447 GCA_002405525.1 Proteobacteria bacterium UBA4656
TTCAAGTTCTGCGCGCTGGTTTTCGGCGGGGTCGAGCGCACCTTCGATGCGACCCGGTCCGCCTTCTACCTGCATCGGGTCGAGGATCTGTCCGCCGCGGATCGCATCATCGCCCTGAGCGCGGCGGACTTCGCTGCCGTGAATCCCAATACCGGGACGGCCCCGATCTTTCGTTCGGCCCGTGATGCAGCGATCACAACGCGCCTCTATCGCGTGCATCCGGTGATGGTCGATCGACGGCCGGAGCAAGAGAAGCCACCTGGCCCAGCGTTGAAGGCGTGGCCCGTGCGGTACAACACCATGTTCCACATGACCAACGACTCCGGCGAGTTCCGCACGGAACAGTGGCTTTCCGAGCACGGCGGCTACAAAGTCGCACCGAATCGCTGGAAAGCCGGTCCTGAGGAATACGTGCCGTTGTACGAAGGCAAAATGGTTCAGGCCTACGACCATCGGGCAGCCAGCGTGGTTGTCAATCCGGAAAACTTGCATCGTCCCGCGCAACCAGAGCCGACGACAGACGGTCAGCGGTCGGATTCAAGCTGGCTGCCGTCGCCTCAATACTGGGTCTCTGCATCTGCGGTGGACGACAGAGGTCGCCACAATTGGGTTGTTGCGTTCAAGGACGTAACTGCGCCAACAAACATGCGAACGATGATTGCCGCAATCGTTCCCGAAGCGGGCTACGGCAACACACTTCCAACACTTGTTGCATCGGATGGCGGAATAGAGGCGAGAGACCTAGCCGCGCTCCTTGCCAACCTCAACAGTTTCGCACTCGACTATTGTGCGCGACTGAAGGTGCAGGGCCAGCACCTCAATTGGTACATCGTCGAGCAGCTTCCGCTCATCGCCCGCGAGCGATTCGCGGAGCCACTGGGCGCGGGCACCGTGTCGGACCTGATCCGCCGCGAGGTGCTGCGCTTGAGCTACACCGCCCACGACCTCGCCCCCTTCGCGCGCGACCTCGGCCACGACGGCCCTCCCTTCGCGTGGGACGCCGAAGATCGCCGCCACCGCATGGCCCGGCTGGATGCGCTGTTCTTCCGGCTGTACGGCCTCGACCGCGACGACGCCGCCTACGTCCTGGGCACCTTCCCGATCGTGCAGGAGGCCGACGAGCGCGCCTTCGGCCGCTACCGCACGCGCGACCTCGTGCTGGGCTACATGAATGCCCTGGCAGCCGGCGACGTCGACAGCGTAATCGCCGCCTGACTTTCGATTGTTTCGGATGTTGCGTTTATTGCGCTTAACGCCTATCCCCGGCGTCCCTGCGACACCAAGCCGGGCCCCAGCCATGTCCGC
>DHLY01000166.1 GCA_002405525.1 Proteobacteria bacterium UBA4656
GCGAATCCCTGAGCGCGCAGCGCGCAGGTAGTCCGATGTTTCCGCCGGGTCGCGCCAAGGGCGAATCCCCGAGCGCGCAGCGCGCAGGCAGTCCAGTGAGCCCGCAAACGAGCGCGCCAAGCGGGCCGCCTACAGCGCCAGTTCGAGCGCCACCGCGTCGCCCACGCGCAGGACGGCGCCGGCCCCGGCCGTGACGATCGCGTTGACGCCGAACATCACGCCCGTCTCGCCACCGAGCTCGCGGCGACGGTAGGTCGCCAGCAGGTCGGGCACCGTGCTGGTTGCCTCGCCGGTGGCCGGATCGACGCCCGGCACCGTGCAGCGCGCGCAGGGCTTGACCACCTTGAGCGTGGCCTCGCCTATCCGGATCGACTTGAGGAAGTCCTCCTCGTAGGGCTCGACATCGGACAGCACGAGGTTAGGGCGGAAGCGCTCCATGCCGACGGCCGCGTGCCCCGCCTTGGCCAGTCGCGCATTGAAGTCGGCCAGCGAGGCGGTGGAAGTCACCAGCAGCGCGAAGGCGTCGGCGAACTTGAAGGGCGCCTCGTGCTTGCCGGTGTAGCGCGCGCTGGCGTGGCGCACGTGCTCCGGGTCGAAGCGCATCAGCCGCGCCGGGGTGCCGAGAAAGCTGCTGAACCAGGCATCGGCGATCTCGCCCTGCGTGACGGCGGGCACCACGTCGTCCCACACCCGCACCTTGAGCACATCGCCCTCGGAGGCGAAGGGCACCTCCAGTTGCAGCATGCCCGGCGCCTTCAGCCGCAGCGCCGAGCCGGTCATGCGCGTGTCGACCAGCGCCAGCCGCGGGTACTCGCGCTGGCTCAGGAACTCGCCGTCGGCGTCCACCACCACCCACTCGCGGTCGCCGATGCCGTCGATTTCCAGGCCGGTCGCAGCCAGCGTAGCGTGGCCGGGCGAAATGCCGCCGCAGCCCTTGACCGGATAAAACAGAATTTGAGAGAGCGTCGCCATGGTGTTCAAGTGTAATGAGCGGCGCCGGTTCCTGTCGCCCAACCGCGGATCGGCGCAGGCCGGGGTCGGCGGGGCCCGGTGTCATGCGAAGCCGGCTGGCCGCGGTCGGTCGATCGGGGCCGGCGCGCCGACGGATCGGTTGCCGTCGGCGGCGTAACGCCGGGACCAGCCGGGGTCTGCGCGCCGGGCCGGCCGTGGTAAGCCCGCCCTCAGACGGGCGCCAGCGGCACCGTGAGTCGCGTGCCCGGCACCACGATGCCGCCGCGGTCGCCGACGGTGAGCGCGCCGTAGCGCGCGGCAAAGGCAGGCGGCAGCTCGCGGGCGCCGGGCGCGGCCAGCCACAGGCGCAGCAGATGGCGCCGCTGCGCCGGCTCGGGCGCGTCGTCGAAGGCGGTACGGTCGTGCAGCAGCACGTGGTTATGGACGAACTGCAGGTCGCCGGGCGCCAGCCGCATTGCGAAGTTCAGCCGCGGGTCGTTGGCGAGCGCATCGAAGGCGTCCAGCGCGGCCACGTCCGCGGGCGTCAGCCGCGGCGCCTGCGCAAAACGCTGCGCGCTGTCGAAGTACTGGCGCTGGTAGAACACGGTGAGCGCGCCCGCGTGCCAACTGAACACCGGGATCATGAAGAACGGCTGCGCACCGGCCGGCACTTCGCCACGGCGATCGTGCGCCATCGGCCGCAGCAGCCGCACCGCCAGGTCCGGGCGCGTGCGGCGCAGTTCGTTGAACAGGGTGAGTGCGCTCACCAGCAGCGAGTCGCCGCCGCGCGGCGCCGCGCGAAGGCACAGCAGGCCGACGAGGTCGCAGGAATCGGTGTGAAAGGTCTGCCGCTCGCGCGTCTGGTAGATGCGCACGTTGGGGTCGGCGCTCGACAACCCGAGGTCGCACACGTGGCCCAGCACGTGCCCCTGGGCGTTCTGCGAGCGCGGCGCCCCGAGGTGCACGCCCAGGCCCATGAAGAGCGTGGCCGCCTGCACCATGGAGTAGCGCTCCACCGGCAGCCGCCGCAGCAGTGCAAAGCCGCGGCCGTGCAGCAGCTCCTGGCGCAGCGCGGCCAGCCGCGGGGCCAGGCGCGGCAGCGGAAACTGCGCCGCCGTCATCTGGCCGATGCGGGCCGGATCGTCGCCGGCGGCGAGAAAGCGGCGCATGGCCGCCTCCAGCTCCGCGAGGTCGGCGGGATCGAGCGTGCCGATCCAGTCGCTGCGCGCCGCCATCTGCGGCCCGTGCCAGGCGGCGGGGCCGGCTTGCTCGGGCGGCAGGGCGCCTGGGTCCATCAGGCGTGACCGGCAAGCCGCCGCGCCACGGCTAGACGTTGAACCGAAAGTGCAGCACGTCGCCATCCTTGACGACGTACTCCTTGCCCTCCAGCCGCATCCGGCCGGCCTCCTTGGCGCCCGCCTCGCCCTTGAACTTGACGTAGTCGTCGAAGGCGATGGTCTCGGCGCGGATGAAGCCCTTTTCGAAGTCGGTGTGGATCACGCCGGCGGCCTGCGGCGCGGTGGCACCCTGCGGCACGGTCCAGGCGCGCACTTCCTTCGGGCCGGCCGTGAAATACGTCTGCAGGCCGAGCAGCGCGTAGCCGGCGCGGATCATGCGCGCCAGGCCCGGCTCGGTCATGCCCATGTCGGCCAGGAACACTTCCTTGTCCTCGTCCGACAGGTCGGCGATCTCGGCCTCCACCTTGGCGCACACCGCCACCACCGGCGCACCCTCGGCGGCGGCGTAGCCGCGCACCTTCTCCAGCAGCGGGTTGCCCTCGAAGCCGTGCTCCTCGACGTTGGCCACGTACATCGTGGGCTTCATCGTCAGCAGGAACAGCGGCCGCAGCACGGCCTTCTCTTCCTCGTACAGGTCGACGCTGCGCGCGGGCCGGGCCTGGTTGAGCGCCGGGACGATCTTCTCCAGCGCCTCCACCAGCCGCCTGGCCTCCTTGGCCTCCGGCCCCTGGCCGGTGCGCGCGACCTTGCTGTACTTCTGCATCTGCTTGTCGACCGTCTGCAGGTCGGCCAGCGCCAGCTCGGTGTTGATGACCTCGATGTCGCTCACCGGGTCCACCTTGCCCGCCACGTGAATGATGTTGGGGTCGTCGAAACAGCGCACGATGTGCGCGATCGCATCGCATTCGCGGATGTTGGCGAGGAACTGGTTGCCCAGGCCCTCGCCCTTGCTGGCCCCGGCCACCAGGCCCGCGATGTCGACGAACTCCACCGCCGCCGGAATCACCTTCTCCGGCCTGGCGATGGCAGCCAGCGCAGCGAGCCGCGGATCGGGCACCTCGACGATGCCGGTGTTGGGCTCGATGGTGCAGAACGG